>CABTXQ010000001.1 GCA_902488835.1 uncultured Ileibacterium sp.
CAGGTGGATATTATGTTTCAGCTGCGGCTGACAAAATTTATGCAAATAGAAATTGTTGGACAGGTTCTATTGGAGTCACGACAGGAACTATGATAAATGTAAAGGGACTTCTTGATAAACTTGGAATAAAGACGGAAACCATTACATCAGGAAGAAATAAGTCAATGGGAAGCTCAACGGAGGATATGACTGATGAACAGCGTAAAATAATGCAGTCATTAATTGATGAATCATATGAAAGGTTTATCAATATTGTAGCAGATGGAAGAAAAATTGATATCGAAAAGGTTAGGGAAATAGCTGACGGACGTATTTATACTGCAACACAGGCAAAAGATTTGAACTTGGTTGATAAAATATGTAGTGAAGAAGATGCAAGGGAACTTATCTCTAAGAATATTAAAATGAAAAATATAAAATATATCGTTCTTTCACCGCCAAAGCCTTCATTAATAGATAAGATAGATCTTGTAAAAGGAAATAAAAAACCATATGGAGATATAGAATTAAACGAAGAGATGTCAAAATATAATGATTTGTTAGAGTTAGCAAAGGGAGGTAATTATATAACAGTTTCATATATATGTAACATTAGAAAATAACCTATATTCAAGAAAGGGAAACAATGGGAATAAAATACAAAAGAGTTCTTATAAAATTAAGCGGTGAAGCTATAGCAGGAGATGACAAATTCGGTGTTAATGATGAGATGACGCTTAAGGTCGCTAGACAAATAAAGGAAATAGTTGACAACAATGTTCAGGTTGCAATCGTTGTAGGAGGCGGTAATTTTTTCAGAGGAAGAAATGGCGGAAACATAGATAGAGCAACAGCTGATTACATGGGAATGCTTGCAACTGTCATGAATGCACTGGCACTTCAGGACTCATTACTATCAATTGGATGTGATGCCAAGACACTCACTGCAATAGAGATGAGGGATCTTGCAGAAGGTTATTCAAGAAGGAAAGCCCTTGATTATCTAGAGGCCGGAAAGGTCGTTATTTTCGGTGGCGGAATTGGAAGTCCGTTCTTTTCTACGGATACTGCTGCGGCACTCAGAGCTGCTGAGATAGATGCCGAAGTGATATTACTTGCAAAGAACATAGATGCCGTTTATTCAGAAGATCCGAAGGTTAATCCGAATGCGATAAGGTACACGGATCTTTCATACATAGACATTTTGGAGAAAAATCTAAGGGTTATGGATCTAACCGCAGCAACACTATGTAGGGATAATAATATAAATATATATGTTTTTGCACTTTCCGATGAAGGCAATTTAATGAAGGTTATTAATGGAGAAAATGTAGGTACTTTAATACACTAAGGGAGGAAACTATGTCTGCTAAAAAAAATATCGATGAAAAAATAATTTCAACGAAGGATAATCTTAAAGAAAATTTAAACACTGTAAGAGCAGGAAGAGCGAATCCTGCACTCCTTGATAAAGTAATGGTTTCATATTACGGTGCACCGACACCGCTCAAGAGCCTGGCGAATATTTCAACACCTGATCCTAGAACTTTAATGATCACACCTTTTGATGTTAAAGCGATAGGAGATATTGAAAGAGCAATAAATGAGACTGATATAGGAATTAATCCTGCTAATGATGGAAAAGTTATAAGGCTCGTAATTCCTCAACTGACAGAAGAAAGAAGAAAGGAACTAACAAAGGTAATTAAGAGATATGGAGAGGAATCAAAGATTGCAATAAGAAATGTAAGAAGAGAAATAAATGATCAGCTTAAAAAAGATCAAAAAAACGGAGACATATCTGAAGATGAGTGCAAAAAAGAAATGGATAATCTTCAGAAAAAAATTGACAACGCTGTAAAAGATATAGATAAAATGATTGAAGATAAGAACAAAGAGCTTATGTCTGTATAGAGTAGGCATGAAAAATATTTGGCTTAAGCGTGGCAGAAGCCACGTTTAGTTATATAAGGATAGTTATATGGGGAATAAATTAATTAAAGAGCTTCCAAGGCATGTAGCAATAATCATGGATGGAAACGGCAGATGGGCCAAGTCAAAGAATAAACCAAGATTATTTGGCCATAAGACTGGAGCAACTACAATGAAAAATATTGTAACTGCAACAGCTAAGATGGGTATTGAATATTTAACAGTGTATGCTTTTTCTACAGAGAACTGGAAAAGAAGTGAAGAAGAAGTGTCAGGACTGTTTAATTTAATAATCCAATATGTTAAATCAGAGCTTGATGAGCTTATAGAAGCTAATGTGCATATTAATGTAATCGGTGATTATAACAAACTTCCAAATCCTTCTGTAAAAGCTCTTAATAAAATGATCAATGAAACGAAAGCTAATGATGGACTTAAATTTAATATAGCAATCAATTATGGTGGCCGCGATGACATTGTAATGTCTGTAAATGAAT
This sequence comes from uncultured Ileibacterium sp., assembly GCA_902488835.1. Classification (GTDB taxonomy): domain Bacteria; phylum Bacillota; class Clostridia; order Peptostreptococcales; family Anaerovoracaceae; genus Alterileibacterium. Next base: position 2,409 of record CABTXQ010000001.1, read on the forward strand.
TAATAAAAGAAAGAGAAAGAAATGAGGATCAAAGAGGTCTTATAGTAACAGAAGAGGATTTATCCAATCATCTTTATACGGGGAAAGTTCATTTCAATATACCAGATCCCGATCTTATAATAAGAACAGGAGGAGAACAGAGGCTTTCAAATTTCTTGATCTGGCAGGCATCCTATAGTGAATTAATGTTTACGGAAACATTATGGCCTGATTTTACGATTTCTGAATATGAAAATTTAATTGAATTATATACAAAAAGAGATAGAAGATATGGAGGAAGAAAGGAAGACGATAGATGAAGACAAGAATAATTTCGGGCCTTTTCATGGTTCCACTTCTTTCAATAATATATTTTGGAAAAATTCCACTTATTATTGCATGCATGCTAATATCATTGATAGGAATAAGGGAGTTCTTTACCATGTACGAAAAAAATGGTATAAGACCATCAAAATATTTGGCGTATTTTATGATATTAGTTCTTTACGGAACTCATGCATTTATTGGATTTAAAACATATTTTTTAATGCTTTGGATTTTTGTTTCTATAGCATTGTCACTATTATATGGACTTAATGTCGTAAAAAGGGGTCCATATGATTCAATTGCAACTATAATAGGATTATTGTATTTGGCATTTTTCCCATATCACATAGTTTTGCTTGATGGAACAACTCATAGATTAATGCTTTGGATGATAATTCTTGCTGCCTTCGGTTCTGATATTTTTGCATATTTTATTGGTTCTTTTTTTGGTAAACACAAGATGGCACCAAATTTAAGCCCAAAAAAAAGCATTGAAGGTGCAGTTGGCGGGATAGTAGGTGCAGGAATCCTAGGCTTAATATTTGGCATCCTTTTTATGAAGGATATATGGTATCACTGTCTAATCATAGGGATAATAGGAGGAATAATTTCAGAATGCGGAGATCTTGTTGCATCGTCATTCAAAAGGCAGATGGGAATAAAAGACTACGGCAATTTAATTCCAGGACATGGAGGTATATTGGACAGATTTGACAGTGTAATATTTGTTGCTCCAATAGTATATTACTATGTCATCTTTGTAATTTTAGGAATTTAATTTATTTTATATAGAGATAATAGAAATGAAGAATATAACAATACTTGGAAGCACCGGATCAATAGGACAAAGCACGGTTGATATTATAAGAGACAATCCTGATAAATTCAATATAATCGGACTTTCATGCAATAACAACATAGATTTACTAAGGAAACAGATACTTGAATTTAACCCAAAATTCGTATCAATATCGAACGAGAAAAAAGCAACTGAAATTAAAGAGGAATTTAAAAACATTCAAGTTTTATCCGGAGAGTCAGGTAACATAGAATTAGTGAAAATGCAGGCGGACATGGTTGTGAATGCACTGATGGGGATAAGCGGTCTACTTCCTACATATGAAGCCATAATGAATGGAAAAGACATTGCTCTTGCTAATAAGGAGACAATGGTAACAGGAGGAGAATTAATAATGAAGGCTGTCAAAAAAATGGGAGTAAGACTTCTTCCAATTGACAGTGAACACAGTGCAATTTTTCAATGCCTTGAATCTAGACTTGGAAGCGATATAAAAAGGATTATTTTGACCGCTTCCGGCGGACCCTTCAGAGGTTATTCAAAGGAAGAACTGGAAAAAGTAACTATTAAAGATGCACTAAATCATCCTAAGTGGAAGATGGGGAAAAAAATCACAATAGACTCTGCGACTATGATGAATAAGGGGCTTGAAATTATTGAAGCAAGATGGCTCTTTGATGTACAAGGAGATAAGATAGATGTACACATACATCCTGAGAGTATTGTGCATTCTGCTGTAGAGTTTGAGGATAATTCAATAATTGCACAGATGAGCTTCCCCGATATGAAAATTCCAATAAGCCTTGCATTGAATTATCCGAACAGAAATAATATTAAAACTGAAAAGCTTGACCTATTCAATATAAGAAGCCTAAATTTTGAAAAACCAGATAGAGAGGTATTTAGATGCCTTGATATTGCATATGAGGCCCTTAATGAAGGCAAATCTGCACCTATTATTATGAACGGTGCAAATGAAGAACTTGTAGAGATGTTTTTACAAGGAGCTATTAAATTTACTGATATTCAAAGATATTTATTAAAGGTTATGGAAAGACAAAAATTTTACGCACCTTCATCAATCGAAGATATAATTCAGATAGATAAAGAAGCAAGAGCGTATGTTAGAGAGATTGTGAGAAATAATATATGCTGACATTTATATTGACAATAATACTATTCTGTATAATGATAATTCCTCATGAATTCGGACATTTTGCAGCAGCGAAGATTTCGGGAATAAAGGTGAATGAGTTTTCTATTGGAATGGGACCCAAGATTTATCAAAAGCTTGGCAAGGAGACAAAATACTCAATAAGAGCCTTTCCTATAGGTGGTTTCTGTGCAATGGAAGGGGAAGATGAAAATAGCGATAACCCAAGAGCTTTTAATAACAGCACTATGCCTAGGAAAATTTTCGTTTTATCATCAGGGGCTTTAATGAACATTATTGTTGCAATTATTCTGATGATTATTACCTTTCAAATAGTTGGCATGCCTACAAATACAGTTGGTAGCGTAAAGGAAAATTCACCGGCAAAGATTGCAGGGATAAAAACTGGAGATAAAATTATTAGCATAGATGATGTTAGGGTTAATTCATGGGATGATATTATAAAAACCATGGATAAAAAATCTAAAGAAGCAATTAATGTTGGAGTTGAAAGAAACGGAATAAATAAAAATTTTGAAGTGATTCCCGAGCTTAAAGACGAAAGAATGATAATAGGAATTACATCAAAACCGGGACATAATATTTTCAAATCTATATCATATGGTACTGTTGCAACATGGAAAATTAATAAGGCCATGTATCAGGGCTTATACCAGATGATAACGGGCAAGGTAAATATTAAGAAAAACGTAGCGGGACCTATAGGTATAATAACACTTGTAGGTGAAAGTAGTAGACAAGGTATACTATCGTTTATTTATTTAGCTGTAATAATTTCTATAAATCTTGCAGTGATCAATATGCTCCCATTTCCAGCACTTGACGGTGGAAGGGTGATTTTTACAATAATTAGGAGAATTACAGGTAATGCAATATCTGATGAGGTTGAGGGAAAGATTCATCTTGCTGGTTTCATTCTTCTTATTATATTACTGATATTTGTAACATGGAATGATATCATAAGATTTCTTGCTAGGAGATAAAATGACTAAACAGGTAAGATGCGGCAGAATATTAATAGGTGGCGATGCACCAATTTCAATTCAATCTATGACGAATGTTGACACTAAAGATGAAACAGCGCTTCTTCATCAGATTGAAGACCTTGAAAGGGCTGGTTGCGATATAGTAAGGGTAGCAATTCCAGATATAAATGCTTTAGACTCATTTGGACATGTTAGGAAGCTTACAGATATGCCATTAGTTGCTGACATTCATTTCGATTATAAACTTGCGATTATGGCAATCAATAAGGGTGCAGATAAAATAAGAATTAATCCAGGTAATATAGGAGATAAGAGAAAACTTGAAAAAGTTATAGAGGCAGCAAAGAGTAGAAATATTCCAATAAGGGTTGGTGTAAATTCAGGTTCACTTAGTAGAGAAATTATATCTAAATATAATGGAGTTACTGCTGAAGGGCTTGCTGAAAGTGCAATTAATACACTCAGTCAGATTGAAAAAATGGATTATGATAACCTAGTCCTTTCAATTAAATCATCAAATGTGAAAATGAATTACGATGCACATATGATAATAAAAGATTTGACTAATTACCCGATACATATTGGAATTACAGAATCCGGAACGGCAAAAAACGGTAAAATCAAATCAGCTATAGGTATAGGAAGTCTGCTTCTTTCCGGTATTGGTGATACAATTAGAGTTTCTTTAACTGACGATCCATTAGAAGAGGTTAAATTTGCAAAGGAAATACTAGAAGCAATTGATATAAGGAAGAAACCCATAGAAATCGTTTCTTGCCCGACATGTGGTAGGACAAGAATTGATCTTATATCACTTGCTACAAGAGCTGAGGAAGCCTTAAAGTCTATAGAGGATGATTACGAGGATTTAAAATTATCACCAATTAAGGTTGCTGTAATGGGATGTGCAGTAAATGGCCCTGGTGAAGCCAAAGAAGCTGATTATGGTATTGCAGGAGGAATTGGAGAGGGACTAATTTTTAGAAAAGGTGAAATATTAAAGAAAGTTCCCGAAACAAAACTTATTGAAGAATTGGTAAAAATAATAAAAGATGACTATGAATAATTTGAACAAATATGATTTCCCCGAGGAAGTACTTTCAAAGGAAAAAATTGCAGAATATGCAGATAAAAAACCTTCAGAATTATATTTCGAAATTCTGAAGGTTAAGTATGATAAAACAAACTTGAAACTTATTATTACTATCAAATTGAATTTCCCATTGTCAAAATATACTAAAGAGATTTATCGTAAGTGGCTGATTGATAATCTAAATGGAATAGACAATATTGAATTGATTGAAATTTTTGATAAGAATTCACTAGAAAGTGAAACAGGTAACAATGGATCAATAATGAAGAGACCTGGTAAGATTATAATTGGTAAAATTATCAACGGAGAACCTATAGAATATGAAAATGCAGTCAATTTAATCGGCAAAAAAGGCGGAGTAATAGTAGATGGTGAAATTTTTAAGATAAATGAAGAAAAAAAGATAAATAAAGAGACATATTTAATAGAGTTTTTTATAGCAGAAAAAAACAATACAATGCGTATTAAATGCTTTATGAAGAACAAAATTTTTAATGAGAATTTCAAAAAGCTTGCTATAGGAGAAAATCTTAGGGTATTAGGAGATTCAGAAATAGATAGATATGATAAGAGACATGCAATAATGGCGAAGTCAATAAATATAATTGATAAACCCGAAATATTGGATAATTATGATAATGGTAAACGCGTTGAATTACATGCACATACTGTAATGAGTGATAATGACGGGTTTACAGAACCCGAGTATCTTGTGAACCAAGCGGCAAAGTGGAAACAGCCTGCTGTTGCCATAACTGACCACGGGGTTGTCCAGTCGTTCCCTGATGCATGCAATGCCGCTGATAAATTAAAAAAGCAGGGAATTGATATCAAAATCATTTACGGAATGGAAGGATATATTTATGATGATGAAGGCTGCATAAATAATGATGGGAGCATTGATATCAAGAGGAAAAATACCAATCACATAATTTTGCTGGTAAAAAACATGGTTGGTCTTAGAAATTTATACAAAATGGTCTCAGTTTCACATATGAAATATTTTTACAAAAAACCGAGGCTGCCAAAATCAATTATAGAAAAATATAGGGAAGGTATAATTATTGGAAGTGCATGCGAAGCAGGCGAGGTATATAGAGCAATTATAAATGGAATTCCTGAAGAAGAGCTGCTTAAAATCGCTTCATTCTATGACTATCTTGAGATACAGCCTAGGGGAAATAACAAGTTTCTCGTCGATAAAGGAATCCTTGCTTCAGAAGAGGATATTCTAAATGCGAACAGAAGGGTACTTGAAATCGGTGACAAACTTGGCAAGTTAACAGTTGCCACGACAGATGCACATTATCCAACTCGTGAAGCGGCTATTTATAGAAATATAATAATGCACGGTATGGGATTTAGCGAGACAAATTCTAACAATCTCTATTTGAAAACAACCGATGAAATGATGAAGGAATTTAGCTACCTGGGTGACCGTGCACATGAAGTTGTTATTGCAAACACAAATAAAATTGCCGAGATGATTGAGGTGATAAGGCCAACCCCTGAGGGAAAGTTTTATCCTGAAATACCAGGAGCAAATGAAAAATTAAAGGAGATATGTTACGATAGAGCACATGAATTATATGGGAATCCGCTTCCGGATAAAATTGAACAGAGACTCAAAAAGGAACTTGATTCAATAATAGGTAACGGATATGCAGCACTTTATATAGCTGCGCAGATGCTTATTAAAAAGTCAGAAGAAGATGGATATCTGGTAGGAAGTCGTGGCTCGGTCGGATCTTCATTTGCTGCAACTATGGCAGGAATAACTGAAATAAACCCTATCAAACCACATTATTATTGTCCAAAATGCAAGTATTTCGAGCTTTCAGAAGAGATTAGCAAATATGATGTAGGATTTGATCTACCAGATAAAAAATGTCCAAGATGCAGTACACTTCTAAAAAAAGATGGATTTAATATCCCTTTTGAGACATTCCTAGGATTTAAGGGGGACAAGGAACCGGATATTGATCTTAATTTTGCACCAGAGTATCAATCTACAGCACATAAGTATGCAGGCGAGATATTCGGTGAGAAAAATGTATTCAAAGCGGGGACGGTATCACGAATTAAAGAAAGGACGGCATTTGGATTCGTAAAAAAATATATTGAAGAGAACGAAATTGAAGCTTCTCAGTCAGATATTGATTATCTGGTTAAAGGCTGTAGCGGTGTTAAAAGGACTACAGGACAGCATCCGGGAGGAATTATAGTTCTACCAAAGGGGCATGAGATCTATGAGTTTACTCCTATACAAAGACCTGCAAACAATCGAGATTCAGATATAATAACCACACATTACGATTATCACAAAATAGATAATAATCTGCTAAAACTTGATATTCTCGGTCATGATGCGCCTTCTATCTTAAGACATCTACAAGATATGACCGGCATAGATCCAAAATCTGTTCCGCTTGACGATGAGGAGACTATGAGCATCTTTACATCTTTAGATGCATTAAAAATAAAGATTAAAGGGTATAAATTTAAACATGGTACATATGCTATTCCTGAGTTTGGCACACATTTTACAAGAGGAATGCTCGACACGATAAAGCCAACAACCTATTCTGAACTTGTTAAGATGTCAGGATTCTCACATGGAACAAAGGTTTGGCAGGAAAATGCTGAGGACTTGGTAAAGAATAAAATTGCCAGTATTAATGAAGTTATTTCATGCCGTGACGATATAATGAATTATCTTATAATCAAGGGAGTAGAAGAAAGCCAGGCATTCAGTATAATGGAGCATGTCAGGAAAAACAAAGATCTTACAAATGAGGAGCTTGCTATAATGAAGTCTCACGATGTACCGGAATGGTACATTGATTCTTGTAAAACTCTTCAATATCTTTTTCCAAGAGCACATGCTGCTGCTTATGTGATGCATGCACTTAGATTTGCCTGGTTCAAGGTTAATTATCCGTTGGAGTTCTATTCTGCATATCTGAGTAAAAAAGTTGATGACTTTGATGTAGGAACTACAATGTCCGGCATTAGTGCAGTTTTAAGAAGAATAAATGAGCTTGAGAATATGGGCAATAATGCATCTCAAACAGAAAGAAATCAACTCACCGTTATGGAAGTAGTTTATGAAATATATGCAAGAGGATATGAATTCAGTCTTCCTATTCTTGGCATAAGTGATCCTTTAAAATTCAATGCATATGAAGGTAAAATTAATATTCCTTATCGTGCATTTAACGGTATAGGTGAAAATGCGGCGAAAAGCATTGATAAGGAATATAAAAAAGAAAAATTTTTATCACTCGACGATGTAAGATCAAGGACAAAATTAACTGAGAATAATATAGATATGTTGTCAAAATACAATGTGTTCGGGAATATTCCTAATTCTGCACAGATTTCAATTATGGAAATGTTGGGCATTTAAGCCCAACATTTTTTATGAAAAAGGTATTGACAATATATGAATAGATGATAATATATACATATATGAAAGGGGTGTTCATATTGTGAATAATAAAGAAGATAAGAAAGGAAAAGCAAGAAGGCTCGAAATCGATGAACTCTATGATTTGGCGGAACTCTTCAAGGCCTTTGCCGATTCAACGAGGATAAGAATTCTGTATGACCTTTTCGATGAAGAAAAGAATGTTACTGAGATTACTGAAAATCTAGAGATGAATCAAAGTGCTATTTCTCATCAGCTTAAGCAGCTTAAGAATTACAAGCTTATCAAGTCTCGTAGAGAGGGGCAGTCAATATATTATTCATTGGACGATGATCATGTTAAAACGATAATTGAGATGGGTGTTGAACATATTGACGAGTAAATTAATTTAAGGGAGGATTATTATGAAAAAGAAATTTAATGTTACTGATGTTGACTGTGCAGATTGCGCAAGACAAATGGAAGAAGCTATTAACAAAATTGATGGCGTTACTAATGCAAAGCTTAATTTTTTAACTGAAAAATTAACAATCGAGGCTGATGATTCTGAGTTTAACAATATTCTTGATCTTGCAGAAGCTGAGATGAAGAAGATAGACAAAGGAGCAGCTATAGTAAGGTAAACTAAATGAGGAAAATTAGCTATGTCAACTTTTAACGATGATCAAAAAAACAAATTAATTTGTATTATCCTTTCAGCAATAATTACGATAGGAATTGCTGGCTCTGAATTTCTTAACTTTATAAGTTTTGATTCCGAACGATCTTTTATTAGATTTTTACTCTACATAATTCCATACTTAATTGTGGGATTTCCAGTTGTAAAAGGTTCTTTATTTGATATTTCTAAGGGCAGGATATTTGATGAAGAATTTCTTATGACGATTGCCACAGCGGGGGCCTTATTTATAGGAGAATATACTGAAGCTGTTGCGGTAATGCTACTATATCAGATTGGTGAACTATTCCAGGATTATGCAGTTAATAAGTCGAGGCGTTCTATCAAGGAACTTATGGAGATTGCACCTACAGTAGCACTAAGAGAAATAGCTGGTGGTGATTATGAAGAAATTGAACCTGATGATGTCAGAATTGGGGATATACTTATAGTTAAGCCGGGAGAAAAGATACCAGTTGATGGTGCCGTTGTTTATGGAGAAAGTGAGATAAACACATCAGCATTAACAGGTGAAGCACTTCCAATATTCAAAAAAATCGGGGATAAAGTATTATCCGGTTGTGTTAATGGTGAATCTCTTATAAAAATTAAAGCTGAAAAAGAGTATATTGACTCAACTGTAGCAATAATACTAGAACTTGTAGAAGAGTCAATGGATAAAAAATCTAAATCTGAGAAGTTTATCACAAAATTTTCCAGGTATTATACCCCGATTGTTGTAATATCAGCGTTGGCATTGCTCATAATTCCAGGAATAATTACTTCGAATTGGATGGAATGGATGATGAGGGCTTGCACATTCCTGGTAATATCTTGCCCGTGTGCACTTGTTATATCAGTTCCGCTTGCTTTCTTCGGCGGAGTCGGAGCAGCATCAAGAGAAGGAATTCTTGTAAAGGGTTCAAACTATCTTGAAGCATTGACAAAAGTTAAGACGATTATAACCGATAAAACCGGAACACTTACGACAGGAGAATTTCAGGTTACAGATGTTTACGCAGCAAGTGACTATACGAAGTCCGATGTCCTAAGACTTGCCTCATATCTTGAATCGTATTCAAACCATCCGATAGCTAATTCCATATGCCTTGCATATGATGAAATAAAAGAGAAATCAGATCATATAAATAAGGATGAAATAACTGATGTAAAGAATGAGTCAGGACTTGGCATAAGAGGCTATATAGATGGAGAACTTATTATTGCAGGAAATAAAAAGATGATGGATGAAAATAACATAGATACATCCGGGTTCAAATATCCTGACAATACATCTATATATGTTTCAAAAGAAGGCAAACTTGTCGGAATAATATCAATAAGTGATAGTGAGAAAAAAGAGGCAAGAGATGCATTGAGGCTTTTCAAAGATGATGGGGTAGAAAATTTCATAATGCTTACGGGAGATAGGAAAGAATCTGCTGAGAAGATTGCAGAAAAACTTGGAATAAATGAATATTACTATGAACTTCTCCCTCAGGATAAGGTAAAAATAGTCGAAGAATTGATAGATCAAAATAAAAATGACAAGAATAACCTTATGGCATATTTAGGAGACGGAATTAATGATGCACCTGTATTATCTCGTGTAGATGTTGGAATTGCAATGGGAGGTGCCGGTTCAGATGCTGCAATAGAAGCTGCTGACATTGTTATTATGGACGATAACCTAAGAAGAATAGATAAGGCATTCAGAATAGCTAAGAGAACTGTTAAAATATCTTGGCAGAATATAGTATTCGCTATTTTTATAAAAATACTTTTTCTAATACTTGGAGCTTTTGGAATAATAGGTATGTGGTGGGCTGTGTTCGCCGATGTTGGTGTCGCTGTTATATGCATATTGAATTCAATGAGGATGTTAAAAAAACATGAGGAAGTCAAAAAACTTGATTTTATAGAGAGTATGTGATACTATTCTCACGGTAGTTAATTCTTTGAAAGAGTGGGCATTCCCACTCTTTCATTTATGTTATTAACATATGTTAGGTATAATTTATGTCAAAAAAAGATATATCATCAAAGGTTCAAGAAATGATAGTTGATTTTCTAAAGGATAATAACCTTTCAATTTATAAAATTGACTATAAAAAGGTAGGGAAAGAATGGAATCTAGATGTTTACATAGATAATATATCAGATTCTGAAGAAAGATCTATCACAATAGAAGAATGTGAAATGGTGAATAGATATCTTAGCGATAAGCTTGATAAGGTAGATATAATACCACATCAGTACAACTTATCTGTAAATTCCCCGGGGCTTGATAGAGAATTAATAAGTCAAAGAGATTTTGAGCGTTTTAAAGGACGAATTGTAGAAGTCAAATTGTACGAACCCATGGATAAAATGAAGCAATTTGAAGGAATTCTTCAAGGGTTAAAAGATGACATCGTTCTTATAATTGTTAGAAAAAATAACAAAGAAGAACTTATTGAGATACCGAAAAATAAGATTGCCAAGATCAATCTTTCTGTAATTTTTTAGGAGGAATAGATGAATATAGAATTTTTGGAAGCACTTGACGCTCTGGAGCAGGAGAGAAATATTTCCAAGGATGAGATAGTAGCTGCGATTGAAACAGCTATAGAAAATGCATATAAGAAAACATATCGTAAAAGTGGTGAGTCGTTCACCCCGGATGTAAAGGCTAATGTCGATAAAGAAACAGGAGATGTAAGCGTAATACTTAGAAAACAAGTTGTTAACGAAGTTCTGAATGAGGCAACTGAGGTATCAATCGATGAGGCAAGCGAGTATGGATATGAGATTGGTGATGTCATGGAATATAGTATTGATCCACAGGATTTTGGAAGAATTGCAACACAGTCAGCAAAACAGGTAGTCATACAGAAGATAAGAGAAGCCGAGCGCGAACACACATACGAAGACAATAAAGACAAGAAAAATAAGATTATAAGTGCGAAAATCGAGAGAATCAACAATGGCACAATATTTTTGAATGCAGGCACAGTAGAGGGGATACTTCCTAGATCGGAGCAGGTAAAATCTGAGAATCTTCAGGTTGGTGACAGAATCATGGCTTATGTTACCGATGTCAAAAAAGATAGAAAGCGTGGGACTCAGATCTTCCTTTCCAGATCACATCCTGATTTTGTCAGAAAACTTTTTGAGATGGAAATCCCTGAAATTTCAGATGGTATAATTGAAATTAAGGGTATTGCAAGAGAAGCTGGTTCAAGAACAAAAATTGCAGTTCAATCTCATGATGATAATGTTGATCCAGTTGGAGCATGTGTAGGTACAAGAGGAAACAGGGTTCAAACTATAGTGGATGAATTATTTGGAGAGAAGATAGACATCATAGTATGGAGCGAAGACCCTACAGTCCTTATAAGCAATGTTCTAAAACCAGCTGCTGTTGAAGCGGTTTTCATAAATGAAGATGAAAATATTGCAACGGCACTGGTGCCTGAAAATCAGCTTTCACTCGCAATTGGAAGAGAAGGACAAAATGTAAGACTTGCTGCTAGGGTAAGCAAATGGAAGATAGATATAAAGAGCAAGTCTCAGTTACTTGAAAGCGGATTCAATTTTGACGAATATGAAGATGTTGATGAAGATGATCAGAATGAAAAAGATGAACAGATAGAAACAAATGATCAGAAACAGGAGTAATACATAATGAAACAACATATTCCTATGAGAAGATGCATAGGATGCATGAAGTCATATCCGCAAGATGAATTAATCAGGATTGTTTTTGATCATAAATCAATAAAAATAGATATAAATAGATATATAGAAGGACGCGGAGCATACCTTTGTAAAAACAATAGTTGTGCAATCGAGGCAAAGAAAAAAAAGAGGTATGACCGAACGTTTAAATATAACTTTGAAAATAATGATATAGATAATTTGATTCAAGAAGTAATTAGTATCATAAATGGAGGTAATTAATGGCAAGAAAGGTTTCAGAACTTGCAAAAGAGCTTGAAATGACTATTGATGAAATTAAAATTCAGTCAGAAAGGCTTGGAATTGTGGTAAAAACTGCGAGAAGTAGTGTTTCCGATGAAGATGCAAAAAGGCTTACAAGCACTATGAACCTTTTACGTGGAAATTCTTCAATAAAATCCGATAAGGAAAATAGGCCAAAGATAAAGGCGATTCCATTAAAGGCAGCACCTTCTAAAAAACCTAATCCTAAGAAAAAGGAAGAGGCAGTAGATTTGATGCCGAAAGAAAAAGTAAAAAAAGAAACTGAAGAACCAATTAAAAAGGCTCCTAAGATTGATGATGCAAAAAAAGAAATTACTAAAGAATCAAATAAAAAAATTGAGAAGAAAGAAAAAGATGATTATATAAATGCACCAAATAAACCTATGCGCTTTAAGAAGGTTTTTGATGCATCGACATTAAATAACGAAAAAGAAGAGAAAAAAGAAATATCAAAACCAAAGAAAAGCACTAAAAAGAAAAATATTGAAAAACAAGCTTATAAGGATAGTGAAGCAAGGCCTGATAAAAGCACAAAAGATGTAAAGGAAGAAAGAAGAAAGAAGAACTTCAGTGCCAATAAAGAGAAGGCATCATCTGCTGCAAGGCCTCAGAGGGGAAAAAGCAAGAAATTCTTTAACAATGAAAACGATGGTGAAAGAGAACGTAGAAAGCGTATAAAGAAGGATAACGATAGAGGAAATAGTAAATATTTTGATGAAAGGTCCCTCGAAAAGAAGACTAGAAAGAAGAAGAATAAGCCAAAGATAGAGGAGCCGGTAGAAACACCAATTGAGGAGACTCTACCTGAGGGAACTGTTGCAATTACAGTACCTATAACCGTTGCTGGTTTATCAGAACAGGCGGAAATATCTACTTCAATGATAATAATGGAACTCATGAAGCTAGGTATTATGGCTACAATTAACCAGACCCTAGATAAGGATACTGTTGAGCTTCTTTCTGAGGAGCTAGGAGTGAAGATTGTAGTAACTGAAGAAGAGCCAGTAATTGAAGAAGAGGGTATTGATGCCTATGAGGATAGAGAAAGTGATCTTGAAAATAGAGCACCTGTAATTACCGTAATGGGACATGTAGACCATGGAAAAACTTCACTTCTCGATGCAATCAGAAATACCAATGTTACTGCCGGTGAGTCAGGAGGTATCACTCAGCATATTGGTGCATCAGAGATTGAAATTGATGGTAAAAAAGTTGTATGTCTCGATACACCTGGACACGAAGCTTTTACAACAATGCGTGCAAGAGGTGCGCAGATAACAGATATTGCAATTCTTGTAGTTGCAGCTGATGATAGCGTTAAGCCGCAGACGATAGAATCAATAAGCCATGCAAAGGCAGCAAATGTACCTATTATTGTCGCAATCAATAAAATTGATAAACCAGGTGCAAATCCTGACAGAGTTAAAAAGGACCTTGCTGATAACGGAATTCTAGTTGAAGACTGGGGTGGAGAAGTTATAAGTGCGAATGTTTCTGCGAAGACAGGAGAAGGTATTAAAGAACTACTGGAAATGATACTTCTTCAAGCAGAAATCCTTGAGCTAAAGGCAAATCCTAATAGACTTGCACTTGGAAACGTCATAGAGGCAAGACTTGACAAATCAAAGGGCCCTGTTGCAACTCTCTTAGTTATGAACGGAACGCTCAATACAGGGCAAAGCATAGTTGCCGGAACTACATATGGAAGAATAAGAAAGATGACTGATTTCAGGGGAAGGCAGATCAAAAAGGCCCTTCCATCAACTCCTGTAGAAATTCTAGGACTTAATGATGTTCCTATGGCTGGTGATGCATTTAACGCTGTAAAAGATGATAAGACAGCTAGAGAGATTGCAGAAAACAGATCTATTAAGATGAGAGAAGATGTGCTTGCGAAAAACTCCAGTACGACACTTGAAAAACTCTTTAGCCAGATTAAAGAAGGTGAAATGAAGGAATTAAACCTTGTTATAAAGGGAGATGTACAAGGTTCTGTCGGCGCTATTATAAGTTCTCTTGAAAAGCTTAACACAGAGGATGTAAAGGTTAACGTTATACATAGCGGAGTAGGAACAATAACAGAATCTGATGTAATGCTCGCAGAAACTTCAAATGCTGTAATTATTGGGTTTAACGTAAGACCTACGACAAATGTTACAACAGAGGCTGCAAAATCTGAAGTAGAGATAAGGACATATAGGGTAATATACGATATTATTGATGATGTAGAAGCTGCTATGAAGGGACTTCTTGATCCTGAATTTAAGGAGGAAGTGCTTGGAAAGGTTGAGGTAAGAGAAACATTTAAGGTGCCTAACCTTGGAACTGTTGCGGGTGGTTATGTAACGGAAGGAAAGATTAGAAGAAATGCGGAGATCAGACTTGTAAGAGATGGAATTGTTATTCATGAGGGTACGATCTCTTCACTCAGAAGGTTCAAAGACAATGTTAAGGAAGTCACTCAAGGGTATGAGTGCGGTATAGGCATTGAAGATTACAATGACTTAAAGATAGGGGATATCATGGAATGCTTCCATATGGTTGAGATAGAGAGATAGCATAAAGGTATAGATATGAGTAAAAACTACAGACAGGGAAGGCTTTCGGAAGAGATAAAAAAGACTGTAAGCACTATGCTCGTTGATGGTATAAAAGAACCAAGGTTAAAAAACCGAATGATAACTGTATCAGGTGTAGAGGTTACAAATGATAACAGTTATGCATATATATATGTTATACCACTTGTTCTAAGAGATGAAGATAGAGATGAAGTCTATATAGAAGTACTGGACGGATTCAAGAGAGCACAAGGAGTTTTTAGAAACAAGATAGCAAAGGATTACAGGCTTCATCATGCACCGGAGCTTGTATTTAGAATCGATAAATCAGAAGACTACGGTAGACATATAGATGAACTTCTTGATCAAATCGAAATTTCTGATAGAAAGGATATCGTAACCGATGTCAAATAATAATGATTCATATTCAAAAATTGCAGAAAAGATGAGGTCGTATGAACACGTCCTCATCTTTCCTCATATTCACCCTGATGGTGATGCACTAGGATCATCAGGGGCACTTTGTAGGGCATTGAGGATTCTTGATATAGAGGCTTATGTCTTGGTAGATGAAAACTTTCCGCATAACTTTGATTTTTTAGATGAAGATATTTCTACATTTGATAATGAAGTTTTTAATGGGCTTGATTACCTTGCGGTTATGGTTGATTGTAGTGATACGAGCAGAATTTCAAATCGTTTAGATGTATTTAAGTCAGCCAAAGAAAGAATCGTGATTGATCATCATATAACAGCATCGCCTGATTTTACACCGGATCTAATGAGAGTTGAACCTGACTCAGCTGCCACAGGAGAATTGATATATTACATCATTAATGAGCTAGGCATCACAATGGACAAATACATATCCTATGCAATTTTTACAGCGATAACTACGGATACAGGGAATTTTCAACACTCAAATACTACAGCAAGAAGTCACAAAATAGCTGCAGCACTCTATGATGTAGATGGATTTAATTCAAAGCCAGTAAGCAATCTGATATACAACAGAGACTCTCTAAACTCGTTCGAACTTGAGAAGCTCGTAATGGACAGCATCAAGATATATGAGCAAGGAAAGATTATAATTGCTTTCATAACACAGGAAATGCTTAAGAAAACTAACACAGATATGAGTGAAACGGATAGATTTATCACCAAACTTATGACAATAGATGAGGTTGAGATTGCTGTAATTTTAAAGGAAAATCAAGCTAATCTAACAAAGGTAAGCCTAAGAGCTAAATCCTATGCTGATGTCTCAAAGCTAGCTGATAAATTCGGTGGAGGTGGGCACAAGAGGGCTGCAGGATTTAATCTTTCGGTTCCGCCGAAGGAAGCTCTTTCTTTAATTATTGATGATCTTAAAAAAGCTTTACGAAATGAATGGGATTATTAACATAGATAAGCCGAAAGGCTTCACATCACAAGATGCACTTAGAAAAATTAAAAACATTTTATACTCATATGGTGTTCGAGAGAAGATAGGACATACAGGAACCCTGGATCCTATTGCAACAGGACTTTTAACTGTTTGTATAGGAAAAGCCACAAGGATAATAGAATATATGGGTGCAGATATAAAAACCTATGTTTGCACAATGAAGCTGGGAAAAAAGAGCGATACCTTGGATGCAACAGGAGAAATTCTCTTTGAAAAAGATTTTTCAAATGTATCTTATGAAGATATCAATAAGGCATTTAGCGAATATAAAGGAATAGTTGAACAAATCCCGCCAAAGTATTCAGCCTTGAAATATAAAGGGAAACCTTTGTACGAATACGCAAGAAAGGGCATCGATATTGATATAGAAATCAAGAAACGAAAGGTGTTCATAAGGGATATTGAAATTTTGAATATTGATTTATCAAAGGGTGAAATCAAGTTCAAGGTTTCGTGTTCAAAGGGAACATATGTGAGGACGATTTCAGATGATATAGGAAATCAGCTTGGTTGTGGTGCTATAATGACTGAGCTGAGAAGGATTTCAAGCGGAGCATTTAGTATTGATGATGCTTTTACCATAGAAGACATTGAATCCATCAATCTGAAGAATCTAACTAGTCTTTTTACTCTACCGGAAGAAGCACTTGTCAATCTTGGGAAGATCAATATCATGGATCAGTTTCTAAATAAATTCATAAATGGGGTGTCCGGTGAAAGTGATGATTATACCGTGATTAAAGAGCCGAAAACAGAGTTTCCTTTCAAAGTAGATTACGAGGTTAACTCATACATGATATACGATAAAGGCGAATTTATTGGAATCGGAGAGATTGACAATAATAAAAGATTAGTAGTCAAGAAGGTGATCAAAGGTTATGAAAATATTTAATACAATTGATGAATGGGATGTTAAAGAACCTGTTGTAGTAGCACTCGGAAATTTTGACGGAGTTCACATAGGGCATCAAAAGCTTATTGGAACCTGTGTCAATCAAGCAAAAGAGATGGGGATAAAGTCTTTATGCTATACGTTTTCTAATCATCCAAAGAATTTAATTGCTAGGATAAACAACAAAGAAAAGGCAGTATCTCCCGTAAGATTTATCACAAGTAACGAGGAGAAATACGAATATATAGCTTCACTCGGGATAGATTACATCCTTTCAATACCTTTTGATAAGAAGACGATGATTACACCTGCAAATGAATTTATAACTAATGTTTTGATTGAAAAATTGAACGCAAAAGGCGTTTGCTGTGGGTTTAATTACAGTTTTGGAGCGAGAGGGGAGGGGACTTCCAGAACGCTTATCGGAAAGGGGAAGGAACTCGGGTTTCATACATACGTACAAAATCCCGTAGAAGTAGAAGGAGAGGTTGTAAGCTCAAGCCTTATAAGAAAGAATATTGAGTCAGGCAATATGATCAAAGCATCTAATCTTCTCGGACATCCATATAGGGTAAGTGGAGTTGTAATAGAGGGTAATAAGCTCGGAAGGTCGTTCGATATGCCAACTGCTAATATCAGTCTAGAAGCAGAAAGAATTGTACCTCCTAACGGAGTGTATTATACAAAGACTGAAATTGACGGTACCATATATAACAGCATATCGAATATAGGTGTTAAACCAACAATAGGAAATTATGCCAAGTCTATCGAAACAAATGTATTTGGATTTGACAAAAGCATATATGGAAAAAGGATAAAGGTAGAGTTCTTCCATTGGAAGAGGGAAGAAAAAAAGTTTGAAGAGATTGGAGATCTAATTGAACAGATGAGAATAGATGCACATGAAGCGGAAATATGGTGGAAAGAGCATTAATATCATTGAAAATCAAGCACTTTTGAATAGAATGATAGCTTAATAATAAAAACCAAATATTGATATATTTACAATAAAAAATGATGATAAAGTGAAGTAATTATGAAATAAAAAACACATAAATTTTTATTTATGTGTTTTTGTTTTTAATTTTATAAATCTATTTTAATAAATGGTAAAATTCAGATTGAATTTAACTTATATTTTCAATAAATTTCTGATGATTTATAAAAGGAGCGGACTTATGAAACCGGTTTTCAAAAAAATGCAAAAACGTAGGGTTGCTTCCATTATTACCTTGGTGTGCATTTTTACAATGCTAACATCAATGGTCTCATTTGGAATCAATGACTATACGACGTCAAATAATTCTTATGTCTCATTGTCACAATCTGAGTCAAGAAATGTACCTGCTGAGGATAATAAAGACTTTTCGCCTCGTAATGGCAATGGACTTGCTAGAGAAAATGGTACACTCTATTTTTATAAAAATGGGAATAAATGTGTTGATGGCTGGATTAAAGATGGTAAATTATTATATTTTGCAGATCCTGATGGCAAACTTTATAATGATGTAAAAAAGACAATAGATGGTAATGAATACATATTTGACAGATCAGGAATTATGTATAAAGACATCTTTAAATTTAAAGGCGAGGCTTATTATGCAGGTAATGATGGAGTAATTCGCAAGAATTCATGGATCAACTTCAATGGAAATAGGTACTTTGCAAAAGAAGACGGCGTACTATATAGTAATACGATAATTAACATTGATGGGAATAATTACGCATTTGACACTTATGGTCGTCTTTATACGGGTATTTTCTTTAATGGAGATAAAAAGTATATTTCGAGAGAAAATGGTATTCTTAAGGTATCTGAATGGTCCGAAATAGATGGATGCAAGTATTACTCTAAGTCTGACGGTACACTTGCTGCAAATGAATCTTTAGAAATTAACAATGTCTCATACTCATTTAGTAAAGATGGTAAACTCATTGTAGCTAACTGGATAAATTCTGAAGACGGATATTCTTACTATATGGGTAATGATGGTTCACTATATAAAAATGGAGTATTCAATATAGACAATAAGCTCTATGGATTTGATACAAAAGGAAGAAAACTGATAGGACTATTCAATATCAATAGTGAGAAATACTATGCCGATAAAAATGGAGTTATAAGTAAAAATTCATGGAATTTGGTAGATGGGAAATATTATTATTCCAATAATGATGGAAAGTTAATGAAAAATGGAATTCATAATATTAACAATACTGATTATGCATTCAATAATGATGGTTCTGCAATAAGTGGATTATTTACACATGATAATAAGCAATACATAGCATCTGAAAAAGGTGAAGTGCTTAAAAACGGTATAAAAAAATACAATGGTAAATCTTATTATGCCAGCACAGATGGACATATATTTAAGAATACATTAATTACATTTGGACCACCTAAATACTTTGCTAAAGAAGATGGAACATTAGCATGTAATGAGACGATAAGATACGGTGGGAGAACCTATAAGTTCGATAATAATTGCGAGATAGTTAAAGATTATAGCTTACATGAAAGAATCATTGAGGCTGCAAGAAATGAGATAGGGACAAAGACAGGTAAAAAATACTGGGATAACTTGTTCAATGGATCACCAGGCTATGTAAATGGTGACAGTACACCATGGTGTGCATGCTTTGTTAAATGGTGTTTTGATAAAATAGGTGAAGGAAGCAGAATTAGTGGTGTTAAAAATAAGGCATATGTACCTTCGTATAGAGCATGGGGTCAGAGCAATGGCTTATGGACAAACACACCTTCTCCGGGAGATATCATTATATTCAGGTATTCTCCTTCTTCAAGTGGATCACATATAGGATTTGTTGAGAGTGTAAATGGTAATAGCATTACAACTGTTGAGGGAAACACAGGAAGGTCATACCACGGAGAGGTAAAACGTAATACTTACAATATTAATAGCAGTTATATTTTTGGTTTCATTCATTATTAAGTAAAAAGCGAAGCTTGTCTACTATAAAAAGTGTAGACAAGCTTTATGCTTTATGATAGACTAGCTGAGGAATGTTAACGTACCTTAGCTTTTGCAATTTGCAGCTCCGGCGATTGCGATGCTTTGGTGAATATATTGCAATAATTAGGCAATAGAAGAATAGGAGGTTTAATATGTTATCAAAAGAGAAGAAAGCAGAAATTATCAAGGAATATGCTATAAAGGAGGGCGATACAGGTTCTCCTGAGGTACAGATAGCTATTCTGACATATAGGATTAATGATTTGAATGATCATTTTAAAGCACATCCAAAGGATAATCATTCAAGAAGAGGCTTGCTTAAGATGGTCGGTCAAAGAAGAAACATGCTTAGATATTTGAAAGATACTGATATCGAGAGGTATAGAACGCTTATATCACGTCTCGGACTCAGGAAATAATACTTACAAAATTTTGAGCGGGAATTTCCCCGCTCGTTTTATATTTTTTAACTACAATTAACAGGAGGGAGTTGTTAATTAAATGGGAAGGTTTACAGATTATAAGGTTTTTAAATATCCGCTTGCAGGAAGATTGCTTCAGCTTGAAGTAGGCAAATATGCCGAGCAGGCTAATGGTGCGGTTATGGTTAAATATGGGGATACTTCGGTTCTTTGTACAGCTGTTGCTTCTAAGGAAGCAAAGGAGGGAGTAGATTTTTTCCCATTAAGTTGTAATTATGAAGAGAAAATGTATGCTGTTGGGAAGATACCAGGCGGATATATCAGAAGAGAGGGAAGACCCGGCGAGCATGGAACTCTGACATCAAGGCTTATGGATAGACCACTGAGACCTCTTTTCCCAAAAGGATATAGGAATGAAGTTTCAGTAATTGCAACTGTAATGAGTGTTGATCATGATTGTTCTCCTGAGATTTCGGCTATGATAGGTTCATCCGTAGCATTGGCTATCTCGGATATTCCATGGGATGGCCCTACAGGATCGGTAAAAGTTGGAAGGGTGGACGGAGAGTTTGTAATCAACCCTGATACAAATAAAAGACAGATTTCAGATATAGATCTTACCGTTGCAGGAACAGAAGAAGCGATTATGATGGTTGAAGCGGGTGCTCGTGAAGTTCCTGAAATGGATATGCTTGATGCTATTATGTTCGCTCATGAAGAGATAAAAAAGCTCTGCAAATTCATTAAAGAAGTTGTAAGTGAGGTCGGACTAGCAAAATCAGAATACAAGGTATTTAAGCCGGGAGAAGATGTGGAAGCTGCAGTAAGAGAGTATTCCACAAACAAGATGATAGAAGCTATAAAGACCTTTGACAAGCAGGAAAGAATTGTCAATATGGATGCTGTATCTGAAGATGCAGTTCTTAGATTTGAAGAAGAATTCCCTGAGAGAGAAGAGGAAATAAAAGACGTAATACATACAATAAAAAAAGAAGAAGTACGTCGAATGATTCTTGATGAAGGAAAGAGACCAGATGACAGAACTCTTGAGGAGATTAGACCTCTTTGGTCGGAAACAGGATTACTTCCAAGGGCACATGGTTCAGGACTATTTAAGAGAGGACAGACCCAGGCATTTTCAGTTGCAACAATTGCACCTTTAAGTGAAAAACAATACCTTGACAGCATAGATATTGATAGACCAACAAAAAGATATATGCATCAATATAATTTCCCGGGTTATTCGACAGGAGAACCTAAATCTCCTCGTTCACCGGGCAGAAGAGAAATAGGACATGGAGCACTTGCTGAGAGAGCTCTCATACCAGTGCTTCCAGATGAAGAAGAATTTCCTTATACAATAAGGGTAGTTTCTGAAGTATTATCATCCAATGGTTCTTCATCTATGGCATCAACTTGTGGTTCAACTTTGGCACTTATGGATGCAGGAGTTCCAATAAAAAAACCTGTATCAGGAATTGCTATGGGATTGATTGAAAGGGTTAATGATGACGGAACAAGCGATTATGCAATTTTAAGTGATATTCAAGGAATGGAAGATTTCCTAGGAGATATGGATTTTAAGGTAACAGGTACGGAGGACGGTGTAACAGCAATGCAGATGGATATAAAAGTCCACGGTCTTTCAAGAGAAATCCTTGAAAAAGCTCTTATTCAGGCTAAGGTTGGAAGAGCACACATATTAAAGAATATGCTTGAAGAGATAAGTGCACCAAGAAAGGAACTTTCTCCATATGCTCCAAGGTGTATATCTATGCGTGTTGACCCTGATAAGATAAGACTTGTAATTGGTCCTGGAGGAAAGAACGTCAACAAAATCGTTGAAGAAACGGGATGCAAAATCGATATATCCGATGATGACGTAGGCCTTATCATGATATATAGTGAGGATAAAGAAGGAGCTGAGAAGGCTAAGAAGATGATAGATTATCTTACTGCTGATGTCGAAGTCGGTAAGGTATATGAAGGAGAAGTAAAAAGGATAATGAATTTCGGTGCTTTTATCGAAATATTACCTGATAAAGAAGGGCTACTCCACATATCAAAGATTTCAGATAAGAGAATTGATAAGGTTACCGATGTTTTGAATATTGGTGATAAAGTTGAGGTAAAGGTAACAGAAATAGATAGTCAGAACAGGATAAATCTAACGAGAAAAGACTTAAATAAGTAAAACAAAATATAGTGGTGAAATGAAATGAAGACAATTATATTTACTAAGAAACGGGCAAAAAAGGCTACATTTTTATACATATTATTGTGTTCATTTCTTTTTATTTTTCTAGGTCTAGTCGATGTTTATGCTGATACGCCTGAATATAACACAGATGAATATAATATCAATATAGTCATAAACAAGGACAACACATTTGAATACACCGAAATGATAGATGTAGATTTCAAGACTCCTAGTAGAGGTATATATAGGAATATTCCTCTTAGCGGGAGATATTCAATAAAAGATATTAAAGTTAATGGCTATGATTACAAGGTCTTTAATAAGAATAGGAACAAGGTAATAAGAATTGGTTCTCCTGATAAATTTATTGAAGGTAAAAAGCAATACACTATTAAATACACTATTAAAGGTTATTATCAATCTAAAGGAGATTATCTATATCTTGATGTCTTTCCTTCCGGCTGGGAAACTCCTATAGGAAAAGTAAATGCACATATTAAATTTCCGAAAGATTTTCCTATGAATAATTTAAAGATATATTCTGGGAAGTATGGAGATAAAGACTTATACTATGGAGACATAAATATTGATAAAGATAATAAAACAGTTGATTTTTATGCTGAAAATATGCCTGATAATATAGGTGTAACAATTGGAACAGATTTGCCAAATAATTATTGGCAGGATGTGAATAAAAAGGGTGGTTTTACATCATTAATAATCTTGCTTTCCCTTATAGCTATCGTAGCTTTAAGACTAACGGCTGGAAGGAATCCGCGAATCACAGAGGTTGTTGAATTTAATCCACCTGAAGACATGACACCTTTAGATATAGGATATGTTATCGACGGAACGGTAGATAAAAAAGATATATCATCAATGATATTTTATCTTGCTAACAAGGGATATATAACCATTAAGGAGGTTGCAGAAAACAGCTTTGAATTCATTCTAAGGGATTATCCTAAAGATGAAAAAAATTCGGTAAAATTGTTCTTTGACGGTATCTTCAATGACGGTGCATCAGAAGGGCAGGAAGATATAGGCAAAACAGTAGATCCGGAAAAAATAGGTTCAGGTGTAGCTGATAAGCTCGTTGATATTACAGGCGCTGTTGAAGCTCAGTTTGTTGGTGAAAATAAAATCTTTTCTAAAAAATCAAAGACAGCAGATATTGTATCTAAAACGATATTTTTCATTGCGAATATATTAGTTTATATTGTATATAAATTTTATACCGGGATTGATACAGATGAACCGGTTTCAGTCTTTGTAGAGATATTTTTTGGATTATTATTTGCTTCAATTATTACGGCAGGAATGTTTTACTTTGTAAGGTTATATTACAGGAAGTACTCTGGGAAAAAGGCATCTACTGGATTAAAACTCACCCTTTTCTCACTCCCATACATCCTTATCTCATTTGGTATGGCGTACTTTACCTGTGTTCGTGAGAGCTCAATTGATAGTATTAAGGTGTTCACCGTGTATATGATGTTTTTAATAGCTTCGCCTATTTTTATATCAGGAATGAGAAGTAGAACAAGTGAAAATGCAAGGTTAATGGGTAGAATACTTGGGTTTAAGAATTTTATTTCCACTGCTGAAATTGCAAAGCTTGAGGAACTGATTGAGGGGGATCCTGATTACTTCTATAATATTCTTCCATATGCTTATATATTTGGATTGACAAAAAAATGGGCAAATAAGTTTGATAATATTTTGGATGATAAACATCCTGACTGGTATGAATCTTATAAAAATGTATATGTGCCTGGATTAATGAATACAGCTTATTTTGCGACCATGATGAATAGTGTTTCAAAAGACATGATTGGCACTATGAATATTAAGGATACTGATGGATTTGGCGGCTTCTCGGGAGGCGGATTCTCAGGAGGTGGCGGTGGCTTTACTGGAGGCGGCTTCGGTGGAGGCGGCGGTGGAGCTTGGTAGTTAATAGTTTCTCGTACTATAGATTATAAGGAGGGTAAAAATGATTTTTGGAATTGTAATAGCAGTGATTATATTAGTTGTATTATTGATGTTTTTATCAATATATAATAGCTTTGTCAGATTAAAAAATGACGTCGAGGAAGGATTTGCTACTATGGACGTTTATTTGAAAAAAAGATTTGATCTGATCCCAAATTTGGTAGAAACAGTTAAAGGTTACGCTATTCACGAAAAAGAAGTTCTTGAAAACGTGACAAAGGCAAGAAGTGCAGTGAGCAATGCATCTAGCACAGAGGAGAGAGTTGATGGAGAAAATCAAATTACATCAACCCTCAAGACTTTATTTGCAGTGGCAGAAGCATATCCTGATCTAAAGGCTAATTCAAACTTTCAAAGTTTGATGGAGCAATTACAGGGAATTGAAGGGGATATTGCAAATTCTAGGAAATACTACAATGCCGTTGTAAAAAAATACAATGTAAAAATAGAATCATTCCCATCAAATATAGTTGCTTCTATATTCAATTATACAAAGAAACCAATGTTTGAAATCACTGATGAAACTGAACGCCAGAATATAAAGGTTGATTTCGGTTCTGCTAATTAATAAGAAAGCTCGTGTATATAATTGAATAAAAATCAATCTTCAAAAAAAGAAATAGATATGCTGAACGGGCCATTGCTCAGTAAGATAATTTTCTTTGCATTGCCCCTTGCTGCTACAGGTATCCTGCAGCAGCTTTTTAATGCTGCTGATATGGCAGTTGTAGGAAAGTTCGCAAGCAGTACTGCACTTGCAGCAGTCGGGAGCAACGCACCATTAGTCAATCTAATAGGCTCCTTATTTATGGGAACAGCTATGGGTGCAAATGTTGTAATAGCAAATGCAATAGGAGCATCTGATGAGAAAAGGATAAGTGATGCAGTTCATACGTCCATATCATTTTCTCTAATCCTTGGAGTAGGAATGTTGGTAATAGGTGAAATTTTTGCCAGACCATTGCTTAACATGGTAAACGTTCCAAGTCAAGTAATGCCTGAGGCACTACTTTATCTTAGACTTTTATTTATAGGATCACCATTTCTTCTCATTTATAATTTTGCAGCATCCATATTAAGGAGTAAAGGAGACACAAAAAGACCTTTATACATATTAGTTTTCACAGGTATATTAAATGTACTGTTAAATATATTACTGGTTGTAAAATTCAAATTAAGCGTTGAAGGAGTTGCTATTTCAACAGTAACAGCGAGTGTAATGAGCGCTTTAATTATTTTAAGAATTTTACAGAATGAATCAGGCAGTATAAAGCTAGATATTAGAAAACTTTTTTTTGATAAAAAAACATTAAAAAACATAATAAGGATTGGAGTACCTGCAGGCATACAGGGAATGGTTTTTTCGCTGTCAAATACAGTTTTACAAGGCGGAATTAACACACTAGGAAAAGATGTGATTGCAGGGTCAGCGGCAGGTACAATCTTTGAATTTATATGCTTTTTTGCAATAAATTCATTTGCACAAACAGCGACAACGTTTGTTGGACAGAACTATGGTGCTGGAAACTATGAAAGATGTAAAAGAATATTCAGGTATTCAATCTGTTGTTCAATACTTTTCTGTGGGATGCTAAATTTATTGATATTTCTATTTAGGAATGAACTCCTTATGATGTTTACTACAGAAAAAATAGTAGCTGAATATGCTGTGATAAGGATGACACATGTTCTTATATTTCAATGGCTGGCATCTACTTATGAGGTTACCGCGGGTTGCATGAGAGGATTCGGTTATTCTATGACACCTGCACTTGTAACGATTTTTGGAACATGTGTAGTCAGAATTGCATGGGTATACTTGATATTTGATAGGATGAGAAGCTTTTCCGCTCTGATAAATGTTTATCCGGTAACGTGGTTATTGACAGGTAGCATTATGCTCATGGTTTACTTTGTGAAGAGTAAGAAAGTTTTAAAAGATGTTGAAACTATTTAGTTTCAACATCGTCAACATCTATAACATTATCATGGACTTCTTCCATATCAATTGAATCATTAATGTCTTTTGGATCAACTTTTTCTGTTGTAAAATCGACATCAGTAACATTTGCTTTTTCATTTGCTGCTTTAACAACAAATATATTATTTATAGCACCTGTAACACCACTTATAAGAAGTGATATACCAATAAATTGAACAAGAATAAGCTGAGTTTTGAAACTGTAAAGCGTTGCAAGAAGTCCTAGAATTATGCATATTAGTCCGAAAATTATTGAGAGCATTCCATGTTTCGGAAGAAATAGTCTGTATACTATACCAAGACCCAGTATTAAAAAACCATTTGCTATAATAAAAATACCTAAAACAATTGGTATAATCTGGGAAATTGTCGTAGGCTTAATCAAAAGGAAAAGACCAAGCAAAGATGAAAAGACCGCGGCAATCAATGTCGTTATAGGATGGACTCCTTTTTCATTCTTTGTCGTCAGATATTCTGCAAACTTTGATGAAGAATATGCCATTATACTGATTGCAACAGCATAGCATATAAGTTTAAGAGAAATTTCAGGCTTTGTAAGCAGTATTGCCCCCACAACAACGGTTGCAAGAGACATAACTGTTGATGATATTTTATATGTTTTGCTCATATTTTTGATTACCTCATATTTGCTTTTGTATAATTAATTTATTCTGATATCATTAAATATGCGGTAATTTTAGCATATTAGAACTCTTATTTCAATCATGGAGAAATAATGGATAATAACAAGTTAACACTTTCATATCTCAGGTTTATCGAGACCTACCTTGATAAGGGCTATCAAGAAGAAGTTCCTCTTTTTGAACGCCTTAAATATATTGCATCTTTTTCTTTAAAACTAAATGAATTAATTTCATCCACCGATAATATTTTAAATCATGAAGAATCCTATAATTACATCAAAATGCTATATGAAAAAAGAGATAGAATTTTTCATGACATATCTATCGATTTAAATAAAAGAAATATTGTCCATCAAAGAGTTAGAGATGCTGAAGATGGGTTAAAATCATACATACACAATCTATTCTATGGAAAGATTTCACCAGAAATTGATGTTCAAATCATAAATGAAAGTGAAGATATTATTTATTTAAAGAGTGATGAAAGCTATATTGCTTCAGTGTTAGGCACCTCAAGGGATGATGAAAACAAATATTTGATTGCAAAATTACCACGTGACCACAACATTATTTACACTAGAGACGAAGGTATTAAATATATATTAATTGAAGATGTGTTACTGTCTCATGTAAATAGTCTAGCAGTTCCATATGATGTAAAAGAAGCAATAATAATTTCACTAACAAGGAATAAATTTGATTCTAGGCCGGTAAAGCTTGATATAAGCGGAAAGATTTCTGATAGATTTAAATTATTCTTAGAGAAAAAATTGCTTATAGATGATGATAGAATATTTGAATCACTAAGCGGACTTTCATTTCAATATGTTTACGAGCTTGAAAATATACTTACGGATAGTCAGTCTCTTTCGTTAAGATATAAGAAGTTAAAGAAATTTGATATTTCAATATACCTTTCAAGCATAGGAAGAGAACTTGAGAGTGGAGATGTTTTATTAGACATGCCATATGAAACTGATTACACTTCAGTAAAATTAGTGAAGGATGCAGTAGATGACATAAGGTTAATAGAGCTAAGAGCTATAATAAGCGAGGAAATTGATAGCAGTGAATTTGTAGATGCTATAGAAAAGGCTCTCCGAAAGGGAGTTCGTGTAAAAATCCTTGTTGAGCTTAAGAAGGGCATAGTTGCAGAGAGGATAATACCTCTAATCTTAAGGTTGGAAAACCTTGATGCGGAAATATTATACTATAATAAAAAGGAGCCAATTGGCTTTAATTATTACCAATTGCTTCTAAACGATATTAAAAATGACGAATTGTCAGCTGCTACATATTTTTCTACTGGAAGTTTTTATTCAAAATATGATGATAACAGTACAAACTTATCGCTTCTTACAGCTGATAAGAGGATAGCAAAAGAGGTTGCGTTTTATTTTGATATACTTGCTTCGGAAAAAGAAACTGTAATAGAGTACAAGGATATAATTGCAGGTAAAGGATTTACTGAAGAGATAGTAAAATTAATTGAGCATGAAAGAATTAAAGGTAGTGAAGGAAGAATATTCATTAAGGTTCAAAATTTGACTAGCAAAATAATCACCGATAAATTGATCTCAGCGGCAAAAGATGGTGCAAAGGTAAAATTATTGATAAGCGGGATGAACGCTATTGACCCTGAAAAATGCAATAATAATATCGAAATAAAATCGATATCAGGGAGGTATGAAGAAAATTCAAAGGTATATTTATTCGGATCATCAAAAGATGAGAGGATATATATTTCTTCTGCAGATTTAACAGAGGATTCATTAAAAAACAACAATCTGGCTGTAAAAATTAAAGATGAGCATGTTCTTAAGAGGATAAAGAAGATACTCTACCTATATTACAGGGACAATGAAGATTCAAGAATAATAGGAAACGGAGCAAGATACATTCCATATAATGCTCCGCCTAAGAAAATAAGCGTTTATGATTCGCTATCTAAAGAAACTGATGAATTGAGAGAATCCATAGCCCATCTCCTGCATAAATAGATAAATGGTGTATCTGCTAGACTAGTTATAATAAATATTAAATATGATGATAATATTATTGATATCAAGGTTTTGAGCGGATAAGTACCCCAAAATGCAAATGTGTTGAAAAGAATTGTATTAAGTAGTTGAGAAATCAATGTTGATCCATTGTTCCTTACCCAAAGAAATTTCTTTTTGTCACCGAACCTTTCTGTAGTGAACTTCCACCACCTGTGATACAGCCATACATCCATAAATTGTACGATCACATATACACTTATACTTGCAAGCATAAGCCTTGGAGTATATGAGAAGATTGATCTAATTGAATTTGAAGCAAAATCGTTCTCTGATGGTGAATAGGCTAGCCATGATGATGAAATAGTTACAAAGATAATAGATGTTATGATCCCTATCCTTACTGCCTTATAGGATTCGGATTTACCGTAAAGCTCGCTAACGATATCCGTTACCAAGAATGTTGAGGCAAACAAGATGTTTCCAAGCGTCATTTCTATACCAAAAGCTTTAACGAGAATCAAAACCTCTATGTTTTGAGCTATTGTTGCAATTGTTATCCACATATAGAGTCCGCTTTTTCCGAGAAACCTGTGGCATAACACAACAAAGGTAAACTCAACAATGAGTGTCAAAAAAAGTAATAATTCGTTATTCATAATATCTCCTTAGTTTTAATTATAGACAGGATGGTTACGAACTGTCTTGATGTAATACTATAGGATTTTAACATATACGAACTTGAAATAACACAGTAATTTTTATATAATCAAACGAAAATTTGAAGTTAAAAGATGAAGATGTGAAGGAAAAATTAACTATGTTTGAAAAACTATCTGAAAAACCTGTTTCTGAAGTGCAGGAAGAGCAAGTTAAGAGATGGAACGAAATAGATCTTCTAGGAAAATGCATTAAGGAGAGAGAATCGGATCCGTCATTCGTTTTTTTTGAGGGTCCTCCTACAGCAAACGGTAAACCGGGTATTCACCACCTTATGGCTAGAACGCTTAAGGACAGTGTCTGCCGCTATAAGACTATGAAGGGATATCAGGTAAAGCGTAAGGCCGGATGGGATACACACGGTCTCCCTGTAGAGATAGAAGTTGAGAAACAGCTAGGAATCAACGGTAAAAAAGATATAGAAAAGTACGGAATTAAGGAGTTTAACGAGAAGTGTAAGGAAAGTGTTTTTAAGTACACGAGCATGTGGAAGGATATGAGCGAGAAGATGGCATATCTCGTTGACTTGGAACACCCGTATATAACATATGATAATGATTATATTGAGACAGTATGGTGGATTCTAAAGCAGTTTCACGATAAGGGCTTGATTTACGAGGGACATAAGATCCTTCCATATTGCCCAAGATGTGGAACTGGACTGGCTTCACATGAAGTTGCCCAAGGGTATAAAGAGATTACTGTACTGACTCTTACGCTCAAGTTCAAAAGACTAGGATATGAAAATGAGTATTTCCTTGCATGGACGACTACGCCATGGACACTTCCGTCAGATACATTGCTCGTAATGGGTCCTGAGATTGAATATGTAAGAGCTGAAATAACTGAAGGTAAGGATAAAGGAAATATATTTATTCTTGCAAAAGAACTTGCTGATAAAGTACTTGGAGAAGGTAATTATAAGATCCTCGAGGTAAAAAAAGGCAAGGAATTTGAATATGAAAAATATGAACAGCTGATGCCACTCCACGATGTGCCAGGCGATGCAAAGGCATTCTTTGTTGCACTTGGAGATCATGTAGAAACATCAGACGGCACAGGAATCGTACATACTTCACCTGCCTTTGGTGAAGATGACTACAATGTGGCAAGAAAATATGATGCATATATGATACAGGACGTTGATGAAAGAGGAATGTTCAAGGATGGAACACCTTGGGATGGACGTTTTGTAATGGAAGAAGGGTTAGATGTCGATATAGTTAAATATCTTGGCGATGAAAGGATTTTTTCAAAGCAAAGGATTAAACATAACTATCCTCATTGCTGGAGGTGTAATACTCCTCTTGTATACTATGCTAATCCGGGATGGTATATAGAGATGACAAGGCTTAAAGACGAGCTTGTCAATAACAACAATCAGGTCAACTGGTTCCCGCCATTTGTAGGAGATAAGAGATTTGGTAACTGGCTTAGTGAGGTCAAAGATTGGGCAATTTCAAGGACTAGATACTGGGGAACTCCTCTACCTATATGGAAATGCGATTGCGGTAAAGATGTATGCATAGGCAGTAGAGAAGAGCTAAAAGAGAAAGTAATTGAAGATATTGATATTTCATCTTTTGACATGCATAGACCTTATGTCGATGAAGTTCACCTCAAATGCCCTGAATGTGGAAAGGTGATGAACAGGACTAAAGAGGTAATTGACTGTTGGTTCGATTCCGGTGCAATGCCTTTTGCACAGTGGCATTATCCATTTGAAAACAAGGAAAACTTTGATAAACTTTTCCCTGCAGACTTTATTTGCGAAGGAATTGACCAGACTAGAGGTTGGTTCTACAGCCTTATGGCGATATCAACGTTTATTATGAATAAGGCACCTTACAAGAATGTTCTTGTAAATGATTTAATCCTTGATAAACAGGGGAAAAAGATGTCAAAACATGTAGGAAATACGGTAAATCCATTTGAGATGCTTGAAAAATATGGTGCTGATGCATTAAGGTGGTATTTACTTTCAGCTTCGCCTGCATGGACTCCAACCAAGTTCGATGAAGACGGGGTTAAAGATGTAATTAGCAAATTCTTTGGAACACTAAGAAACATCTATAATTTCTTTGTGCTATATTCAAACATAGATTCAATAGATGTAAAATCCATCGATGTTCCATATGAAAGAAGACCATTGCTCGATAGATGGATAATTTCAAGGTATAACAGAACAGTCAAGAATGTGACAAATACTATGGACTCATATGATCACATGAAGACTGTAAGAACAATAAGTGATTTTGTTATCGATGATTTTTCCAACTGGTACATAAGAAGGGCGAGAAGAAGGTTCTATATTGACGAAATGACTGAAGACAAGAAGAGTGTATATATAACTACTTATGAGATTATTCTCGGGGTGGTTAAGATGATTGCACCTTTTGCTCCTTTTATATCGGATGAGATATATGTAAATCTAACCGGAGATGAAACGGTTCACACAGCAATGTTCCCGGTTGCTGATGATAAATTGATCGATGAAGTAGAAGAAAAGAAGATGAATCTGGTGAAAAACCTTGTTAACCTGGGAAGGAGTACCAGAGAGGAAGAGAATCTTAAGGTTAGACAACCACTTAACAGTGTTTTGATCGATGGTTCTTATGAGGATAAAATATCAGATCTTGTTCCACTGATAGAAGAAGAACTAAATGTAAAGAACGTAATTTTTGAGAAAAATCTCGATAAATATATGAACTTCAGCGTTAAACCTAACTTCAAAAATGCAGGACCTGTTCTTGGTAGCAATGTCAAGAAATTCGGATCAGTTCTCTCAAAAGTAGATCCTATTGAGGTCATCAATCACGCTAAAGAAGGTAAACTCAAGATTAAACTTGGCGAAGAACTAATAGATATTCCTGAGAACTTCCTTGATGTTAGGATAACAGCAAAAGAAGGATTTGTCGTGGGTATGGATAATAACCTCTTTACAATCCTCGATACAACATTGACTGAAGAGTTAATATCAGAAGGACTTGTAAGAGAGTTCATTTCTAAAATTCAGCAGCTTCGTAAACAGCATAATTTTGAAATGATGGATCGCATAGTTATTGAAATTGATGCGGATGAAGAAGTAATGAAGACTGTTATGGATAATAAAGACTACATAATGAAGGAGACTCTGGCCGACACAATTGATGTTAAGGATAATCTTGAAATCTTTGATATCAATTCTCATAAGACAGGTATAGCGGTACATAGAGTTTAGAGAGTAGATGGAAAATATATTAAATTATGACGTCATAGACCTTGAAGAATACATGCTATCTAAGGGTGAGAAGAAATTTAGAGCGAAGCAGGTGTTTAGGTGGATCTCAAAGGGAATAAATACTTTTGAAGAGATGTCAGATATAAGTAAAGAACTTGTTTTTAAGCTGGAATCCGATTTTTTTATCGGATTACCGGCTTCTATTATTTGCCAGAAATCAAAGATCGATGACACAGTTAAAATACTTTTTGGATTAGCAGAACCGAATTTCACGTTACAACCCGGAAGGGTTGAATCGGTATTCATGAAATATAAGTATGGAAATACAATTTGCATATCCTCACAGCTCGGATGTCGGATGGGTTGCAAGTTCTGTGCTTCTACAAAAAAAGGATTGATAAGAAATTTAGAAGCAGGGGATATGTATGGTCAAGTTCTTAAAATGAATGAGATTACAAAAGAAAGGATAAATCACATAGTGATAATGGGGATTGGAGAACCATTTGATAACTATGAGGAAGTTTTAAAATTTATCAAGATTGTAAATAATTCAACGGGCTATAACATAGGTATGAGAAATATTACCGTGTCTACATGTGGGATACTACCTTATATAGAGAAGTTTTCTAATGATTTTCCGCAGGTAAATCTCGCAATATCACTTCATGCGCCTAATGACGTAATAAGAGAAAGAATAATGCCGATTGCAAGGAGGTATTCATATCAAGAACTTTTACAGGCGTGCAAAAAATATACGGAAAAAACACATAGGAGAATTACGTTTGAATATGCACTTATTAATGGAGTAAATGACAGTAAAGAAGCAGCGTTAGAACTTGCAAGTAAACTTAAGGGAATGCTATGCCATGTAAATCTTATTCCTCTTAATTCGGTAGAGAATACCGGGCTTTCTTCATCTAATAAAAAGAGCATAGAAACATTTCAGAAAATATTAGAAAACAGCAATATACCTGTTACCGTGAGAAGAAGACTAGGGAGTGATATTGATGCAGCCTGTGGCCAACTTAGGATTAAGAACGACGGAGATTAAAAGTTGACTTATATTTTAAATTAGGTTATTATATTAACATATTTGAATATATCTTAATTATCTTCAGGGCAGGGTGAGATTCCCGATCGGCGGTAAAGTCCGCTAGCTTATGGCATGAACCGGTGAGATTCCGGTACCGACAGTTACAGTCTGGATGGAAGAAGATTATGTGGTTAATGAGCTTTACCATGTATAGGCTTTGATATTGCAATTCTTTATGTGCATAATGCCCTGAATGATGTCAGGGCTTTTTCTATGAAATAATTTGCTAAGAAACGAGATATTGATGAAAACTTATAATAATTTACAGGTTATAGAAGATGAAAAATATATGCGACGTGCTATAAAACTTGCATTAAATGGTAAAGGCTTTGCACATCCGAATCCTTTAGTTGGTGCTGTTATAGTAAAAGATGGGAAGATAATCGGAGAGGGAGCTCACCTTAAGTACGGAATGCTTCATGCTGAAAGAAATGCTATTAAATCAGCGACTGTACCTGTCGAAGGAGCTACATTATATGTGACGCTTGAACCATGCTGCCACTATGGAAAGACACCTCCTTGTACAGAAGCGATTATAGAAAACAAGATAAAGAGAGTTGTTATCGGCTCAAGAGATCCGAATCCTAAGGTCTTTGGCAGGGGAGTAAAGATAATGAGGGATGCAGGCATTGAAGTTGTAACTGATTTTTTAAGGACTGAATGCGATAGTCTCAACTCTATATTTTTCCACTACATAAAAGAACATACACCATACGTCCTTATGAAGTATGCGATGACTATAGATGGAAAGATTGCCACAACAAGTGGAAAATCAAAGTGGATTACAAACGATAGTTCAAGGAAACTCGTTCATGAGATAAGGCATGATTACATGGGAATAATGGTCGGTATAGGCACAGTGCTAAGTGATGATCCTACCTTGAACTGCAGATCAATTAATATTGATGAAGTAAGGCAGCCTATTCGCATAATTTGCGACAGCCATCTAAGAATACCGATGGAATCAAAGATTGTTAAGACGGCTTATGAGTACGAAACAATGGTTATTATTTCCGATAAAAATCTTCCCTTCGGCGATATTACAACAGATATTAAGGAACTAGATAAATCAGTAAAAAGAGATAAGATTTTAAGTCTCTTAAATAGTAATGTAAGGATTGTAAATATTTTTGCTGAAGTTGATGACAGAATCGATTTATCGTTGCTCATGAATTACCTTCGAGAGAATAAGATTGACAGCATTCTTCTTGAAGGTGGAGGGACTCTTAACGAAAGTGCTTTAAGAGCAGGAATTGTCAACGAAGTTATGGCTTTCATTGCACCTAAAATTTTCGGTGGCATTGGAAAATCGCCTGTTATTGGAGAAGGTGTCGATGATCCTGATAAAGCATACAGACTTAGACTTAAGAGCATTAAAAATGTCGATGAAGACATTGTAGTTAATTACATTGTAGATAAGAGGTGAATGGTGTTTACAGGAATTATTGAAGAAGTAGGTGTAATAAACCGCCTTTCTTTGTCTGGCAATTCGGGAAGTATTGACGTAAAGGCGAGTAAGGTCCTTGAAGGAACTAAGATAGGAGATAGTATTGCGGTAAACGGGGTTTGCTTAACTGTTACAAATCTTAAGTCAAACGGATTTATCGCTGATGTGATGCCTGAAACCATAGCGAGGAGCAGTTTAAATATTCTTACAACAGGTTCTCTTGTGAACTTAGAACGAGCTATGCCGGCAGATGGCAGGTTTGGAGGGCATATAGTATCGGGTCACATTGATGGAACGGGAATAATAGAAGAGATATATAGGGACGAAAACGCGGTTAGGATATCAATCAGGGCTGCTAACGATATTATGCAACTAATTGTTGAAAAAGGATCCATAACGATAGACGGAATAAGTCTAACGGTAGCTTCAACAGCTGAAGATAGTTTTTCAGTATCGGTAATTCCGCATACGCTGTCAGAAACTTCCTTGATCAAAAAAGAGATAGGAAATCCGGTTAATCTTGAAACAGATATTGTCGGGAAATATGTGCAAAAATTACTAAAAAGCAGTTCAGATGAAGTTAAGAGCAATGAGCTGACAATAGAATATCTTAAAGAAATGGGATTTTAGAATAAACTTGGAAATGGAGGGTTAATATGAGCGAGAAAACGAAATACGAATATAATACAATAGAGGAAGCTCTTTCGGAGTTAAGAGCAGGAAGGATGATCTTGGTTACAGATGATCCTGATAGGGAAAACGAGGGGGATCTTATCTGTGCAGGAGAATTTGCAACCCCAGAGAACATGAACTTTATGGCTACTTATGGAAAGGGATTAATCTGTACACCGATGAGCATAGAGGTTGCAAAAAGGCTTGGACTTCCCCCTATGGTATCTGAAAATACTGATAACCACCAGACGGCATTTACAGTGTCTATAGACCATATAGATACGACAACAGGAATATCAGCAGTTGAAAGATCATATACTATTATGAAGTGCATTGATAAAAATACCAAGCCGGAAGACCTAAGAAGACCGGGCCATGTATTCCCACTTATTGCAAAATATGGAGGGGTTCTTGTAAGGAACGGACATACTGAAGCAACAGTGGACCTTCTAAGACTTGCCGGACTTGAGCAATGCGGAGTATGCTGTGAAGTTATGGACGATGACGGAACGATGATGAGAACACCGAAGCTATGGGAAATGGCAAAAAAATATAATCTAAAATTCATTACAGTAAAAGAACTCCAGGATTATTGCCGTACTCATGAATCTCATGTTCTATGTGAGGCAGAATGTGATCTTCCAACAGAACACGGTGATTTCAAGGCATTTGGATATGTTAATGATATTACTGGAGAGCATCATGTGGCTCTTGTTAAAGGAGATATAGGTGATGGTGAAAATATACTTTGTAGAGTACACTCTGAATGCTTAACAGGAGATACTTTCGGCTCTTACCGATGTGATTGTGGACATCAGCTTCAAAAGTCAATGGAAATGGTGAATGAGGAAGGTCGCGGAATAGTGCTATATATGAGGCAAGAGGGTCGTGGAATTGGTCTTATAAACAAGCTAAAAGCATATGCACTTCAAGAGGACGGTATGGATACAGTTGATGCGAATATAGCATTAGGCTTTGCACCTGATCTTAGAGAATACTGGGTAGGTGCTCAGATATTAAAGGATCTTGGTGCAAAATCGTTAAGGCTTCTCACAAACAATCCTGATAAAATATATGGATTAGGAGATTTCGGCCTCGAAATTCTTGAAAGAGTTCCAATAGAAGTAAAGCCTCAAAGATATGACGAAAAATACCTGAGCACTAAGAAGACAAAAATGGGTCATCTTTTGGACCTTGTATAATTAAATGATGATAAGGAGATAAAAATGAAAAACATCAATTTGCTTGAAGGAAAATTAGTAGCACCAGATGGAATGAAGGTTGGAATAATAGCGACTAGGTTTAACGAGTTTATCGTTTCAAAGTTGCTTGATGGGGCCTTGGATGGCCTAATAAGGCATGGAGTATCTGAAGATAATATAACAGCAGTATGGGTTCCCGGCGCATTTGAGATACCTGCAGTAGCTAATAAGATGGCAAATTCAGGTAAGTATGATGCCATTATTTGCCTTGGAACAGTAATAAGAGGGCAGACGAGTCATTATGATCTTGTCTGCAACGAAGTTGCAAAGGGCATTGCACATGTATCTATAGGAACAGGTATTCCTACGCTATTCGGCATCGTAACAACAGAGAATATTGAGCAGGCAATATCACGTGCAGGAACAAAGGCTGGAAACAAGGGCTATGACTGTGCACTTTCAGCTGTTGAGATGGTCAATTTGAATAAACAGCTTTAAATTTTTTATAAAAAAGCAATATATTTATATATCTCTTAAATCCGTTGCAAAATGCAGCGGATTTAATTGTTTTATTAATATATATAGATGTTTTATGTTATAATAAAACACCTATAATATGATTGATAAGAATATTATTTTCATAATATTTTAAGGGAGAATATATATAATGAGACTTTTAATTGATGGAATGGGCGGAGATAATGCTCCTGCTGATATTGTTAAAGGTGCGGTAAAAGCTGCAAAAGAAATCGATGACACAGTACTTATAATAGGAAAAGAGGAGATGATTTCTGAATGCCTTTATAAAGAAGGCTGGAAGGGAGATAATATCCAGATTGTAGATGCTTCTGAAATAATTGAAAATGATGAGTCTCCTGCAATGGCAGTTAGGAAGAAAAAAGATTCAAGCATATCAAAGGGTATGAGGCTATTAAAAGAAGGTGAAGTAGATTGCTTTATATCAGGAGGAAGTACAGGTGCATTATTATCTTCCGGACTTTTCACGCTTGGAAGGATTAAGGGGATTAAGAGACCTGCAATAGCAACATTTTTCCCAAGAATAAATAGTGACCTGCCTCTTCTATTGATTGACTGTGGAGCAAATGTAGAGGCTAAGCCTGAGTATGTTAAACAGAATGGTATTATGGGAAGTATTTATTTTGAAAGGGTTCTTGGAATTAAAAATCCTAAAGTAGGACTACTCAATGTAGGTGTTGAAGAAGGGAAAGGTGATGAACTTCATAAAGAAGCATTTAAACTCCTTAAGGCTTCAGATATCAACTTTACTGGAAATATCGAGGGACGAGATGTAATATTTGGAAATTGCGATGTGGTTGCAACAGATGGATTTTCGGGGAATATATTTCTGAAGTCGTCAGAAGGAACGGCTTTAGCAATTCTAAAGAGTGTTAAGGATAAGTTAAGTGAGAGTCGTATAGCCAAGATTGGTGCTGGCATGATGTACTCTAAATTAAAGAGTCTAAAAAAAGAGTTTAATTATAAAGAGGCTGGAGGTGCACCGATTTTAGGACTTAAGGGACCGGTATTAAAAATCCATGGAAGCTCAGATGACTATGTTGTATACAATGCCTTAATTAAGGCACGAGAATATGTAAAGGCTGATGTTACCGATGAAATAGAAAGGGCGATTGAAGATTTCTCTAATGAGGTGGTAATGGATGGAGAGTAGAAGTTATTCGACACTTCAACAGAGAATAGGATATAAATTCAATGATTTAACTCTTTTGAAAAATGCTTTGACACACAGTTCATACGCTAATGAAGCAGGCCTTCCCTTCAACAAGAACAATGAAAGGCTCGAATTTATAGGAGATGCATACCTTGATGCATTTATAGGCATAACATTATTCTCACTCATGCCAAATGTTAAAGAGGGGATTCTTTCAAAGAGAAGATCTGAGATAGTGTGCGAAAAATCTTTAGCACAGATTTCCTCTGAGATTGGACTGGGGGAATATATATTCCTTGGAAACGGCGAAGAAATTGATGGAGGAAGACTAAAGCCATCTATTTTAGCAGATACTCTTGAAGCAATAATAGGTGCAATTGTACTTGACGGCGGAAGTAATGAAGCGAAAAGGGTTGTGCTTGATTTATTTAATCATAGCATCACTTTATCAGTACAAGGGAGACTCAATCAGGATTACAAATCTATGCTTCAGGAAAAATTGCAGGATAAGTATAAGAATATAAAAATTGAATACAAAGAAATTTCAGAAAAAGGACCAGATCATGCAAAGGAATTTATGATTGCAGTATATGCAAACGATAAAAAACTTGGAACAGGTATAGGAAGCAGCAAAAAGGAAGCTGAACAAAATGCAGCAGGAAATGTCCTCAAGGGTAAAGGACTTCGATAAATTTATGATAGAGGTATAAAATTGCTTTTTAAAAAAATATATATGCACGGATTCAAATCTTTTGCAGATCCTGTGACTATAGAATTAGATAATGGAATAACATGCGTTGTCGGTCCAAATGGTGCCGGTAAGAGCAATATTTCGGATGCCTTGAGATGGGTCCTTGGTGAACAGAGCCCAAAACAGCTCAGAGGCGGTAAGATGGAAGAAGTTATTTTTGCCGGAACTAAGACTAGAAAACCTAAGGGCATGGCAGAAGTGACTCTTCTTATAGACAATAGCGATAAATCTCTACCTATAGAATATAATGAAGTTTCAGTTACAAGGAGAATGTTTCGTTCAGGAGAAAATGAATACATAATTAATGGTAATCAATGTAGATTAAGGGATATCCGAGAACTTTTTATGGATACGGGTATAGGAGTAGAAGGATATTCTATTATCGGACAGGGTAAAATTGCAGATCTTATTAGCACAAAACCTGAAAATAGACGTGAGATATTTGAAGAGTCTGCAGGGGTTGTCATGTATAAGACGAGAAAAGCTTCTGCTGAGAAGAAGATAAAGACTGCAAATGATAATCTTGATAGGGTAAGAGATATTATAGCTGAAATTGAAGGGAGAATCGACGATCTTAGAGAGGACTCAAGTAAGGCGAAAGAATATATCGAATTAAGAGATAGGTATAAGTATCTTTCAGTCAATATAATCATACATAATATACAAGGAATCGATAAGAATCTTATAATTTATTCGGATGATTTAAAAAGCATGAAAGAATCCCTAAATTCTTTTGCCGATAGTCTTAATAAATTGGAAAATGAGCTTGAAGAATTAAGGATAAGGGAAGATGAGTTAAATGATGTAATAGAGGAATCAAATACTTTACTGATAGAAAAAATAAATGAATTAAACCGGATAAGTAACAGAGGTCAGCTTAACAGTGCAAGACTTGTTCAACTTGATAAAGATATAAGCAGGTTAAATAATAATATTGAATATAATAAGAATAAACTTTTAGTTGAAAATGAAAAATTTATTGAGCTTGAAACGCTTGAAAAAGATATTGATATTGAACTTTCAAAAGATAAGGAGAATATTGAGAAAACACTATCAATAATTAACGATAGAAAAACAAAGCTCAAACTCATAGAAAATGAAATTGAAAGCAATAAGAATGAATTAATAGATTTAAACAGCGAGTCTATAAGAAAAAAAGCAGAAATTGGTGTACTTTCAAATTATTTAACAACTCTTTTGAATAGAAAAGATGAAATAGTTAATGAACATAAGACAAAGGATGAAAGTTTTACCAGAAATAAATTAGAGCTTGAAAAAATCAATCTTGAAATAGAATCAAAAGTAAAAAATATAAAAGAAGTTGAATCACTTATAGATAAATATAATAATGAAATTAATACTCTTGAATCAAATAGCAAGGAGTTAAACGATAGGATACAAGACAATTCAAAAAAAAGGACAATAAAAGAATCAAGAAAGACCACTTTAATTGAACTCGAAAACAGATATGACGGATATAATAATTCAGTAAGATCACTTATGAACAGAAAGATAAATGGATTAATAGGAACGGTATCTGATTTAATTTCTGTCCCAAATGGATATGAAAATGCTATCGAAACTGTACTCGGTAATCAAATGCAGAATATAGTTTGTGAAAACGATAAATCGGCAAAAGAAGCTGTAATTTGGCTGAAATCTTCAGGTAATGGAAGAGCAACATTTCTTCCTCTTAAGTCAATCAAAGGAAAAAAGATTTCTCCTGATATAGACACTGTAAATTCTGCAGGTTATCTTGGAATTGCTTCTGATATAGTTAAAAGTGAATCTAAATATCATAATATACTGAATTACCTTCTCGGAAGAATAATCGTAGTAGATACGATGGATAATGCAATAAAAATATCAAAAAAGAATACAGGATCAAACCGGATTGTAACACTCGATGGAGAAGTTGTAAATGCAAGTGGTGCCATAACAGGCGGAAAATACAGACATAAGACGTCAAATATACTTGCAAGGAAAAAAGAAATCGATGTTCTTGAACATGAAATAAACAATCTAATAATAGAAGAAAAATTATTGATTAACAAAAAATCAAATAATGATAAGGATATCTCTATTGCTAATGATAAGAAAAAGGGCATCTATGATGAACTAAAAAAGTTTGAGATAGAGCATAATATTCTTATGAGCGACTATAATCATATTAATGAAAGAGTCAACAGTGCTAAGGAAAAAGAAGATAGATATGAAAGGGATGTAAATAATATAAAAAAAGATATTGAAAGCACAAAAACTCTCATTGAAAAATATAAACAAGAGATATCTGAGTCTGAAGAATTTTCGATAAAATTAAATAAAAACACTTCAAACCTTATTGATCAGGGAGAAAATTATAAAGATTTGTTAAATGAAGATAATGAGGAACTCATAGTAAATCGCCTTTCATTAAAGAAAAATGAAACTAAGAAACTTTCTAACAATGAACTTATCGAGCAAATTAGGGATAATATCACGGATTATAAAGATTTGATTGAATCAACTCAGTCGGAACTAGAATCTTTTATAAATGAAAAAAATGTATTGTCAGGTAATAGCGAAAGCTCAGATGAAATAATAAATGAACTAAAGACCGAAAAAGAAGAACTTGAGAAGAAGATAGAATCAAGTTCAAGAGAATTGGAAGATAATAAAAATCAATACAAAAACAATATAAAATCACAAAAAGAGATAAATAATGAAATAAGTCATTTGCAGGATGATATACACAAAAATGAATTAAAAATTACAAAGAATGAAACTGTTATAGAGTCGCTAAAAGACAAATTGTGGGATGAGTTTGAAACCTCATATGCTGAAGCATTTGATATTAAGGAAGAAGACCTTAAAATAACTTCGGCTAATAAAGAAGTTAAAGAAATTAAAATAAAAATTGCAGAACTTGGAGAAGTAAATATAGGTTCAATTTCAGAGTATGAAAAGGTCAAAAAGAGATATGAGTTTATGATTTCTCAGGAATCAGACATCAAGGATGCTATAACTGAACTAACAGGAATCATAAATAGCATGGAAAGAACTATTAAAATCAAATTTAATGAAAACTTCAAAAAAGTCGCAATTAATTTTGAGGAGATGTTCAAAGTCCTTTTTGGTGGCGGTTATGCAGAACTTAGACTCGAGGATGACTCAAATCCACTTGAATCAGGAATAGAAATAATTGCACAACCACCAGGCAAAAAGCTTAGAAATATTAATTTGATGTCAGGGGGAGAAAAAACGCTGATTGGGGTTGCACTTATGTTTGCCGTATTAAAAGCGAAACCTACACCTTTCTGTATACTGGACGAGGTTGAAGCTGCCCTTGATGAATCAAATATTGAAAAGTTTGGAAATTGTTTGAAAAGTTTTGATGACATACAGTTTGCAATCATAACACATCAAAAGAAAACGATGGAGCATGCAGATGTCCTATATGGTGTGACTATGCCTGAACATGGAATATCAAAACTTATATCATTAAAACTTTCAGAAAGGGAAAATTAACAATAGATTAAAAATGAGTATTTTTAAGGAAAAAGGAACGCTAAAGAAAATTGGAGAGAGGCTAACAGATATTCTGATTAATAATCCTAAGATCGATGAAGACCTTATGGATGATATCGAAGAAGCTCTTGTTATATCAGACATAAATCTAAGCACAGCTGAAAAGATCATGGAAATGCTTAGGAAAGAAATTAAAGATAAATATATCAAGGATGCTGATTCGGTAAAAAAAGCATTGACAGAAATTATAACAGGTCTTATTGATAAGAAAGAGAGACAAAAACTTAGTGAAGATTATCCGTTGGTAATACTTGTAGTAGGAGTGAATGGCGGTGGAAAGACTACATCTATTGCAAAACTTGCAAAGATGCTAAAAGACCAAGGGAAAAGCGTTATACTTGCAGCAGCTGATACATATAGAGCTGCTGCAATTGAGCAACTTGTGCATTGGG
The DNA here is from genome assembly GCA_902488835.1 of uncultured Ileibacterium sp. Taxonomy (GTDB): domain Bacteria; phylum Bacillota; class Clostridia; order Peptostreptococcales; family Anaerovoracaceae; genus Alterileibacterium. The sequence continues at coordinate 46,710 of CABTXQ010000001.1, forward strand.
GAGAAAAAATAGATGTAAGGGTAATAAAACATAAGGAAGGAACAGATCCATCTGCTGTAATATATGATGCAATTCAATCAGGAAAAGCCAGTAATATCGATGTGATTATTTGTGATACGGCTGGAAGGCTTCAGAATAAGAAAAACCTTATGAATGAGCTTGACAAGATGAACCGTGTTATATTAAGAGAATATCCTGAGGCAGCAAGAGAAACACTGCTTGTTATAGATGCGACTATTGGTAAAAATGCCATTAACCAAGCTGAAAAATTTAATGAAGTTTCTTCACTTACTGGTATTATTATTACTAAATTGGATGGTACTGCGAGAGGAGGAATTGCTATAACAATAGCAGATGAATATGATATTCCAATTAAGTTCGCAGGAGTAGGAGAAGGAATGGATGATCTTATTGAATTCATTCCTAGAGAATTTGCCGGAGGGATTTTTGATGAGTAAGCCAGTTGTTTCAATTATTGGAAGACCAAATGTCGGTAAATCTACTTTTTTTAATAAAATAATAGGAGAAAGAAGATCAATTGTTCTAAACACTCCAGGAGTAACAAGGGATAGAATTTATGCTGAAACTGAATGGAATGGAAAGAAGTTTGCAATAATAGATACAGGTGGAATTGAGCCTAATTCAGATGATCCGATTCTTTCACAAATGAGACAACAGGCTATAATGGCAATGGATATGTCGGATGTAATACTCTTCATGGTTGATGGAAAAGAAGGAGTAACAATTTCTGATTCTGAAGTTGCGACAATACTAAGAAGAACTGGTAAGCCGGTATTTTTGGTTGTAAATAAAGTTGACAGAATGAAATTCGATAAAGATATAGTAAATATTTATGATTTTTATGAACTTGGACTCGGAGATCCTATTCCTATTAGTTCTGTTAACATGTTGAATTTCGGTGATCTATTAGATGAAATAGTTGATTCATTTCCTAATAATTCATATATCGATGAAGAAGATGACATAAAAATTGCAGTAATAGGAAAACCTAATGTCGGGAAGTCATCATTCGTAAATGCAGTTACAAATGAATCAAGAGTAATAGTATCCGATGTAGCTGGCACAACAAGAGATTCTATTGACATGCCTTTTTCTTACGATGGAAAAAATTTTACATTGATCGATACAGCTGGGATAAGAAGAAAAAGCAAAGTTAACGAGGATGTTGAAAAATATAGTGTTGTCAGAGCAGTTGCAGCAATTGAAAGGTGTGACGTATGCGTACTAATGATAGATGCAGAATCAGGCATAACGGAACAGGATAAAAAAATTGCAGGGATAGCTCATGAAGCCGGTAAGGGGCTTATGATAGTTGTAAACAAATGGGATTTAATAAAAAAGCAAACTAATACTATGAGGGACTATGAAAAAGAAATTAAAAGCGAACTCCTATTTGCTTCATATGCACCTATAATCTTCATCTCAGTATTGAAAAAAAATAAGATTTATGATGTAATAAAAACCGCTGCAAAAATACAAAAAATACGTTCTGAAAGGATTCCGACAGGACGATTAAATGCAGTAATTGAAGATGCAGTAATGATGAAACAGCCTCCATCAGATAAAGGAAAGAGACTTAAGATATATTACGCATCTCAGATTGGTGTAAAACCACCACTTTTTTCATTTAATATAAACAAAAGAGAACTAATACATTTTTCATATATGAGATATTTGGAAAATAGAATTAGAAAGGAATTTGATTTTGAAGGAACGTCATTAAAGTTCATCTTTAATGAAAAACGTGAGGGAAGATAGATATGACTAAAGAAATTATCATAATTTTTAATAACATTGCAAATTTTAATAAAGAACAATATATTATGCTTTTTATATCAATAATAATTGCTTATGTTATAGGTAGTATATCTCCAGCAATGATAATTTCTAAATTGAATGGAATTGATATAAGAAAAGAAGGAAGCGGTAATGCGGGAACAACAAATGTTCTTAGGGTAATAGGTCCAAAGGCTGCCGTTATAACCTTAATTTTTGATATATTAAAGGGAATCATAGCCGTTAAGATTGGTATAGGACTAATAAATTTTAGCGGAGCCACACTATGTGCAATTTTTGTTGTTATCGGACATATCTTTCCGGTTTTTTATAAATTTAGGGGAGGAAAAGGAGTTGCTACTGCATTTGGTGCTGTGCTTATGATAAATTGGCCTTCAGCCTTTGCCGCTTTAATACTTGTAATTATTGTCGTTGCTATTTCAAAAAAAATGTCTCTAGGCTCAATAATAGGGGCCATATCCTACCCAATATTTACATTGTATTATTTTCCGAAATTTTTTATTTTTGCTGTATGTCTTGCATTGATATTAATTATTAAACATACCGCCAATATAAAGAGACTTTTGAATAAAGAGGAAAGTACTATAAAAATTTCTGAAAAAAAAATAAAAAAAGAAGTTTCATTAAAACCAAAAGACAAGAGGAATGTTTCATTCATAGGGATGAACCGATTATTGACATCAGTTGCAAATGTTGCAAAACGAAATGGACATAATGTTATGATGTGGAGCGATGATCAACTTTTGGTTAATAATACGAGAGAAAATAATATCAATGAAGAAGCATTCCCTGATTTTCAGCTTGAGCAAAAGATACAATACACTCATCACATAATGACAGCTGCAAATAGACGGCATATGATTGTTGTAAATGGTGATTTTAAAACAGTAAGTTTACAGCTTCAAAAAATTGCAAAGAAGGCAAATAAAAACACATTAATTGTAAATCTATTATCAAGTGAATCTAATAATGCAAATATAAATAAAGAAGAAGTTATATCAATTATGAATGAAAATCCTTATGCTGAGTTATATATTTACTCTTTGCCGGAGGACATAATTATGAATAAGGATGTTAAATTCATAGTAAAATCTAGCGATAATACAAATGTTGACGAAATAAAACATGTGTTCAGCAATGAAAATATTAATGTTGAGGTAAAAAAATAGTATGAAAAAATATAATATAATTACCTTCGGCTGTCAAATGAATGAACACGATTCAGAAAATATTGCGGGGATGCTTGAATCAATGGATTTTGAACATATTCAAGACCCATACAAGGCTGACATAGTTGTAATGAATACATGTAGCGTAAGAGAGCATGCAGACAAGAGATTTCTCGGTATGCTAGGCCAATTTAAGAATTTAAAGAATAATAATCCTGATTTTATAATTTGTATTTGCGGATGCATGGCACAACAGGAAAGAATAGTTCAAGAAATAAAGAGAAGTTTCTCTTGGGTGGATATTATATTCGGACCACATACAATTGGATATTTCCCGGAACTTTTAAGAGAGAGAATAAGGACTGGGAAAAAACAGATTTATGTACTAAAAGACAGCAATGAAATTCCAATCTTTAATACTACAAAAAGACTTTACAAGCATAAGGCCCTTATAAACATAACATATGGATGCAATAATTTTTGCACATATTGTATTGTCCCTTATACGAGGGGTAGGGAAAAGAGTAGATCCCTTTCCAATGTTATATCAGAGATCAATAGACTTGCTGATGAAGGGGTAATAGAGGTGATGCTTCTTGGACAAAATGTTAATTCCTTTATAGATAAAGATGGCAATGATTTTTCAGATCTTATTAAAAAAATTAATGAAATTAAAGGGATTGAACGAATACGTTTTATGACGTCGCATCCGAAAGATATATCTGATAAGTTGATTGACTGCTATAGAGACTGTGAAAAATTATCAAATCACATACACCTTCCGGTACAATCGGGTAATAACAACGTGCTTAGAAGAATGAATAGGCACTATACTGCTGATAAATATAAGGAAATAATATGTAAACTTAGGAAGGTATCACCAGATATTTCAATAACAACAGATATTATTACGGGATTTCCAGGAGAAAGTGAAGAAGAATTTCAGGATACATTAAATCTAGTAAGAGAAATTCAATTTGATAACGCATTTACCTTCATTTATTCAAAAAGGCCTGGAACGCCAGCTTCAAATTTTGAGGATCAGATTCCATATGAAATAAAACACAAGCGCTTTGAACGTCTTTTAGAGGTTGTAAATGAATCTGCACTCAAAAAAAATAAAATGATTGAAAACAAAACAGTTGACGTTCTTGTCGATAAAAAAAGTCCAAAAAATGAAAATGCTTGGTCAGGAAGGACCGATGATTTCAGGTTAGTTAATTTTTTAAGTAAAAGAAATATTGATTTAACTGGAGAAATTATTCCTGTAAAAATCAATGAGGCAAAGACCTTTAGCCTTGATGGAATAGAAATAGGCTAAAAGGAGACAATATATGAATAAAACTTTTCGTTATTTACCTTTTGTAATACTGGCAATACTACTTATACAAAATTTTAACAATGGATTATTAAATGATCCAAAATCATATTTTTCGAATATGATTTTACTTTTGCCAGGAATAATAATAGGAATTACTTTTCACGAATTTGCTCACGCTTTTGTATCTTCAAAACTTGGTGACCCAACACCTGGTGAACAGGGAAGAATTACATTAAATCCTGCTGCACATATTGATATATACGGACTTATTACACTTATATTTTGTGGATTTGGTTGGGGTAAACCAGTCCAGATAGATAACAGATATTACAAGTCAAAAAGAAGAGATGAGTTATGTGTTTCGCTTGCCGGAATTGTTATGAATTTGCTATTGGCATTTATTTTTTCACTAATACTTAGGTTTTGGTTTACGTTTTACAATGATTCTGCAATTAATCCAGATTCTTTTCAAGGAATCATAACTACAATCATTATTGATATTATATCGATAAACGTGGTGTTGGCAGTTTTTAATCTGATTCCTGTACCGCCACTTGACGGTTTTGCAATAATTAACAATCTGTTTAATCTCGAAAAATTTAATTGGTACCATTCTTTATACAGTAATGGATTTATAATTTTATTGTTATTACTTGTTACCGGTGTTATAACCATGATAATGACACCTATTACTAAATGGTTAAATTATTTATTTCTTTTTAAGATTTCTGCCGGTATGTAGTAAATGAATATGGGAGGGAATATGAACGAAAAGAAACCTAATGTAAAAGCACTACTGCCAATACTGATTTTCCTGATAATTTATCTTGGAAATGGTATATATTTTGAATACATTAAGCCAGTAGAGGGACAGATGGGATTTTACATAATGTCTGTAGTAGTGGCATTTGTTATTGCTTTAGTTGTAGCGCTTATTCAAAATAGAAAATTGTCATTTGAAGACAAGATACATATTTGTGCCAAGGGAATAGGTGATAATAATATTACAATAATGCTCTTTATTTTCCTTGTTGCAGGAGCTTTTAGCGGAATCGCAAGTGCTGCAGGTGGAGCAGAAAGTACTGCAAACATGCTTTTAAATATTATTCCTCCTCAGTTTGCTATTCCTGGTTTATTTTTAATTGCTTGTCTTATATCAATGGCAATGGGTACAAGTGTAGGTACTATTTCGGTTATTGTCCCTATTGCAGTAAATGTATCATTGTCTGCTGATCTAAACATGGCTATGTGTGTAGCAACTGTAGTAGGCGGAGCCATGTTTGGAGATAATTTAAGTTTTGTATCGGATACGACGATTGCAGCAACTAATACACAAGGTGTAGAAATGAAGGATAAATTTAAGACAAATGTAAAGGTTGCAATTCCAGCTGCAATATTAACATTGATTATTTTGATTTTTACATCACTTGGTGGAAAATCTGTTCCAATTCAACATTATGAGTTTAATGTATGGCAGGCAATTCCATATTTTTTAGTATTAATTGCTGCTATAATAGGTATTAATGTCTTTACTGTTTTATGCTCAGGAACTGTCTTATTCTTTATTGTAGGTCTTTCTACCGGATCCTTATCTGTGCACAAAGGGTTTATGGCTATGGGAGATGGAACATCAGGAATGTTTGAAACAATGATTGTAACCATACTTGTTGCTTCAATAGGAGCATTGATGAGAGAAAATGGTGGCTTTGCAGCGATACTTAAATTTATAAGAAAATATTTTCATGGCCAAAAAGGTGGAAAGTTTGGAATTGGAATTTTAACAATGCTTATGGATATTGCAACCGCTAATAATACCGTTGCAATAGTGCTTGCTGCACCTATAGCTACAGAAATAAGAGAGGATTACAATATTGACCCTAAAGAAACGGCATCACTTCTAGATACATTTTCATGTATCGCACAGGGTATAATTCCATATGGAGCTCAGCTTCTTATTGCTGCCGGGCTTACTGATGGGGCTCTTACATCACTTAATATCATTCCATATTTATATTATCAATTCCTATTATTGATATGTGTATCGATATCGATAATCATAAAAAAGAAGCCTACACAAAATTAATACTAAAATAATAAAAGTCTGCAGAAAACTGCAGACTTTTATTATTTTAGTTGACTATATACAGAATTGGTTGTATAATCAAGAAGCGTTAGGCATCAAAAAAACTAACGATAATAGTACTATCTTAAATTAATAAAAGAACTTTAAATATTATCCTTAATAATTTTTTCTATAAAAACAGCCTGAAGCAAAACTTCAAGCTGTTTTTATAATGGTCTATTTAATTAATATATAGCTTATATGTTAAGCTTCTTATCTATACCAAGCTTTCTGTTATTATATAGTTCTGCAGTTGCCGTAAATAAAACATCTGATGATGAATTAAGTGCAGTCTCACAAGAATCCTGTATAACACCACATATGAATCCTACGCCTACTACTTGCATTGATATGTCTGCAGGAAGACCGAATAGTGAACATGCAAGAGGTATTAACAATAATGAACCTCCGGCTACACCAGATGCACCTGCAGCACTTACTGTGGTAAGAAAAACCAATAATACTGCTGAAGGAATATCAACATTTACTCCCATTGTATTACATGCTGCAAGTGCCATAATTGCTATAGTAATTGCGGCACCTGACATATTAATAGTTGCTCCTAAAGGTATTGAAATAGGATATGTATCATTATCAAGGCCAAGATCCTTGCAAAGCTCAAGATTTACAGGAATATTTGCAGCAGAACTTCTTGTGAAGAATGCTGTAACACCACTTCTCATTATTGTTTTGAATACTAGTGGATAAGGATTTATTCTCGTTGCAATAAATACAATCAATGGATTAATAATGAGAGCCATTACAGCCATTGTACATACTAGCAATAAGATAAGTGAGGCATATCTTTTTAGAGCACCTATCCCATTTGTTGATATTGAATTAAATACAAGTCCCATAACACCGAGTGGGGCAAATCTAATTACCCAGCGTACACACATTGTTATTGCATCTGAAAATTCAACTATAATATTTTTTGTAGCATCAGTTGCTGGTCTTAATGCAATTCCGATTATCAAAGCCCAAACCAAAACTCCTAAAAAATTAGCATTACTTATTGCAGTTATTGGGTTATCAACCATATTGAAAAGGACGGTTTTTAATACAGAAACTATGCCATCAGGCGGTGTTATCTTTTCTGCAGTATCTACAAGCAGTAATGTTTGAGGAAATAAAAAACTTGCAACAACAGCTGTTAATCCGGCAGAAAGTGTACCTACGATATAAAGGATAATTACAGTTTTCATATTTGTCTTAGTGCCTGTTTTATGTTTGGCAATGGCTGCCATAACAAGAATAAAAACCATCAAAGGAGCTATAGCCTTTAATGCACCTACAAAAAGTTCGCCAAAGATTGATAAAAACGATAGCTGCTTAGGAAAAGAAACTGCACATATTATTCCTATAACGAGACCTATAGCTATTTGCACTATCAAACTCAATTTGTTCCATGCTTTAAATATAGATTTCATAAAACCCTCCACATAATTATTTTAATAAAATGCAATAATATATGAAATAATCTATCACATATATATCGCATATCATTCACATGGAAAATATTTTACAACATTAATTATCATATAGCAACACAAAAAATATAATGAATATTTGTTATAAAAAATCAATGATAATAAATAGAATTTAATATAACACAAAAACATCACAATAGTTGTTAGCACTCTACACAATAGAGTGCTAAAATGTAATCGGACTAAAGAAGATTTATGTATAAACTTTACTAATTGCGAGGTGATATCATGAATATAGATAAATATACGAATAAAATGCAGCAGGCGTTGATGGATTGTCAAAGTTTGGTTAATTCTCTTAATCAGCAAGAGATTACTACCGATCATTTTCATTATGTTATAATCACCGATAGTGATGGTCTCATTCCAAGGCTACTTACCGCTATGAACGTTAATTTGCAATCTTATAGGGAAGAACTTAGAAGTGTTATTGATAAGAAACCATCAGTTACTGGAAACTCGTCCCAGATATATATATCAGGAGACTTAAATAATGTTTTGATAAAATCTGAGAATATAGCTAAGGAGTTTAAGGATGAATATGTAAGTGTTGAACATGCATATTTAGCGATTCTTGATAACAATAAGGCTGATTCTTCAAGATTGATAGAAAAATATGGTATTTCAAAAGATGAATTTATGAAGGCGCTAAAAATGGTAAGAGGAAATCAAAAGATAAATAATCAAAATCCAGAAGATACATATGATGCTCTAAATAAATATGGAATTGATCTTGTTGAAGCAGCAAAAGATGGAAGAATTGATCCTGTAATTGGTAGGGATAAAGAAATTAGAAGATCAATTGAAATTCTATCAAGAAGAACAAAGAATAATCCTGTTCTTATTGGAGAACCTGGCGTGGGAAAGACTGCAGTAGTTGAAGGGCTTGCCCAAAGAATTGTTAATGGTGATGTTCCTGAAAACCTTAAAGATAAGACAATATTTAGCTTGGATATGGGTTCATTAATAGCCGGAGCAAAATACAGAGGTGAATTTGAAGAAAGACTTAAAGCGGTTCTTAATGAAATTGATAAAAGCAACGGAAGAATAATACTTTTTATTGATGAGATCCATAATATCGTAGGAGCAGGGGCTTCTGAAGGATCAATGGATGCAGGAAATCTCCTTAAACCTAAATTAGCACGCGGTGAGCTTCACTGTATAGGTGCTACAACACTTGATGAATATAGAAAATATATAGAAAAAGATGCTGCACTTGAGAGACGTTTCCAAAAAATATTGATTGATGAACCAACTGTTGAAGACACTATATCAATTCTTAGAGGATTAAAAGAAAAGTTCGAGATACATCATGGTGTAAGGATTACAGATAATGCACTTATTGCATGTGCTGTTCTAAGCAATAGATATATTTCAGATAGATTTCTTCCTGATAAAGCTATTGACTTAATGGATGAAGCTGCTTCAAGAATAAGAACAGACATAGACAGCATGCCAGGAGAGCTCGATGAGGTTGCAAGAAAAATTATGCAGCTAAAAATTGAAAAAGAAGCACTTTCAAAAGAGGAAGATGAAGATAGTAAGATTAGGATGAAGTCAATAGAAAAAGAGCTTGCTGAACTAAGCTCTGAAAATGATTCTTTGATGGCGCAGTGGCAAAACGAGAAAAAAAGCATTCAGGAGCTTAAAGATAAGAAGAAGGATATAGAGTCAATAAAGCATCAGATGGAAGAAGCGGAAAGAAAGTATGATCTTGAAACACTCGCAAAGCTCCAATATGGAGAACTACCTAAAGCCGAAAAAGAACTTGAATCTCTAAAGTTAAAAATTGAGAAATCCAATAAAGAAGGAACTTCTATAATAAAAGAAGAGGTTTCTGAAAATGAAGTTAGAGATGTAATTTCAGACTGGACAGGGATACCAGCTTCAAGGCTTGCCCAGTCAGAACGCACAAAATTACTTAACATGCCAGACATACTGCATAGAAGAGTAATAGGTCAAGATGATGCGGTTGATGCTGTATCTAAAGCTATTTTGAGAGCTAGAGCGGGTCTTAAAGAAGAGAATAAACCAATAGGATCCTTTATATTTTTAGGACCTACTGGCGTTGGTAAAACAGAGCTTGCAAAAACTTTGTGTGAGACTCTTTTCGACAGCGAAAAGAATTTGATAAGACTCGATATGTCAGAATATATGGAGAAACATAGCGTTTCAAGATTGATAGGAGCTCCTCCGGGATATGTAGGATATGAAGAAGGTGGACAACTCACGGAATCAGTTAGAAGAAAGCCATATAGCGTAATACTATTTGATGAAATAGAGAAAGCTCATCCGGATGTATTTAATATTTTATTACAGCTATTAGATGATGGAAGGCTTACTGATAATCAAGGAAGGACAGTTGATTTTAAGAATACTATTATCATTATGACATCAAATCTTCAAAGTGATCAGCTTAACAGCTATTTCAGACCGGAATTCCTAAACAGAGTTGATGACATAATAATATTCCATCACCTTAATATAAATGACATCAAAAAAATTGTAGGCTTAACAATGAAGGGACTCATTTCCAAGCTATCAGACAAAAAAATAAGCCTTGATATTAGCGATAAAGCTATGGAACACATGGCAAGAGAATCTTATGATGAAGCATATGGTGCAAGACCTGTAAAAAGATATGTCCAAAGTAATTTGGAGAATGAAATTGCATCAATGATAGTAAGAGGAGATGTTCATGAAGGGGAAACGATAAGTATTGATGAGGATGAGAATTCAAAATTGATATTTAATGTCAACTAGTTTATAATTCATGCATGAGTATTAGTAATAGTAATATTAATAAAAGTGAAGAATATTTAAGAGCAGCGAATGGCGAAGGTCAATTCTACATTAGGAAGTCTTTGGTAGATGAGCCTAAGGCAGTCGCTGTTATTTTGCATGACTTAATTTCTCATGGAGAAAGATACTGTGATTTAACAAAAAGTTTAAATGAGAATAATATAGACGTACTTATTCCTGATATAGTTGGATTTGGCATGAGTAAGCAGGGACATCCTGGAGCTTTTGCGATGAAAAGTAAAGGAATAGATTATGTCATAGAAGACATTGAATATGTTTTTAACTTATATGATGAGAAATATGGAAGAATACCCCATATACTGATATCTGACGGCAAAACAAATGTTATCGCATCACTATATGTGAGAACATTCGATAATATTGATGCAATGGTGAACTTAGGATGCATGCAACATTTTAATGTAAATTCCGCAATGGTTGCAGCAGCTAAAAGCTTAGTAATAATGAAAGGATATCATTCGGTATCAAATGCTATAATAAATATGACTGAAGCACCTGCCTTTCATGGTGTAGAAGAAGCAAACAAATATTATTGGCTAAGCAGTATTGATACGGAAATAGAAAGGTTTATCAATGATGTTGATTGTGGGATACCGATTGCTGCATCTTCATATCTTGATATTTTTGCTGCAGAAAAATATACAAGTAAATTGAAATGGCTAAGAGATTTTCCAAATATTCCAATTCTCCTTATGGCTGGATCTGATGATATTATGGGGAATTATGGAAAAGCCGCAAAAGATATGATGGAACTCTTAGAAGAGACCAATCATGATTTTTTGTTATTGAAAATATATTCAAATTGTCGTCATGACCTTCTTCATGATCGAAAAAGCGATGAAGTTATAAATGATATTGTTAGCTGGATAAATGTAGCGCTATGTGATGTAATATGAAGAAAAGATTATCTTGGATTAATGTTGCATCAATATATATAGGAGTAATAATGGGTGCTGGCTTTGCCTCGGGTCGTGAATGCTGGCAATTTTTTGGTGTTTTTGGAAGAAAAGGATTATTCGGTTCAATATTTGTAACTATATCATTTCTTATTATAAGCTTGATGCTCACATATGTAAGCTTGAGCAAGAACACTACAAATCTCGGTAAAGTCATCAGTCCGGTAGATAAGATTTATATTGTAAGAGGAATAAAAGGTATTCTTGCAATTACATATTACTCAATGCTTATTGCAATGACAGCGGCAGGAGGCTCAATTCTTAAACAGCAGTTCGGAATAAATAAGATAATAGGTGGAGCTATAATAGCTATTGCTATTTTAATAACGGTGCTGGGAGATTTCACCCGAATATCTAAGGTGTTCAATTATACAGAACCTATTCTGATAACGATTGCGATAATAACGATAATTGCAATAATATTAAATAATGATATAACTCAAAGTGGAATGACTTCGGGGTTTGAAATAAGCGAGATGACTCCAAATTGGCTTGTAGGAAGCATTTTATTTGTAAGTTATAATAGCCTTGGAATGATAACCATATCATCAGATGCAGCAGTTAACGCAAAAAATAAAAAGCACGCATTTTGTGGTGCGGCTTTTGCAAGTATTTTGCTTGGTGCTATGACAATTGTACTCCTTTTTTCTCTACAAAAGGATATGGCATTCTCAGACTCCTTGGATCTGCCTATGCTCGGATATTCTATGCGAATAAATAAGACGCTAAATATCCTATACACGATTGTACTATGTTTTGGTGTTTACTCAACGGGATCAGGTACATATTATGCTTTCAGCAGTAATATCCCAAATGGAAAGTATAAGAAAACGGCACTGATAATTGGTGCCGTTATTGGATATATTATTGGATTAACAGGGTTCAAAGAGATTGTCTCATATCTTTATCCATTACAAGGATATCTCGGAATAATTATACTGACTCTCGTATTTCTTAATTTTATTATTGAAATCAAAAAGAATAGGGGTCTAAAAATTCCCGAAGAAAGATAATCAAAGAAAATTCTAAAAATAACGTGACATTCTTCTCAATTTTGATTGTTTCATATGGTACTCCATTGCTTTCTTTCCAGCATGGATATTATGATTCTCAAATGCATCAAATATGTTTTTATGCTCTTTTAGGATAGTTTCTAAAGAATTTTCAAATTCTATACGAGGAGGTGTGCTATATTTCAAATAAATCTGGTATGTCGAAAGCGCCTGATAAAGCATGCGGTTCTTTGTCCCTAAATATATTGTGTTATGAAAAACTGAATTGAAATGCATAACCTTCTCTGAGTCTTTCTTTATGGTATAAAATTCCATAAACTCAATGGTCTCTCTAAGCTTATCGATTTCTTCATCACTCATTCTATCTATAGCCCATTCAACTGCCTGAGCCTCAAAAATGCATCTTAAATCAAATAAATCGCTGATATCACGTACTGTCAGACCTCTAACATATGCCCCTCGATTAGGTATATTCTTAATAAGTCCGTCAGCTTCAAGTTGCTTAAATGCCTCTCTAACAGGAGTTCTACTTACATTATACTTTTCGCATATTGATTTTTCTGTCATTTTAGAATCAGAAGCAATTGTACCTGAAAGAATTTCAACCCTAAGGGAATTGAATAAATCTTCAGCAAGAGATTTAACATTTACCTTTCCTTCAATCTTAATATTCTTCTTATTCATTAGGAAAATCTCCATCTTCTTTATATAAACATTGTATAAATAGTATATTTTGCATACAATAATATAATCCTTTATAAAATAACTGTCAATAGAATCTGTGATATAATACACTCATGAAGAAAAATTTTACATCAAAAGAAGTAAATACCATTCTTGAATTATTAGAGAAAGAATATCCTAACGCAGGATGTGCACTAAAGTATGATACAAAATTTCAATTATTAATAGCGGTAGTTCTTTCTGCCCAGACAACCGATATAAGTGTAAATAAGATTACTCCAAAACTATGGAAATTATATCCTGATTCTCGTTCACTCGGGGATGCAAAACAATCGGATGTAGAAAAGATAATTAAAAGTATTGGACTTTATAGAAATAAGAGTAAAAATATAATAGGAATTTCCAAAGCACTTCAGGAAAGATTACTTGCAATGGATGAATCTCTTAAGATTGGATATATTAATTCATCAGATAATAAGGACGGAGTACCAGAAGAATTTGATGAACTAATTAAATTGCCAGGAGTTGGAAGGAAAACAGCGAATGTAGTTCTTTCAGAAGGATTTAACAAACAAACAATTGCTGTTGATACACATGTTCAGAGGGTTTCAAATAGAATAGGATTGGCGAGATCTACAGATACATATAAAACAGAGACTCAGCTGATGACGAACATTCCTGAAAATATGTGGACAAAAGCACATCATCTACTTATATTTCATGGTAGAAATATTTGCAAGGCAAGGAACCCGGATTGCAATAAGTGTCCTATAATTAATTATTGTAAATTTCATAATAAAAACAATGATTGAAATAAATATTACAAACTGATAATATATTAAAGAAAATTAAAGATTATTTATAAATATCCATAGGAGGAATATTTTAATGATTAGGATAGGCATAAACGGGTTCGGTAGAATTTCAAGGGTAGTCATAAGAGCTATTCAAGATATGAATGATTTTGAAATTGCCGCTATTAATATTAGGAATGCTGATCTGGATTATCTCGCATACATGATTAGATACGATTCAACATTTGGTAGATTTAATGGTACTGTTGAGAGATGGGAAGATAAGGGACTAATCATTAATGGCAATAAAATTCCTGTATATAGCAAAGATATTGCAGCTGATATTCCATGGAATGAATGTAATGCCGAATACATAATTGATGGAACTGGTGCTTATAATACGACTGATAAAGCAATGGCTCATATTAATGCCGGTGCAAAGAAAGTAATAATTTCTGCTCCTGCAAAGGATGATATAACTCCAACATTTGTATATGGAGTTAATCACGAAAATTATTCTAAGGATATGCCTATTATTTCAAATGCTTCATGTACTACAAACTGTCTTGCTCCTCTTTGCAAGATACTTCAGGATAAATTTGGAATTGAAGGCGGGCTTATGTCAACAATTCATAGTGCTACATCAAAGCAAAAGGTTGTTGATGCAAGATCAATGAAAGATTGGAGAGTAGGGAGAAGCGTTTTTAACAATATAATCCCTACATCAACAGGTGCCGCTAAGGCAGTTGGGCTTGTTATTCCGGAGTTACAGGGCAAGATGACAGGTATATCATACAGGGTTCCTACTCAGGATGTTTCTGTTGTAGACTTGAATGTTATACTCAAAAAGTCCGCAGAAAAAGAAGAAATCTTTGATGAAATCAAGAGAGCTTCTTCTTCATATCTTAAAGATATAATTGAATTTGTAGATGATGAAGTGGTTTCGTGTGACTTTATTGGTTGCCCGACTGCATCAATTTTTGACTCCAGGCAGACTGTACAACTTAATGATAAAATATTTAAATTTGTTTCTTTCTATGATAATGAATGGGGATATAGCATTCAGATTCTTAGAATGATCAGACATATGGCGGATATAGATGGGAAATAATTATTCCTGATATATTTTATAAAATTAAATCCTGAGGTTACTATTTTTTGGTAACTTCCGGATTTTTACTTTGTGTTGATGGAGGCTATTAATAATGAAAAAGACAATTTTGGACATAAATTGGGAAGGTTTAACTGCAGTTGAACGATGTGATTTTAACGTACCAATTAAAGACGGTGTAATAACTGATGATACAAGAATAGTGGCTGCTCTTCCAACCATTAAATATCTTATTAAAAATGGAGCCAAAATTGTTCTTATGTCACATAGAGGAAGACCTAAGGGAGAACCAAATGAAGATTATTCTCTTCAACCAGTTGCAAAAAGACTATCAGAACTTCTTGATATTAATGTAAAATTCTTAAAAAGCAATGTTGTAGTAGATGAAAATATTAAGACAGAAATAAAAAATCTAAAAAGTGGAGAAGTTGTGCTTCTTGAAAATACTCGTTTTAGAAAGGAAGAGGAGACAAACGATTTAGAATTTTCAAAAGAACTTGCATCACTTGGAGATGTTTTTGTACAAGATGCGTTTGGAACGGCACATAGAGCTCATGCTTCAACATCCGGTATTGCTTCTTTTATACCGGGAGTAGCAGGATTTCTTATTGAAAAGGAACTTGAATTTCTCGGTAGTGCTTTAAATAATCCTAAGAGACCTTTTGTAGCAATAATGGGTGGAGCAAAGGTCAAAGATAAGATCCCGGTAATTACAAGCCTGCTGGAAAAGGTTGATACGATAATAATTGGAGGAGGAATGTCATATACCTTTTTTAAGGCGAGAGGATTTGAAATAGGCAAATCAATTTGTGATGACGAGGGTCTTGACCTTGCAAGGGATATTATGGCTGCCGCTGATGAAAAAAATGTAAAATTCCTTATTCCGGTTGACACTATAGCATCATATGAGTTTGATAATGAATCACCAAGTGAGACATTTGATATGGATAAGATTCCTTCAGATAGAATGGGAATGGATATCGGGAATAAAACCCTTGAGATATACACGGAGGAGCTGAAAAAAGCTAAGACGGTGATATGGAACGGTCCTATGGGAGTGTTTGAAATGCCAAATTTCTCAAAAGGAACGAGAGGTATAGCAGAATGTCTTGCTAATCTTAAAGATACAGTAACAATAATCGGTGGAGGAGATAGTGCTGCAGCTGTTACACAATTTGACCTTGCAGATAAGATGACTCATATTTCAACAGGCGGTGGCGCAAGCCTTGAATTTATTGAAGGAAAAGAATTACCTGGTATAAAATGCCTTAAAAACAGATAGGAGAAATTAAATAAATGGACAGGATATTAATTGCCGGAAATTGGAAAATGAATAAAACGGTTCAGGAGACAAGGGAATTTACTAGTGAATTTAAAAAGTATCAAATTAATGAAGATGATGAAGTTTGCATACTTGCACCATTTACTGACTTACAAGTTTTGAAGGATGAGCTGGCAAACACGAATATAAAAATAGGTGCACAAAATTGCCATTATGAAGAGAACGGAGCTTTTACTGGAGAAATTTCTGTAAAGATGTTAAATGAAATAGGTGTAGATTACTGCTTGGTTGGACATTCAGAAAGAAGACAATATTTTGGTGAAACTGATGATGTCTGCAATAAAAAAATAAAAAAATTAATTGAGCACGGTATAACACCAATCCTCTGTGTGGGAGAAGATGAGAGTATAAGAGACGAAGGGGCAGAGCAGTCACTTCTAAGTAAGCAGCTTGGAGAGGCTTTTATCGGGATCAAGACAAGTGATGTACCAAAGGTTATAATCGCATATGAGCCAATTTGGGCAATAGGAACCGGTAAGACTGCATCTCCTGTTGATGCACAAAGAATGTGTGAATTCATCAGAGGGTTTATGAGTGGCTTATTTAGCGATGCCGTAGGTGAGTGCATGATGATTCTCTATGGAGGAAGTGTTAAGCCAGAAAATGCTAAAAAAATACTTGAACAAAACGATATCAACGGAGCTCTAATAGGTGGTGCCAGCCTAAATCACGATTCATTATATGAACTAGTCAAAATTTCTCAACACATTTAGAAAGAATATTCGTTGACTTTATGGTATTTGCGTGATAATCTAATTAAGCTATAAATGAGATTATATAGTCGGAATTCTAGTTCCGGCTTTTTGTTGGGAGGTCATAAATGCATACATTTTTTATGTTGGTATTATTGATTGACAGCATTATACTTATAATCAGTGTTTTGCTTCAATCAAGTAAGAGCGACGGGCTTAGCGGTTCTATTGCTGGTGGAGCTGAGCAGCTTTTTGGAAAGAAAAAAAGCACAGGATATGATGGGATCTTAGCTAGAATTACGGTAGTTACAGCAGTAATTTTTTTCCTAGTATCACTTAGCTTGATTGCATTTTTTAATTAATAATCATAGGTTTATAACAGAAATTATTTCTGTTTAAATATAGTTATTTATTATCAAGGAGGTTATAGATAATGAACAGTTTCATTATTCCTATTGTTGCACTTGTAGGACTGCTTGTGGCATTTGCACTTGCATCATTTGTTACTAAACAAAATCAAGGCAACGAAAGAATGAAAGAAATTGCAAGTTACATAAGAGAAGGTGCTTTTGCTTTTCTAAAGAGAGAGTATAGAGTTATGGTAATCGTTATTGCTGCACTTTTCCTTATTATCGGGCTTGCAATTAACTGGACTTCTGCAATTCTTTATGTTATTGGAGCATTGCTTTCAGTTCTCGCCGGATTCTTTGGAATGAGTGTAGCTACTAAGGGTAATGTAAGAACCGCTAATGCCGCACTTGAATCCGGTATGCCACTTGCACTTAAAGTTGCATTTAGAAGTGGTGCAGTAATGGGTCTTTGCGTTGCAAGCCTTGGACTTCTTGGGCTTGGCGTAGTATTTGTCATTCTAGACCTTGCTACAATAATGCAGTGCATAACCAGTTTCGGCCTGGGAGCATCTTCGATGGCTCTCTTTGGAAGAGTTGGAGGCGGTATATATACAAAGGCTGCCGATGTAGGTGCAGATCTTGTAGGTAAGGTTGAAGCAGGAATTCCAGAAGATGACCCTCGTAACCCTGCTGTAATTGCTGACAATGTAGGTGATAACGTAGGTGATGTTGCGGGAATGGGTTCAGATTTGTTTGAGTCATATGTAGGTTCCATTATTTCGTCAATCACGCTTGCCGCTGTAGCAGTAAATGAATCTGATGTCACATCAACATTTACTAAAGGTACAGCAGCATTATTCCCACTGTTAATAGCAGCAGTTGGAATAATTGCATCAATAATTGGAATCTTGTGCGTTAGAGGATCTGAAAATACTAACCCTGCAAAATCACTAAATATGGGTACATATATAGGTGGAGTTATAGTTATAGTTTGTTCGATTTTTCTTAGCAAGAATATGCTTGGTTCATACCGATATTCATACGCAATTATAGCTGGTCTTGCTGTTGGAATACTGATTGGTACTCTTACTGAGGTGTATACTTCAGATTCTTACAAGCCTGTAAAAATGATAGCTGAAGAATCAGAAACAGGAGCTGCAACTACAATTATAAGCGGACTTTCTGTAGGAATGAAATCAACAGTATGGCCTATTCTTCTGATATGTATAGGAATTGTTATTTCGTATAAATTCGCTGGATTGTACGGCATTGCTCTTGCAGCAGTTGGAATGCTATCTAATACAGGAATGACAGTTGCTGTAGATGCTTATGGTCCTGTATCCGATAATGCAGGAGGGATTGCTGAAATGAGTGAGCTTCCTGAAGAAGTTAGGAATATCACTGATACACTTGATTCCGTAGGTAATACAACTGCTGCAATAGGTAAAGGCTTTGCAATTGGTTCAGCAGCACTTACTGCACTTGCTTTATTTGCTGCTTTTGCTACAACTGCAAAATTGACTCAGATAAGTTTGCTAAATCCTATTGTAATTGTTGGTTTATTTATCGGTGCAATGCTTCCTTTCTTATTCTCGGCTCTTACAATGAGCTCTGTTGGTAAGGCTGCAAATCAGATGATTCAGGAAGTAAGAAGACAGTTTAGAGAAAAGCCAGGAATCCTAGAGGGGACTGATAAGCCTGAATATACAACATGCGTCGGAATCTCAACAGATGCAGCACTAAAAGAAATGATTGCTCCTGGATTACTTGCAATTATTGCACCATTGCTTGTTGGTATTCTATTTGGTGTTGAGGCTCTTGGAGGTATGCTTGCCGGTTCTCTTGGATCAGGTGTTCTACTTGCAATCATGATGTCCAATGCTGGTGGTGCATGGGATAATGCAAAGAAATATATTGAAGGCGGCACTCACGGTGGAAAGGGAAGCGAGGCACATAAGGCTGCTGTAGTCGGAGATACGGTAGGTGATCCATTTAAAGATACTTCGGGTCCATCAATTAATATTTTGATTAAGTTGATGACAATTGTATCACTTGTATTTGCACCTGTATTTGCTTCGATAGGAGGAGTACTGTTCAAGTAATTTTATGCTTTAGTATTTAAAGGATGTCGGTTTATCCGACATCCTTTTTAGTTGAGTTTTTGCCTATATCGTGATATTATTTTTTATCAAAGAATTGAATTATTCCAAGGGGGAATGAAATATGTCAATAAGCATTGATAAAATACGAGAAGAAGGAATTAAAAAAATTGATGATGCTGGTGATCTAGTTATACTCTTAGAAGTAAGAAAAGAGCTTACAGGCAAAAAAAGTGTTATTAGTGACATGCTTAAAATGTTAAAAGACTTATCTCCTGATGAGCGTAAATCATTTGGCAAGAAGACAAATGATTTGAAAAAATTTTTTATTGAAAAAATTGAAGAAAAAAAGAATGAATTAATATCAACAAAAGAAGCTGTAGATAAGGATTTTGACGTAAGTTTACCTGGTAATCCAGTAATGGGAGGAGCACTTCATCCTATAACTCAAATGAAATATGATTTAAATGATGCTTTTAGATCTTTAGGCTTTAGAATTTTTAACGAGGATGATATTTCCAGCGAAAAATTTGCTTTTGACAAATTGAACTTTCCACCAAACCATCCTGCAAGGGCTAATATGGATACCTACTGGATAGAAGGTACAGCGAATATTAGAGGAACAGACAGACTTTGTTTAAGGCCACATCTAACGGGTGCTAGTGTAAGATATTTGCTTAAATATGGTGCACCAGCTCGTTTTGTATATCCTGGTAGGGTATTTAGAAATGAGGCTACTGATGCAAGGCATGAAAGAGCATTTTTTCAATATGAGGCTCTTGTCGTAGATAAAGACCTTAGTTTTACAAGCGGAAAAGTAATGATTGATACAATCTTGGAGAAAGTTTTTGGTAGAAAGGTCAATACGAGAATGAGAGAAGGCTTCTTCCCATTTACTGAACCGGGATATGAGATTGATATGGAATGCCTAGTTTGTGGCGGTAAAGGCTGCAAAGTATGTAATAGAAGAGGATGGATTGAAGTAATGCCTGGTGGAGTGATACATCCAAACGTTCTAAAATCAGCAAACCTTGATCCAGACATTTGGAGTGGCTTTTATATAAATATTGGATTGGATAGACTTGTTATGATGAGATATGGTGTTGACGATGTAAGACTTTTTCACAGCACAGATCTTAGATTCTTGAAACAATTTAAGTAATAGGAGGGCAAAATGAACGTTTCACTAAATTGGATAAGAAAATATGTTGATTTGCCTGATAGTATTACCGAAGAGCAGATAGCTTACGATCTAACAATGAGAACGGTTGAGGTTGAGGATCAGATAAAAACATCTTCTAAATTTGATAATATTGTAGTTGGTAAAATAGTAGAAATTCATGCACATCCGAATGCAGATAAACTTAAGATATGCATGGTTGATTGCGGTTTTAAAGAATTAAAACAAATTGTTTGTGGTGGAATTAATCTATATCCTGGTCAGTTTGTTGCAGTTTCACTACCTGGTTCTAAGGTAGTCTGGCATGGCAGCGGGGAACCTGTACTTATTAAAGAAAGTAAACTAAGAGGAGAAAAAAGCTTTGGTATGATTTGTGCCTCTGAAGAGATATATCTAGGTGATTTATTTCCGGATATCTCCAAAAACATCATGGATTTAGGTAAAATTGATAATATTAATATGGATTTACTTATACCAGGTGAAAATATTTCAAATGTACTTGGCCTAAATGACAAGATTCTTGATATTGATAATAAAAGCTTGACAAATAGACCTGATTTATGGGGACATTATGGAATTGCACGTGAGATTGCAGCAATATATAAGCTTGATCTTAAGGATGTCTACGAAGGGCTTAAGTTTGATGATGAATTTAAAAATCTTCCTGAATACAAGGTATCCATTGAAGATGAGGAAAAATGTAAAAGATATATTGCGCTTAAGATAGAAGATGTCTATGTTAAAGATTCGCCAGTCTGGATGAAGGTAGCATTAGAAAATGCAGGAATAAATCCAAAGAATGCAATTGTAGATATTACAAATTATGTAATGCTTGCGACAGGACAGCCTACACATGCATTTGACGCCTTACATGTTAAAGGTGATGAAATTATTGTAAGAAATGCATACCAAGGAGAAAAAATTCTACTCTTGGATGACGAAGAACTTGATCTAACAACTGATGATCTTGTAATTGCCAATAAGACCGAATCAATGGGGCTTGCCGGTATACGTGGCGGCAAGGAGGATTCTATTTTAGAAAATACTAAGAAAGTTGTACTTGAGGTAGCTAATTTTACCCCTAACACGATTAGAAAGACTGAACAAAGGTTTGGAGAAAAAACTGATGCGGGAATAAGATTTGAGAAGGGAATAGATACAGAAAGAGCAGATATCGCTTTAAATCTTTCTATTGCCTTATTTAAGAAGATTTATCCTGGATGCAGACTGACAGCATATGGAGACGAAACAAAGGGTACAACACCGAATGCAGTAATCGATATTTCACAAGATTTTCTTGACAGAAGAATTGGAACATCTCTAAGTGAAGATTTAATCGTTGAAACACTTGATAGATTAGGATATGAAGTTGAAATTAGAAAAGTTGGTGCAAAAAAGATTGATCTTTCAATACGAAAGGATTCAAACGGAGTACCTTTAAATGATAAATACTACCATGTTACAGCACCTACATGGAGATCAACTGGCGATGTATCTATTAGAGATGATATACTGGGAGATCTTGTAAGATTGATTGGATATGAGAACTTTGAAAGCTCTCCTCTTACAGTTGATTTTCATAGTGCTGTTAAACAACCATTTGAGGAGCTTTGTAGGAGGATCAAAGAATATCTTTCATTTAGGTGCAATTATTATGAGATTTTTACTTATCCTTGGATAAATGATAAGTATATTACTGCTAGCAAAATTGATACGAATAAATTGATTAAGTTAACAACTCCTCCGTCTCCAAATGAAGCATGTTTACGTTCCTCCCTAGTTCCTGGTATGTTAGAGGCTGTAGGAAAAAATCTAAGATATTTTGATGAGTTTAATTTATACGAAATGGCAGAGGTTTTTCATATTGGAGAATACAGACCTAGCTCTGATGATGAGATTTTACCTATCCAAAAAATGATGCTTTCAGGCGTTAGTGTTTCAAATTCTAATGAAAAAGCATTCTATGATATTAAGGGGGTCCTTGAATTTATGCCAAAATATTGCCATATGGAGGGATTTACTTTTGATATGCATATTAAACCAACTTGGGCGGATGAAAACGCATATTTAAATATAATCTGCAATGGCGATATCGTAGGCAATATGGGCATTTTGTCTTTTAAAACACTACATGATTCAGGAATATCAGGTGCTTCAGTAGCAATATTTGAAATTGATATGTCAAAACTTGTTCCATTTACATCAAGAACGAATGAATATAGTAAACTACCGATTTTCCCACAGGTAGAAGAAGACCTGTCAATATTGGTTGATGAAGATGTAACATGGAAAGATATTTATTCATCAATTTCTAATAAATGTAATGAAGTTAAATTCAAGGAAATCTATCGTGGAGAGCAGATTCCAAGTGGTAAAAAATCTGTTATGCTTTCAATAATGATAGGATCTGATAAAGGTACGCTAAATTCAAAACAAATAGACAAAAAAATGAAGACAATTATTAATTCACTTATAAAGTCATGTGGTGCTGAACTGAGAGGTTGATAGATGGATATAGGAAGAATAGGCATTTTGACAAGTGGTGGAGATGCTCCAGGTATGAATGCCGCAGTAAGAGCTCTAGTCAGATATGGAATAGAAGCGGGTATTGAGGTTTATGGCATCTACAAAGGTTATGAAGGACTTATTAATGGATATATCAATGAAATGAACAGGAGATCTGTTTCAGATATTCTACAAAGGGGAGGTACAATTCTAAAAACTGCAAGGAGCGAAGAATTCAAGACAGAAGAGGGTATAAAAAAGGCAATTGATAAAGCGAAGATATTTGGGCTTGATCTGATTGTTGTTATAGGTGGTAATGGATCCTTTAAGGGAGCTGAAGCGCTTAGTGAAAATGGTGTACCAGTGATGTGTATTCCTTGCACAATCGACAATGACCTTGCATATACGGAAGAAACAATTGGGTTTGACACAGCAATAAATACTGTTTTGGAAGCTATAACAAGGATTAGAGATACATCATCTGCACATGAAAGAACAACAGTAATAGAAGTTATGGGTAGAGAATGTGGAGATCTTGCACTTTATTCCGGCCTTGCAGGGGGAGCAGAGGTTGTACTTCTTCCAGAGCTAATCGTTGATATGGAATATGTATGTAGAAAGGTTATGCAGGGTGTTAACAGCGGTAAACAACATAGCATTATTGTTAAGGCTGAAGGTTACCCTATGAGCATAAATGACATAGTTTATGAAGTGTCTGAACGAACTGGAAGATCAGTTAAACCAGTGGTTTTATCCTATCTTCAAAGGGGAGGGTCCCCTTCACTTAGAGATCGACTCCTTGCAACACAGTGTGCAGATGTTGTTATTAATTTAATAAAAATGGGAGAGTATGACAGGGCAGCAGGTATAATAAATGGAAAGGTAACGGATATAAGTCTAGTTAAGGCACTTGAGTCAAAAAGAACATTCAATGAAAGTATGTATCACTCTATTGATATTCTAAGCAAATAAATTTAATTACACAAATAAAATTCTTGTATTTTTAATATCACATGATATAATTCTAATGATAAAAGTTAGTTTATATATTAAAGGATTTCAGTGCACGGGAGGTTGAACAATGATTTTTTATTATAAGGCAAATAATAAAGTAACTAAGCCTCAAGAGAAGTATGTCCCGGGCATGGGCATGTGTTGGGAGTTTACTATGCTTCCATTCAAGGATAAGGAAGAGGAAAAATTATACAAGGAGACTCTTGCTGAGTTTGAGAAAATTCATGGCCCAATTGAAACGGATAGAGAACTTAAGATTTTCTATGACTATACAGTATTAAAGGGGTTAATCCCTAGAGGTAAGTAAATAAAGATAAGAAGCGGGGGAATCCCCGTTTTTTTATATGAAAAAGCATTTATCAATCCGTTGACCTTATAATTAATAAATCACCCTTTTGCAATGATATCATTGCAAAATTAGAATCTTCTGCAATTTCATTACTTATGCCAAGTGACCCAAGTCTCTTCATATTGTAATCATTCAGATTATACTTTGCTCCTTTTATAGTTAAACCTTTCACATCATAAGTATATGGTATAACGCTGAAGTACTTATAGTATTTTGATTTCATAATTGATATCGAATTTATTATTTCCGATGATATAAACCATGCAGAATTCTTCATATCAATCAGCCTTATTTGAACTCTCTTATCCGAGTATTTCCTCATTGTATTAATTGCTCCAATTGTATGGTCCAATCTACCGCCTATTCCACCAAGTATTGATATATTTAATTTATCTATAGGAAATCGAGATATAGCCTCTTCAATAGCGGCTTCTATGTCAGTAAAATTTTTCTTTGCAGGATAAGTGACGTATTCGCAGTCAAACAGTTTGTAGTTTTTTATATTATTAGGGTCATCATTATCCATATTTATAATATTTGTCGAATCAAAGTCGCCTACACATAAATTTGGCTTTATGTCATATTTCGCTGCAATAAGTTGTCCCGCATCCGCACATATAATAAATTCTGATTTATTGGCCAGTTTTAGAGCAAATTGTTTGTCTGAATTTTCAACATAAGATACTATGATTAAAATATTCATTTTACAGTCCTCATTAATTTGATATATAATCACTACGGTTGAATTATATTTTATCTTATTATAGAATATATTCCAATGTTTGATCATTAAGAAAGGTTAGCTTTTTATGAAAAATCATATTGTAAATGAATCACCTAGAGAAATTAAATTAAATCTTGCAAGACGTACATCGGGTACTGTTATGAAGTACGTATGGGGAATAATAATTTATTTTGTTTTTACTGATTGGGTATCGTCAGTTCTTGCATATTTTTTCCCGGTAAATAATATAGATTTATTAATTCATTTATATAAAAAATTAAATATTGATACAACATATCTTTCGGAAATTGAGGGAAGATTTCCTGAAATGGCTGCTGCTTCACTGATATATATGGCTATTATAGGTGGAATAATTCTCCTTGGAAGATGCATTTTTACACTAAATTATTTGAGAGATCTTGAAATTGAGTATCCAAAGATTCTAAGTGGATTCAAATTTTCTCTGAAGGCAATTCTTCTCAACATAATTGTAGCGATTTTTGTTACTCTATGGTCTATGCTTTTCGTAGTTCCAGGGATAATTGCTTTTTATAGTTATAGACAAGCTTTTTATATTTTGGCTGATGATCCAACCAAGTCACCACTTCAATGTATAAAAGAGAGCAAGCTAATGATGACGGGTAACAAGATAAATCTCTTTAAGTTAGACTTGAGTTATTTGCTCTTGATTATAATATTTTCAGTTCCGTCATTAGTTGCTAGTAGTGTGATAGATATTACAACATTATATGGACTTATGACATATCTTATCTTATCAATCCCTAAGTATATAGGATATTCATCGGCTTTCCTAGGGCAGGGTGAATTCTATATTCTTCTAAATGAAGGAGTATATAAAAAAGGTAATTTGAATGTATACGATATAGAAGATAATAACGATGTAGTACTTGCAAACAATATGATGAAAATAGAGGACCTTCGTAAGGTAGCAATGACTTTAGGAATAGAGATATATGATAGTTATACTGTTGATGATTTAGTGAATCTCATTAATAATGAGATGATAAGGGCGTCAAGAAGTGACGTTAAGTCTCGTGATGAGTGACTGGAAATCTTCAGGAATAGATGCGAATAGTCGTAACTTTTCTTTGCTTTCTGGATGAATAAGCTCTACATAATGAGAATGGAGTGCTTGACGCGATATCATACCCATATTATCTCCACCATAGAGTGTGTCTCCAATTATTGGGTGGTTCATGTATGACATATGAATGCGAATCTGATGAGTCCTTCCTGTATGAAGGGATAGCTCAACAAGAGTTGCATCACAATTAAAAGATGAAATTTTATTACCCTTAAATATTTTTAAGACTTTTACGTCGGTTAATGCAGTTTTTCCTCCGTCTTCTAATGCAAGCACTGAACGCTTAGGTGAATCTGGATCAGGCCTTCCGACAGGAAGGTCTATAGTAAAAAATTCTTTCTCAATAATACCTTGCACTATTGCAAGATATTTTTTTGTTACCATGTCACCAGACATCTGTTTTGAAACTTCATTTTGTATGTTTGAATTTTTAGCAACAATTACTATACCACTGGTATCCATGTCAAGACGATTACAGAATCTAATCTTAAAATTCTGATTTGTCTCATTGATGTAGTAAACTATTCCATTTGCTAGGGTGTTATTCGGGTGACCTTTTGTCGGATGTACTGTAATTCCCGGTTGCTTATTAATTATTAGGAAATCATCATCTTCATAAACAATGTCAAGCTTAATATTTTCTGCAGGAAATTCGTTATGCTCGATTGGAAGTCTTATGCTAATCACATCACTAGGGCTTGGCTTTATAAAACCTTTAGTTTTCACTCCATTTAAGTCGACAAGCTCTTGAAACTTCATCTTAGTTATGAATCTTCTTGAAAATGAAAAGTTGGCTTTCAAGATTTGATTGACCGTCATCCCTTCTTCTTTTTCTGTAACAATATGTTTGTATTTACTCATTATCTTATATTTATATCAACTTATCTCTTAACTTTGACCAATAGTCGTAATCTTTAAATCTAATTAAAGAAATTTCTTTGGAGGATTTTTTTAGCTCAATATAAGAAACTTCATCAAATATTGATTCAAGTCCGTCATATGTTAAATATATTGGTTCATTAGACGTTCGGTGGACTGTAGAAAGTTTTACTCTTCCTTCAATAGGAAGTATTATGCTTGAATGATATGACCTGTACGCATTGGTGCTAGCTGGGGCTACAGGAGTTAGCTGTAAGACCCCAAGACCTGGTGCAACGATAGAGCCGCCAAGGGAATAGTTGTAGGCTGTTGAACCAACTTCAGTAGAAACAAGGATTCCATCACCGCTGAAATTCTGTATGACTGTATCATTTATGCTTACCTCAAAATGTGTAAGATTTGTTAAAGGACCTCTCACCATCATTTCATTTAGTGTGTAAATAGATTGTTTTTGACCAGATTTCATCACTACATCCGTTTCAAGAACCGGGATGATCTGGGTCATATAAGTATTCTTATAATAAGAATCTAGAAACTTTTTAATATCTTTATCATTAGCCTTAAGTTCCTGGAAAAATCCCAGGTGACCAGTGTTAATTCCAATAATAGGGCAGGATGGGAAATTACAGTCATGAAGAAAGTGTAAGAATGTACCATCTCCACCTATACATGCAATAAGATCTGCTTCATGTGCTAACTCATTACGACTTTTCTCATTATAAAGAACTTCAAAATCAGCATCTTTAAGAATTTTAACAAATTTACTCCTCATATCAAGGGATATATCTGTTCCGTTTGTATAAATATATATTTTCTTTTTATTTGGATTTGACATAATAATCACCACTATCAATTAGATTATCTAATTCTTCTACCAATTTATCAAACGTAATCATAGCTCTTTCAATAGATTTATTTGAGCTCATATCAATTCCTGCAATTTTAAGAAGTTCAATAGGGTAGTTTGAATCACCACTCTTTAAGAATTCAATATAGTCATTAGCTGCTAATTTTCCAAAATGTCCGTTATCATTATTCATATCAGATGATTTACCGAGTATTGAAGATACAATAGAGCTGGCACCTGAATAACCGGTGGCATACTGATATACATAGAACGGTCTATAAAAATGAGGTATTCTCGACCATTCATACTGTATGAATTCATCGTGTGAAATTTCAGGTCCATAGTAGAGAGTATTGAGGTTATCATAAGTATTATTAAGCCATTTTGCCGTTAACTGACCACCTTTTTCAACATAATTATGTGAAAGAAGTTCAAATTCAGAAAACATTGTCTGCCTAAATACCGTTGATTTAAATGCATCTATATACTTGCTTATCCAGTATATTTTCTCATCTTTATTCGTTGAATTATCTATCATATAATTCATTAATAGAATTTCATTAACTGTGCTTGCAGTTTCAGCAGTGAAAATTGAATGACTACCATAAATAAAGGGCTGATTTTCTCTTGTGTAAATTGAGTGCATAGAGTGTCCACCTTCGTGAATTAATGTGAAAGCATCATTTATTTCATCATTAAAATTCATAAGGATATATGGAAAACTATCATAAGAACCAAAGCTATATGCACCTGAAGTCTTGCCCTTGTTCTCATATACATCGACCCATCTTTCCTTTAAAACACCATCTTTAAATCTGTTTACATATTCTTCTCCGAGTGGTGAAAGAGCTTTACAGCAGATCGATACGGCTTCATCAAAAGTGCATTTTTTGGTCTTTGGCTCAATAAGCGGAACATATATGTCATACATCTTATGCTCATCAAGTCCAAGGACTTTTTTTCTAATATTTACATACTTATACATGGAAGGAAGGTGCTTGTGTACCGTTTCAATAAGATTTGTATATATTAGGCTTGGTATATTTTCAGAATCAAGCGCAGAACTTAGAACATCGTTATATTTTCTAATTTTTGAATCCATTACGAAGTTTTTGACATTATAAGAATAAACAACTGAAAGGGTATTATTGAGTCTCTTATATTTATCATACATTTGTTCGAAGACTTTTTTTCGAAGTTTCCTATTAGGTGACTCCATTAGTTTAGAATAGTTACCATGCGTTATATTTATGATTTCTCCATTATCATCAGTAGTATTTCCAAAGTCGATATCAACATTGTTTAGCATCGAAAATATTTCACCTGAAGCACCCCTTATGTCAGCTAAATTTGCAAGTATTGTTTCTTCTTCTTTTGAAAGGACATGTTTTTTGTTGCGGAAAAGTGATTCAAGCATGAATCTATAGGTTTCAAGCCCAGATTCAATATTAAAGTATGAAAAGATTTTATCTTCATCAGAGGATAAGAGCATAGGAGTAAAAAAAGATGTGTTTGCAGATATCTTTGAAGCTGCATCCATGGCTTTACCTGTCATTTCAACATATTTCGAGTTGGAATTATCTTCGTCTCTTTTTTGCCTTGCATATACTATAACTTTTTCAAAGATTCTCGAAATCTTTGTACTTTCATTGAGTTGTATCAAAAGGGAAGAAGGGTCTTTAGCAACAGAATCAGAGTGTCTTTTGAAATCTTTCGATAGATTTAGCGCTTCATCTAAGTCTTTTTCCCATATATCTTCATCAGGATACATTCGTTCAATATCCCATTTGTATTTATCTTCAATATCTTTACGTTCTAACATTGACATGTTCACCTCATTACTATAAAAAAATAAATTAATATGATATAATTTTCAATGTATGTAATTATAGCATATTAATTTATAAAGGTGAACTTATGGAAAAGCATGATTTCTACAGTCTTATTGATATAAGCACCCCTGAGGATTTTAAGTTTTATGAAAATGTTGAGTCCATTATGGAATCTGATGATTATATAGAACCAGGGCTCCTTTTTGAACTCTTTCGCAAGCTGGACTGGTTAGATCTTGAGGAATTATTCATGAAATATTTTGAAGAGCTTTTTAGGGTTTTTCCAGAAAAAGAAGACGATCTATGCTTGACTATTCAAGCTATAACAAATAAGTTTAACAATATTTTCAATGCAGGAAATGATGAGGAAGCGGTCAAAAGTCTTTCTTTAGAAATTCATAAATTTAAGAAGTGGTTTGTATATGATAAGTCCGTATCTAATCTTAATAATGGAGAAGAAATTAATCTCCGTGATGCTATCTATAATATCTATGCGATGAGATTCGGAGGAGCTGAATGCAGCTATAATTTTGACAATGTAAGCAGCTATATTGATAGCTATGATATAAGAATATCCGATTTAATATAAAAGGTGATATATGATAAAAGTTGTAAATTTTGATTCAGGCGTAAGGCTTATAATGGAAAATATTGAGAATATAAGAACTGTCTCTGTTGGAATATGGGTAGATGTCGGGTCATCTTCTGAATTAAAGAATGAAGATTTCGGAGCATCTCATTTTATAGAACATATGCTTTTCAAGGGAACAAAGAAGCGCTCTTCATTTGATATAGTTAACGAAATTGACAGAATTGGCGGTCAACAAAATGCTTTTACCGGTAAGGAAAAGACGTGTTATTATATTAAGGTTCTTGATAATCACTTTGATATTGCTGCTGACGTATTAACAGACATGATTTCTAATCCTACCTTTGATTCATTTGAGATAGAGAGAGAGAAACTTGTAGTTTGTGAAGAAATTAATATGAATCTTGATGATCCTGACGATCTTGCAATAGATAATTTAGAACGTATTATTTACGGCGGCACACCTATGTCTCATCCGGTTCTTGGAAGTAAAGAGAGTGTAATGTCATTCACAAAAGACTCAATCACTAAATACTATAATAAACACTACTGCAAAAATAATTTGGTAATATCTGTTGCAGGGTCATTTGATGAAGATGAGGTTATAAGTTATTTTGAAAATGCTTTTGCTGAATTAGCGACTAATGATATTCCAAGTTTTGAATTTGAACTGCCTGATTATAATAAAGTCAGCGGATATAATGAGATTAATAAGGACATAGAGCAAGCACATCTTGCAATAGGGATAAAATCAATACCTTATAATGACGAACGTAAATATGCTCTTAAGGTTCTAAATACGCTTATAGGTGGAGGAATGTCTTCAAGACTTTTCCAGCATATTAGAGAAAAAAAAGGTCTTGCTTATTCTATTCATTCTTCATTAGGGTTTAATAAAAATACCGGAATATTTGTAATTGAAGCAGGAGTATCAAAAGAAAATGTTCAAAAAACTCTTGATGGAATAAAAGAAGAACTTGATATATTAAAGAACAATAAAGTATCTGATTCAGAAATAATAAGTGCAAAGGAACAGCTTAAGAGCAGCTATATATTCAGTTCTGAGAATATCCAGTCAAGGATGATCCTGAATGGCATTGAGCTTCTTAATGATGGTGTTATACAGTCTCAGGATGAAGTCATATCATCAATTGACTCAATTACCAATAAAGATCTAGAAACAGTTAAGGAAATCATTCATGACTACAACAAGTATTCAGTTGTAAATGTTTGTAATATGAAAGGGACAAATTAGATGAAGCTAAAGATTAAAAGCGAGTCAGGTA
Source organism: uncultured Ileibacterium sp. (assembly GCA_902488835.1). GTDB lineage: Bacteria > Bacillota > Clostridia > Peptostreptococcales > Anaerovoracaceae > Alterileibacterium. The sequence goes on from CABTXQ010000001.1 coordinate 78,804, forward strand.
GGCTTCCAAAGTACCAAACAAAGGGATCGGCAGGTATGGATTTGACAGCATTTCTTGATATGCCAATAACTTTAAAACCTATGGAAAGAAAGCTTATTCCTACAGGTATCTATGTTGAAATACCTACGGGATACGAAGGTCAGGTTAGGGCTAGAAGCGGGCTTGCAATAAAACATGGAATTGGCCTTGTAAACAGTATTGGGACCATAGATAGTGATTATAGAGGAGAACTAAAGATTCCCGTAATAAATTTTGGAAATGAAGACTTTGTAATTAATGATGGAGATAGAATTGCACAGTTTGTAATATCCAAGTATGAATCTGTAGAAATTGAATTAACAGACAAACTTGTGGATAGTGAAAGAGGAATTGGTGGTTTTGGACATACAGGAATAAAAAACAAATAATTTATATACATGATTCATTATAAGAAAGATATAGAAAAAATAGAATATGAATTACTAAGTCCTATGGCAACTAAGTCAAAGGATACGAAGGGAAGGATCTATGATGAACCACCCTGTATTTATCGTACAGAATTTCAACGTGACAGGGATAGAATAATTCATTCAAAAGCTTTTAGACGCCTTCTTAATAAGACTCAGGTTTTTATATCACCTGAGGGAGATCACTATAGAACAAGACTAACGCATACTCTTGAAGTGGCACAAATTGGAAGAACAATAGCAAGAATTCTTGGTTGCAATGAGGATCTGACTGAAGCTATTTCCCTTGGTCATGATCTTGGGCACACACCGTTCGGGCATAATGGAGAATTATTTCTTAACGAAATACATCCAGGCGGTTTTCATCATAATGAGCAGAGCCTAAGAGTTGTAGATAGATTAGAGAAGAAAAAAGACAGATATGGTCTAAATCTCACATGGGAGGTTAGAGACGGTATTCTCAATCACAGGAGCCGTAATAAGCCATCAACTATTGAGGGACAGATCGTAAGAATTTCAGATAAGATTGCATATATTAATCACGATATTGATGATGCTATCAGGGGTGGTGTTATAACTCAGGAAGATCTTCCTATTAAGGATATTGATGTGCTCGGATATACACACGGAGAAAGAATTAATAATTTAATTCAAGATATTGTTATAAATAGTGATAATAAGGATTACATTACACCAAGCGATGATATGAATTATGCCTTAATGGATCTTAGGGCTTTTATGTTCAAGAATGTTTATAATAGTGAACGCGTGAAGAAGGAAGAAGATCTTCAAGAAATAAAAGATCAAATCGAAGGACTATATGATTATTTCATGAAAAATCCTGATAATCTTCCTGAAATGTATAAATTAATAATTGAAGAAGATGGATTAAATACTGCAGTCAAAGACTATGTAGCAGGGATGACAGACAGATACGCAAATAAAGTGTATAATTCCATATTACGATAAATAGGTAGGCACATGTCATTTAATCACAATTTTATTGAAGATTTAAAAAACAAACTAAATATAGTTGATATAATAGGTCAAAATATTCAGTTAAAAAAGAAGGGTGCTAACTATTGGGGGATATGTCCTTTTCACAGTGAAAAAACCCCAAGTTTTTCAGTTAACGAAGAAAAACAATTCTATCATTGCTTTGGATGTGGTGCCGGTGGAGATATAATAAAATTTGTACAGGATTACTATAAGCTTGATTTTAATGATGCGATAGCGATGATTTGTAACGATAACGGCATAGAATTACCTAAAATGACAAATCAAACTAATTTCAATTATAAAAGATATTATGAAATCAATAAAATTGCCGCAACATATTATCTAAACAACCTTAGAAAACTTCCTAATCCTGGATATATGTATATATCGAAACGAGGAATCTCGAATAAGACTTTGAACAAATTTGGGATAGGATATTCGAATGATTCGTGGGATGGACTTTATAGACATATGAGCTCTCTAAAAATTCCAGAAGAGGAGCTGGAGCGTATAGGTCTTATTAAGAAGAATAAAAATGGAAAATACTATGATAAATTCAGGAATCGTGTAATATTTCCTATAATTAATACACAAAAAAAGGTAATAGGATTCGGAGGACGGAGTATAATAAACGGCGACAAGGGAATGCCAAAGTATTTAAACTCCGATGAAAGTGAGATATTTCACAAAAAAAATAACCTTTACGGTTTAAATCTTGCTAGAGACGAAGTAAAAAAAGAAGGGAACATTATTATCGTCGAGGGATATATGGATGTTATAAGCTTATATCAAGCAGGAGTTAAAAATGCAATTGCTTCTCTAGGAACAGCTCTTACAGTTGAACAAGCTAGGCTTTTAGCAAGATATACAAAAAATGTTGTTCTGGCATATGATTCAGACAATGCTGGTATAAATGCAACATTAAGGGCTATCGATATTTTGAAAGAAGCCAAAATAAATGTTAGGGTTCTTAATCTAAATGATGCTAAAGATCCGGATGAATACATAAGAAAATTCAATGTTGAAAGCTTTAGAAATCTGATTAAAGAAGCAGCAGGATCAACCGATTTCAGATTAAATCTGCTTAAGAAAAACTATAACCTAAACATAGATGAAGAAGCTCTAAAGTATGTTAAAGAATGCATAAAAATTTTAATAAATCTATCTCCTGTCGAAAGAGATTTTTATATAAGAAAACTTGCAAATGAAACAAAAATTTCAGAACAGGCTATACGAACTGAAATAGAGTTTTCTCTTAGTGATAAAATACATTCAGCAAGAAATCTTTCTAATTTCAACTCAAAGAATAAGGAAACAGATCTTACCCAAACTATGAGGCTTGAGCTTTATCTTTTATATATTCCTACAATTGATGCGGGATATATCGGTAGATTTGATGACGATGAAATAGTATTTAATACCTATCTAGGTAAAAAAATTTATAGAATTGAAAAAGAATTGATTGAAAATAATTTAAACATAAAACATCTAGAAGCAGAAGATATATATAAGCTTCTAGATCCTAATGAAGAAGAGGTTTATCGAAAGTTTATAAATAAGGTTTTTATGGGTGGAGATATTGAAGAGTTCTATAAGGAATGTCTAAATAAGTACAGACTTGATTACTGTATACAAAGAAAAAATCAATTACAAAACGAACTCGATGTATATGAAAAAATAGGTGATAAAAAATCTAAGGATAAAACTTTTGAAAAAATTCTTGTTGAACAAGCTAAAATCACAAAATTGAAAGGGGAATAGGATGGCAAAAAAGAAAATTGATCCGAATAGTATTGAAGGTAAGGTAAAGGCTATAGAACGTAATATTGAATTAACCCCTGAAGAAAAGGAAAATGCAATAAAAAAAGAAAAAACTCTAGCGATGAGGGATCAATATGTCAATGATTTAGTAGAGAGAGGTAAAAAGACAAATGGTGAAATTACAATTGGTGAAGTGGTAAATTATCTATATGATCTAGACCTTGATAAAAATGAAGTAGAATCGACATATGCATTAATTGAAGAAAAGGGAATAAAGGTTGTTGAACATCGCGAGCCATTAGATTCGGAACTAGATGATGAAGAAAATCCGGATGATGGAGTTGTAATTAATAAAAACGGTGAGATAAACGTAGAAGCAACTGTACCAAAAACTCTTCCAACAGATGATCCTGTAAGGATGTACCTAAAAGAAATAGGTAAAGTAAGCCTTCTAACTGCTGATGAAGAAAAAGAGCTGGCAAAAAGGATGGAGGCAGGCGATGAGTGGGCTAAGAAACGACTTTGTGAATGCAATCTCAGGCTTGTTGTAAGTATAGCTAAAAGATATCTTAATAGAGGACTTTCATTTCTTGACCTTATACAGGAAGGAAATCTTGGACTAATCAAGGCAGTTGACAAATTTGATTACACAAAAGGTTATAAATTCAGTACATATGCTACATGGTGGATAAGGCAAGCTATTACAAGATCAATAGCAGATCAGGCAAGAACTATTAGAATTCCAGTTCATATGGTAGAAACAATAAACAAATTAATAAGAGTTAGCAGGCAACTACTTCAGGAATACGGAAGAGAACCAACATCAGAAGAAATTGCTGAAGAGATGGGAATAACAGTCGACAAAGTAAGAGAAATAAAGAAAATATCGCAGGATCCTGTAAGCTTCGAAACACCTATTGGAGAAGAAGAAGACAGTCATCTAGGAGACTTCATACCAGATGAAGACGCTCTTGATCCAGTTGATGCGGCAGCTAAATCAATGTTAAAAGAGCAGCTGATGGAAGTTCTTGATACTCTTAGCGAAAGAGAAAAAAAAGTGCTGATTCTAAGATTTGGGGTTGAAGACGATAGACCACGAACGCTTGAAGAAGTAGGAAAAGAATTTAATGTTACAAGAGAGCGTATAAGACAGATAGAAGCAAAGGCATTAAGAAAACTAAGGCACCCTTCAAGGAGAAAAAAATTAAAAGAATATCTTGATTGATATCTAAAAAAGCAATAAATACCAAGCTTTTTATAAAGGATGGGATAAAACCATCCTTTTTTTATTGAATTTAAATATTGTGCTTATCTAAAAAAATATTACTAAATATAGATTGGTTAACAATAAAAATAGGTCTTTGTGTGATGAAGATATGTATAATAATTTTACAATGTATATTAAATTTTTTTAATTTTTGCTTTTTTTCAACTTATTTATAATTAAGTGCTAGAATCTCGGTATCAATTTTATTCGATTTTAACGAATTTAAAGATGAGGTATTACACTATGAAAAAGATATTTATCAAGTTTATGTTTACAGCATTAGTATTGGTTTGCTTTTCAACACCATCTTTTGCTTCTAAGGGTGGAATAGAATCAATTGTTAATCAGTCAGCTTCCACTGCATTCAATGCATTAAAAAATCAGACAATTGAACAGTTAACAACATCTTTAGTTAATAAAAAGATTGAAGATAACGAAGCTAAAGTAACGATTAGCATTAAAACGGATGAGAGTAAGGAATCTGTTGAAAAGAGGGAGGCCAAGGAATCATCTGGTAAGGCTGCTATGGAAGCAAAAAATTTAGCTGAATCATCTTCAAATGTTTTAAGTTATAATAAGCTAGCTTCTTATACTAAAGTTGCCTCCAATAATAATGAGGCAACATCTGAACCTTCAATTAATAATGAAAAATCTCAGTCTAATGAAGAAATTAAGCCTGAGACATCTACAGAAGAACCTAATACGGAATCATCAAGTAATGAAATAGCTGAAACTACAGATAATTCAGTTGAACAAGAAAGCCCAATTATTCCTGCAGGAAGTCTAGGCATTGATGTATCAGAATTTAATGGCAATATAGATTGGAAGGCTGTTAAAGAGCATGGAGTAAAATTTGCTTTTATTAGAGTCGCCGGAAGATTTAGTGTAACTGCTGGTATATATGATGATTCAATGTTTGAGTACAATATTGCTCAAGCTAAGGCTAACGGCATTCAGGTTGGTGTATATTTCTTCACGCAGGCTGTAAATAGCGATGAGGCTATCGAAGAAGCAAGATATGCTATTAACAAGATTAAGCCTTATGGCATTGATTTACCGATTGTTATTGATTCAGAAGCTGTTAGCGGTGGAGGAAGACACGCAGCAATAAGTGCAGCTGAGAGAACTGAAGTAATCAAGTCCTTCTGTGAAGAAGTATCAAGCCAAGGATATACTCCAATGATTTATGCAAGTACATGGTGGTTAAATAATAAATTAAACATGAGTGAGCTTTCTGCTTACAAGGTTTGGGTTGCTCAGTACAATTCTACATTAACATATAATGGATCATATAATATATGGCAGTATACAAGTGAAGGTAGAATAAACGGAATATCTGGTAATGTCGATTGTAATCAATGGTTTAATTAAAATTCTTGTTATATTAAAATGAAAATAAGTGATCGCCTTTATAAAATATATGAACAGGTAAATAAAGATACCTCTGTTGCAGACATCGGAACGGATCATGGATACGTTCCGATTCTGTTACTGCAAAATAATATTTCGCCTTATGTAATAATGAGCGATATAAGCGAAAAATCGCTCAATAAGGCAATTGAAAATTTTAATTCCAATTGTCAAGATAAGCGTGCATACTTTAGAGTAGGAAACGGACTTAATACATTACTACCTTCGGAGGTTGATGAAATAATAATTGCAGGCATTGGTGGAAATTTAATAATAGATATTCTAAGCAATGATATTAATAAAACATTTTCATATAAGGAATTCATACTGCAGCCCAGAAATAACAGTGGAAAACTTCGTAATTGGTTGGTCATAAACGGATTTTCCATTGATAAAGAGGTCCTTGCAAAGGAGGGTAAATTTGTTAATG
>CABTXQ010000002.1 GCA_902488835.1 uncultured Ileibacterium sp.
AAATGCTTGAGAAAATAAAAGCAAATCTAACGGGGTCTGAGAATAATTTAAGACTTGCGAATGATAAAGCAGAAGAGCTGACGATAAAGAAATTAACCAGGGGAAATCCTACAATGAAGGAGAAGTTTGCAGAGCTTGATAAGGAGAATTAAATGGTAAAGATAGCTATCTATGGTAAGGGTGGCATAGGAAAGTCGACAATTACAAGTAATCTGGCTGCCGCATTTGCAAAGCTTGGTAAGACCATACTTCAGATAGGATGCGATCCCAAGGCAGACTCAACAATAAATCTTCTCGATGGAGAGAATCTGATTCCGGTAATGAATTTCCTAAGAGAGTATGGAAGAAATCCCGAGCTTGACGAGATAGTTAAGAAGGGTATTTTCGGCATATACTGTATTGAAACGGGAGGCCCGACTCCTGGAATAGGATGTGCGGGAAGGGGTATTGTTGCAACATTTAATCTTCTAGAGGAACTTTCAATATTTGAACATATAAAACCAGACATTGTACTCTATGATGTCCTTGGAGATGTGGTCTGTGGAGGGTTTGCGGCGCCAATAAGGGAAGGCTATGCAGATGATATACTCATAGTGACTTCAGGTGAAAAAATGGCTCTATATGCTGCAAATAACATAAAGACAGCAATAGATAATTTCCAAGATAGAGGATACGGAAAGGTAAGAGGAATTGTTTTTAATAGAAGAGATGTTCTTGATGAAGAGAATAAGGTGAGAAGATTTGCAGAGGATTCAAATATACCGATTATTGCAGATATTCCGAGAAGTAACGAGATATTGGAATGGGAAGATCAGGGAAAAACCGTTGTTCAAGGAAATCCCGAATCTGAGATATCTAAGAAATTCTATGAACTTGCGAAAAGCCTCTTGAAAGATGATAAATAAATCCATGACAAATTTAAAAGAAAAACCATACTATATTACTGCTCTTGAACTTAGCGAGTTAAATGGAGAGCTTCCAAGTAATTTGAGAGCTGATGAGAATCTGGTATATAGCTCAGAAGCTACACTTTCATATAACAGCCCGGGAGCTCAAGGGTTCGGTGTCAAGAGAGCAGGACTTGCTATACCTGAATCCGTAATGCTTCTTTTATCCCCTGCCTGCTGTGGAAGGAATACGACAATACTTGCCGATGGAGGCGGGTATAGCGATAAGATATTCTTTATGCAGGTGGATGAGAATGACTTGGTTACAGGAAGATATCTTGATGATATACCAAAAGCTGTAAAGGAAATCGCAAATACCTGTAGAAAACGGGGTAAAGATCCGAAGGTGATTGTTATATGCACAACTTGTGTCGATGCACTGCTTGGAACAGACGTTGAAAGGTTATGCAGAAAAGCGGAAGAAGAAGCAAATATTAAGGTCATTCCTACATATATGTATGCACTTATGAGGGAGGGTAATAACCCTCCTATGGTATCTGTGAGAGAATCAGTCTATTCACTTTTGGAAAAGCGTTCAAGGGATGAGAGTGCGGTAAACCTTATGGGATTCTTTTCAGATGTTGATGATAATTCCGAGATATATGATCTGCTTTATCAGATAGGTATGAAAAAAATCAGACAGATTTCAAGGTGCAAAACCTATAGCGAATATATGGAGCTCGGAGAAGCAAACTTTAACCTTGTGTTAAACCCGGAAGCAAGAAGGGCTGCAGACATGCTGTACAGAAAGCTCGAGATTCCAATGATTGAATTAACAAGACTCTATCAGATTGATAGAATAAAGAAACAGTATTTGCTGATGGGAGCGGCACTCGGGGTAGAGTTTGACGATGAAAGATATTATATTGAAACAGCAAGTGCAATAGAAAGGATGCTTAAATATGCAAGGGACAAGAAGTTCGCAATAGGACAGGTAATAAACGGAAATCCTCTTGAACTTGCTCTATCCCTATCAAAGTACGGACTGGACGTAAGGTCAGTGTTCACTACCTTTACCAATCTCGATATGCATTATATAAATGAGCTTAAAGATATTAATCCGGATATAAGAATTTACTCGCCTTTATCACCTTCAATGATCAATTATGATATTGAAAACGGTAAGTCAAATGTTGATATTTCTATAGGTAGAGATGCATCCTTCTACTATCCTGAATCAATCAACGTAGAATGGAGCGATGAAATTCAACCATTTGGATATAGGGGACTTTTTAAGCTTATGAACAGGATTACAGAAGCAGTTCGTTTCGCTGGAGAATAAATTATTTATGAAGATTAAGGGACTGAGATTATTTTTATCACCTTTCACACCGGATCAAAGTGGTGCAGAATCAGTTTTCTTTGGGTATAACTGCATGACCGTAATGCTTGATGCCGGAGGTTGTATAGGAAATACATGTGGCTTTGACGAACCGAGATGGAAGAAAAAACCAGGCTCGGTCTTTAGTGCTGCTCTGAGAGATATTGATGCAATACTAGGTAGCGATGAAATCCTTATTGATAAGGTGAGAAAAGCATATGAAATAACAAAAGGGGATTTTATATCAATTATTGGTACGCCTATTACTGCGGTTATAGGTGTTGACTACAAGGCTATGGCGAGACTTTTGGAAAATAGACTTGGAATACCTGTTGTCTCTATTTCTACAAATGGAATGGAGCTTTACGATAAGGGCATAGAAAAAGCATACATGGAACTGCTTAGGAAGTTTGCCCCGAGATCTAATAAAAAAGAAAGAATTGTGGATAATAATTCAATCGGGCTCATAGGTGCACTTCCACTTGATATGTATTCTGAGAATAAAGAAGAAATGCTTGATTTTATCAAGAAGGTAAATACGGTTAATGACAAAGAGCCGGAAATCTATACATATGGTTATGGAAGCCTTGAAAATGATATTTTGAAATATTATGAGATAAGTAAAAACATAGTAATTTCACCTGCAGGCATTAAGGCAGCGAAGTTCATGAAGAGTGAATATGGTATTCCATATGAGGAGTATTATCCACTAGATAAAAAGCTTAGAGATATATTAAAGGAAAAGATAAGAAATTCAGGAATAAACAAATTGGATAAACCTAAGATTCTTGTAATTCATCAGCAATTCTTTGCGAATGCGGTGAGAGACTTGATTATAGAAGAAATGAATTACGATAATATATCCGTTTCCACGTGGTTTATGCTAATTGATGAATACTCTAAAGAAGGGGACCAAAGATTGATTGAAGAGGGAGATCTCGCATCCTTGGTAGATAGCGAAAATTACAATGTTATAATTGGAGACCCATTGCTTCAGATGCTTATAGCTGAAAAAGAAGCCTTGTTTATCCCATTGCCACACTTCGCAATATCCGGAGAACTCCATGAAGTAAAGGAGTATGATTAATGCCATATAAGACACTGCATATCAAGGTTTATGGAATTGTTCAAGGCGTTGGATTCAGACCATTTATAGTTAGACTTGCAAATAAATATAATATTAGGGGAAGTGTTTGTAACCGAGGCTCTTACGTAGATATATATGGAGAGGCCAAAGAAGCGGATTTAAATAGCTTTCTAAAAGATATAGAAGAAGAAGCACCTATAAGCTCAAACATAGTAAAAATCGAAGCTGAAGAGATCGAACCCCTTGACTTAAATGAAAATGATGCTAACTTCCATATTATAGAAAGTGAGAAAGAAGAAGGAATCGTGTTTGTATCACCTGATCTTTCTATTTGCAGCGACTGCGAAAGAGAATTATATATTAGAAGCAACAGAAGATATCTTCATCCATTTATCAATTGTACGAACTGTGGACCAAGGCTTACAATTCTAGACTCCATGCCTTATGATAGAAAAAGCACGAGCATGGGCGAATTCCCAATGTGTGCTAAATGTCAAAATGAATATAAGGATGAAAGAGATAGAAGATATCATGCACAGCCGGTGTGCTGCAATGAAGATGGACCAAGGCTATACTTTATTAACGATGGCGCTGATTCACCTGACATAAGTATTGAAAAGAAAATATCCGACAGAAATGTAATTATTAAAGCAAGGAAGATGATAACAGATGGAAAAATACTTGCAATTAAGGGAATCGGAGGATTTCATCTTTGCTGTGACGCATCAAATGAAGAGGCTGTTACAAGGCTAAGAAGACTTAAGAATAGGCCTGTAAAACCCTTCGCTGTTATGATGAGGGATATCGATATTGTACGAAGAGAATGTTATATCGATCGAGACATGGAGGAGGTATTAAAAGGACGAGAAAAACCAATAATGCTTCTTGAAAAGAGAGCTGATGAGCAAGTAATTCTTTCGAAATCAATAGCACCTGACAATCCTAATGTCGGAGTAATGCTGCCATATGCTCCGCTTCAAATGCTTTTGTTCAGTTATCCTGATGATGATATAACACTTGATAAGGATATGCCTGATTGTCTGGTTATGACAAGCGGTAATCCTTCAGGTTCACCAATATGCATGAATGATGAAGAGGCCCTTGAATATCTTACACCTATATGCGATGCTATATTATCCAATGACAGAGATATAAGAATAAGGACCGATGACAGTGTAATGGCATATTATGATGGAAAGCCTTATATGATAAGGAGATCAAGAGGATATGCACCAATACCAATAGTATTTCCAATAAAAAGCGAAGAAACCGTTCTAGCCTATGGAGGAGAGCTTAAGAACACATTTTGTCTAGCTAAGGGGGACATGTATTATCCATCTTCATACATTGGAAATATTGGTGATTTAAGGAGCATCAATGTACTAAAATCAGCTATTTTGAGGATGGAAACTCTTCTTGAGATAAGGTCGAAATACATATCATGCGATAAGCACCCAGGATATAATACCTCAAATTTAGCAAGATCAGTTGCACCAAAATACAAGGAATTGACAGAGGTTCAGCACCATCATGCTCATATAGTCTCATGTATGGCTGAGAATTCTTATATGGAAGATGTAATAGGGGTTGCCTTCGATGGAACGGGTTACGGTGAAGATAATACCGTATGGGGAGGTGAATTCCTTAGAGTAGGTCTTAAATATGCAAAAAGAATAGGAAGCATTGATTCTTTTGAACAAATTGGTGGAGATATTGCAAGCATTGAAGGGTGGCGAATAGCGGCTTCAATATTGAGTGATGAAGAAGTTGCTGCTACTGGATTATGTAGCGAAAGAGAACTTAAGACTATAAGGGCGATGAGCAAAAATAGGATTAATGTTATCAGATCAACAAGTGTCGGAAGAATATTTGATGCAGCAAGTGCTATACTTGGAATATGCAGTAAATCCACATTTGAGGGAGAGGCATCTATGAAGCTTGAATTTGCAGCAACTAGAGCCATGAAAGAGGGAAAGCTTATAAACAGTGCTGAAACACTTGGCGCTGATTTCAATAATGACTTTTTTACACTGAGGACGAACAAACTTTTAATCGATATAACGGAGATGAGAATAGATGGATATGACCCTGAGGCGTTGGCCCTATATTTTCATAAGGAAATAGCCAGGATGATATTAGAGGGTTGCCAAATAGCTAAAGAGATGACAGGAATAAAGACGGTTGCACTTAGCGGGGGAGTATTCCAGAATCTTTTATTACTAAAATTGACAGATGAATTGCTTATAGATAAAGGATATAGGGTTCTTAAACACAGCATGATTCCAACTAATGATGGAGGGATATCACTAGGACAGGCTGTGGTTTGTATGGCAAGAATGAATGAGGGATTTAATTAACAGGAGGAATATAATGTGCGTTGGGGTTTCAGCAAAAGTACAAGAGATTAAGGACACGGTAGCAGTTGTTGATGTTACAGGAGCTAAGAGAGAAATTTCAGTAGACCTTATTGATAATCTTGCACCAGGAGATTATGTCATGGTGCATGCAGGAATTGCGATAGCAAAAATTGATAAGAAATCTGGGGATGAAATATAATATTATATGGGAAATAGAGAGTTAATCGAGAGAATAAAGAGCTATAGGGGTGAAAAAATTAGGATAATGGAGGTCTGTGGAACACACACGCATGAGATCTTCAAGAATGGTATAAGGGCAATCCTTCCGAGTGATATCGAATTGATTTCAGGTCCGGGATGTCCGGTTTGTGTTACCGAAGAAACCTATATAGATGAAGCTCTTTGGCTTTCAATGAAGAAGGGCGTTACCGTATGTAGCTTTGGAGATTTGATAAGGGTTCCCGGTAGTGAAATGAGTCTTGCAAAGGCTCGTTCTTGCAATGCAAAGGTTAGAGTTGTGTACTCGCCGATTGATGCAGTAAATCTTGCAATTGAAAATAGAGATGAAGATTTTGTTTTCCTCTCAACAGGATTTGAGACCACTACACCTTCATCTTGTATTGCCCTAAAAAAAGCATTAGACAACAACTTATCAAATTTTTCATTGCTTACAGCTAATAAAACTATGTTCAATGCATATTTGTCCCTTTCTGATAGCGTGGACGCATTCATGTATCCGGGGCATGTTAGCACAATGACCGGAATGGAACCTTACTATAAGTTAAGAAACGAGTATGAAATATCCGGAAGTGTTACGGGATTCGAAGCAGATGAAATACTTCTTTCTATTAACAGGTTAATAGACGGAGTATTGATGAGTAGAGAAGCTGAAAAAAATACAGGTGTAAAAAAGCCTTTTGCCTATAACTGCTACAGTGAAATCGTACCAGTTAATAGAAATGAAAAAGCAGCGAAGCTTATCGACAGATTTATGGTAGCGGTAGATGCTGAATGGCGAGGAATCGGGATTATTAAAGATTCAGGACTAAAGCTTAGAGATGAATATAAGGACTTCGATGCAAGGATCAAATATGAAGTACCGAAATTTGAATCAAGAAATTACAAGGGGTGTCGATGTGGAGATGTGTTACTTGGAAAGATAAAACCTACGGAATGTCCGCTTTTTGGCAATAAATGCATACCAATAAATCCTATTGGCGCGTGCATGGTTTCAGGAGAGGGAACCTGCTCTGCATATTATAAATATTCAGCTTTTGAGAGGTATTAAACAATGAAGGATATAATTACGCTTGCACATGGTGCAGGTGGTAAACAAACATCAGAACTTATTAGCAATGTTTTTAATAAATATTTTGAAAATCCTTATTTAACAAATGATGATGCCGCCGTATTAAATCCGCCTAAGGGGAGAATGGCGATGACGACAGACGGATTCATTGTATCACCGCTAAAATTCAAAGGTGGAGATATTGGGAAGTTAAGCATATCAGGGACTGTAAATGACCTTACCTGTATGGGGGCAAAGCCTCTTTATATTTCGTGTGCATTTGTCATTGAAGAGGGAACGCAAATTGAACTTCTTGAGATGATTGCGAAATCAATGGCCGAAACAGCAAGAGAAGTAGGTGTAAATATTGTTTCAGGAGATACAAAGGTAGCCGGAAGAGGTCAGGTTGACGGTGTCTTTATAACAACTACAGGAATAGGTGAGGTTAGAGAAGGACTTGAACTCTCATCTCTTCGCGCAAAGCCTGAAGATGTTGTAATCGTCACAGGAGATATTGGTAGACATGGAGCTGCGATATTGCTTGAACGTGATGACTTTGGAATAGAAGCATCGGTGGAAAGCGATAATGCACCGCTGTGGAATCCGCTAAATGATGCGATTTCATCTCTTAATCCAAACGAAATTGGGGATATACATGTAATAAGAGATGCAACAAGAGGAGGAACAGGTACTGTACTTTACGAAATTGCAAAGAGCAGCAATGTAGGCATAAAAATTGATAATAATAAACTTCCCGTTAGCAATGAGGTTACAGGAATATGTAAAATTTTGGGACTGGACCCTCTTTATCTTGCTTGTGAAGGAAGGCTTGTAATAATACTGAAAGAGAAGATTGCAAATAAGTTCCTCAAGGCATTAAAACAAAATGAATACACAAGAAATTCTGCTATAATAGGAAAAGTAAGTGACGAGATGCCAGGGCTTGTCACTTTAAAGACAGAAATTGGCACAGAGGCGATTTTACCTGAACCTACAGGAGAGCTACTTCCAAGAATTTGCTAGATAATAGATATGGAAAATAGGAAATACAGTACAATGCGACAGAAACTTTATGGCATCCTCGATGCAAAGCCGCCTTCAATTTCAAGCAAGATATATAATGTATTCATGATGGTGTCAATCATATTCAGCCTTCTTCCGCTGACTAACAATAATGACACAAACTTCTTGCTTAAATGCGATGAAATAACCGTAACAATATTCATAATAGACTATATTCTTAGACTTTTTACAGCGGATATTAAGTATGATAAAAAATCAATAATATCTTTTTTGCGATATCCATTTTCACCCATGGCAATCATAGACTTGCTTTCAATTCTACCGTCAATTTCAATTTTTAATTCAGCATTTATAGCACTGAAGATGACGAGATTTATTAGGCTCTTGAAATTTTTTAGAGTACTAAGGTTTATAAGGTATTCAAAATCTATTGGGGTGTTAAGCAATGTAATAAGGAGATCAAGGAAATCTCTTTTGATAGTTGGAGGTTTTGCTGTTGGATATATTCTTATATCAGCCTTGATAATTTTCAATATAGAGCCCCAATCTTTCAGGAGCTATTTCGATGCGGTATACTGGGCTACAGTATCCCTTACAACTGTAGGATATGGGGATATATACCCGGTAACAATGGTGGGCCGTATAATTGCGATGATTTCATCATTCCTTGGGATTGCAGTCGTTGCGCTTCCTGCCGGTATAATAACTGCAGAATATGTGGAGGAGATACATAACAAATAAAAAATCCCCGAAGCCTTGGAAACTCCAACACTTACAAGGGGTTTAAATCTTGGTACCGCATCCGGGAATCGAACCCGAGATTCAGCCGTGAGAGGGCTGCGTCTTAACCTCTTGACCAATGCGGCATATCTATTATTACGAACATCGACACATATGTTACAAAAAAAAGAAATAAAAGTCAACATATTTATAAAAATTCAACATCATACCTTTATCTTAATGGTGTAATATATTAATATAAATTTATATATAATAAGAGTGACAAATAAGAACACGGAAGGAGTAATTAATAATGGATAAAAAAGTAGCAGACTTAATTAATGACCAGATAAATGCTGAGCTATTCTCATCATATCTTTACTTAGACTTTG
The DNA here is from genome assembly GCA_902488835.1 of uncultured Ileibacterium sp. Lineage (GTDB taxonomy): Bacteria > Bacillota > Clostridia > Peptostreptococcales > Anaerovoracaceae > Alterileibacterium. Next base: position 9,136 of record CABTXQ010000002.1, read on the forward strand.
CCAACTATTATCATGATGAGGGACTTGAAGGATTTGCAAATTGGTTCGATATTCAGGCAAAGGAAGAACTTGACCATGCAATGCTAATGAGAACATATCTCTTTAATAACGGATACAGGGTAACTCTTGATGCAATTGAAAAGCCTGATAAAAAGTGCAAGAAAGCAAATGATGCACTTAAGTTCAGTTTTGAACATGAGAAATATATAACAAGCTTAATACATAAGATTTATAAGGCGGCAAAAGATGCTGATGATTTCCGTACAATGGAATTCTTTAACTGGTTTGTTAAGGAACAGGGAGAAGAGGAGAAAAATGCGGACGATCTTATAAAGAAGTTCGAATTATACGGAAAAGATGCAAAGGGCCTATATGAACTCAATAAAGAACTTCTAGCACGTGTGTATAGCGCACCTTCATTGACATTATAATTGTGAGATTTAATAAATAATAAAAGAGCGATGGTTTGATACAAAGCCATCGCTCTTTAACTCTATTCTTTATTCTCTATAGAATATCTATATGTTCTCCAGCAAGAGCCTTATTCATGCTTCTTACTGCACAGAACTTACCACACATTGAGCACGTATCTTTGTGATCATCTTCAGGAAGTCTGTCATCACGGATAGCTTTTGCGGTTACAGGATCGAGAGCACATTCATATTGAGCATCCCAGTCAAGATTTCTCCTTGCATCAGCCATTTTATCATCTATATCTCTTGCGTTAGGTATTCCCTTTGCAATATCTGCAGCATGTGCAGCTATTTTTGATGCGATTATACCGTTCTTTACGTCATCTACATTAGGGAGTGCAAGGTGTTCAGCAGGTGTTACATAGCAAAGGAATGCGGCACCATTCATAGCTGCTACAGCTCCACCAATTGCAGATGTAATGTGATCATAACCAGGTGCTATGTCAGTTACAATAGGACCGAGAACGTAGAATGGTGCGCCCATACAAATTCCCTCTTGTATCTTCATATTTGCTGCTACCTGATCAAGAGGCACATGTCCAGGACCTTCTACCATAACTTGAACATTATGATTCCATGCACGCTTTGTGAGTTCACCTAGTCTTACTAACTCTTCGATTTGGCAAACATCTGTGGCATCTGCAAGGCAGCCAGGTCTGCAAGCATCTCCAAGAGATATTGTAACGTCATGTTCTTCACAGATTTTTAGAATTTCATCGTAGTATTCGTAGAATGGATTTTCTTCTCCGGTCATACTCATCCATGCAAATACAAGGGAACCACCTCTACTTACTATATTCATCTTGCGCTTATGTTTTTTTATCTGATCAATTGTTTTTCTTGTTATTCCGCAGTGAAGGGTTACAAAGTCAACTCCGTCTTCTGCGTGAAGTCTTATTACATCGAGAAAATCCTGAGCAGTGAGTGTATCAAGGTCTCTTTGATAGTGGATTACACTGTCATAAACCGGAACTGTTCCTATCATAGCAGGGCATTCACTCGTAAGCTTTTTACGGAAAGGCTGGGTATCTCCATGGCTTGAAAGATCCATTATTGCCTCAGCTCCAAGGTCAACAGCCTTCATAACCTTCTGCATTTCAATATCGTAATCCTTGCAGTCTCTTGAAACACCAAGATTTACATTGATCTTAGTCCTAAGCATGCTTCCAATGCCTTCAGGGCTTATGCTCTTATGGGATTTATTACATGGAATTGCAATTTTTCCCTCTGAAACAAGTTCTCTAATACGCTCTGCCGACAAATGCTCCTTAGATGCAACAATATCCATTTCAGGAGTAATTATTCCCTTTCTTGCTGCATCCATCTGTGTTGTGTAATTTCTTTCCATCAAAGTACCTCCTCATGGTTCTTTAGTCTAAAACATGACTATAGATTTTATATAGCGGCATGAAAGTGGTGCTCCCGATCAACCGCTTATTTAATTATTTGAATAAAAAATACAAGGCGCCAATAATAATCACCTTGTAAAACATTTATTCATAAGACATCAAGGCAATTCCTACGTTGGCATTATCCATATCAGGTTCGTGGGTCCGGGATTTGAATCCCTGTCTCAGCTTAATTAAGCTCCCCATGCACTTGCATTTTATTCATTTATCTACGTGCACAATCTAGCACATAATTTCCATGTTGTCAATGATGGGCAATATTTCTATTTACATAGCATGCATTTAATAATATAATACGGTATGGTAAAAAAAAACCTAACGATATGAAAAAATGGAGGAATAAGAAATGAGGAAGAAGATTTTGGGACTTTTTGCATTGCTTATGGTTCTTGTTCTTGCATTCAGCATGACAGGATGCGAGGCAGACAAAGCTAAATCATCAAGCAAAGAGAAATCCATTGAAAGAGAAGAGTGGACTTTCAAAGATCAAGCGGATAATGAGGTAACAGTTAAGGTGCCTGTAAAATCTATGGTAGTTCTTCAGCACCACTCAATTGATATCCTTGCACAACTTGGTGCACAGGATAAGATTGTCGGTGTTGAATCAAAGTGGGAATCTGATCTTGGATCATATATCAAGGACGCTTTCCCTGAAATTGAATCCCTACCTACACCTGGAGACTTGAAGAGCTGTAACGTTGAGGAGGTTGCAAAATTAAAACCTGATGTAGTGATCGCTGCTCCCCAGGCTAACCAGGATTCAATAAATAAGATAAAAGAACTTGGAATACCTGTAGTTGTAATTTCACTGAGAAGTGAGGGAAAACAGAAAGAAGCTCAGAATCCAGAATTAAAGGATGCGGATAAGGCATATACTGACGGATGTAAATGGGCTATAGAGACACTTGGTAAGTTGACAGGAAAAGATGACAAGGCAAAGGAACTTTGGCAGTTCTGTTTAGAGAGCAGAAAAATTGTCGATAAATCACTTAAGGATGTTTCAGAAAAAGACAAGAAGACTGTATTTATTGCCAATGAGAACAATCAGACATATGGTAATGATAAGTACGTAGGCTGCATGCTTGAAAGAGCCGGTGGAGTAAACGTAGCTGCTAAGGATATACAGGGATATAAGCCTTATACATTTGAACAGCTTGCTAACTGGAATCCGGATGTAATCATTGTTCAGGACAGATATAAAGAGGTATATGACGGAATTAAAAAAGACAGCCGCTATAAATCATTAAAAGCTGTTAAAGACGGAAACGTCATCCTAGCACCTTATTGGACAAAGCCATGGGGTAATCCTGATGCTGATTCAATAGCACTTGGGGAACTCTGGCTCGCTCATAAGCTCTATCCAGATAAAATCGATAGCAAGATTGTAAACAAGAGGGCTAACAAATTCTATAAGGATTTCTATGGCATTGAATTCAAGGATAAAGTTAAGTAAGTTTGGAGGCTTCTTATGTCAAAGGTAAAAAACATAAGTGAATCGTTGATTTTCGTTTTATTGCCTTTAATAATAATATTAATTTCACTGTGCGTCGGAGCATATGATGTATCTATAACAGATATATTTAAGATATTTGCGTCCAAATTTACTCATGATAATAGTGGTGTAGAAGCGATAGCAGCAAGCATAATATTAGACACGAGATTGCCGAGGATAATCGGAGCTGTTCTAGTTGGGGCGGGACTTTCAGTTTCAGGAGCTGTATTCCAGTGCATTTTCAAGAATCCGCTCGCGGACCCTTATACACTTGGTGTCTCAAACGGAGCAGGCTTCGGTGCGGCAGTTGCGATAGTGTTATCAGTATCTTCGCTATCAGTTCAATCTTTTGCGATGGCATTTGGAATATTTGCAGTGTTTTTAACATTTTTATTATCAATAAAAAATAATAAGTCTACAGTAACACTCATACTTTCCGGAATGCTCGTAAGTGCCCTTTTTTCATCACTTGTCTCCCTTATCAAATTTGTAGCGGACCCTTTTGAAAAGCTGCCACAGATAATATATTGGTTGATGGGTACAATGGTGGGCATTAATTACAGCAAAATAATTTCCGTACTGCCTGCTTACATCATAGCTATGCTTATAATATATCTTTACAGATGGAGAATTAATGTTTTAAGTATGGGAGATGTACAAGCTAAGTCATTTGGAATTGACGTAAAGAAAGATAGAATGGTTGTTATCATTGCAAGCACTTTACTAACGGCATTGGTTGTAAGTATTTCAGGAATTATCGGATGGGTTGGAATTGTGGTTCCGCATCTGGCAAGGCTTCTAGTCGGACCGGACTTCAGAAAACTTATGCTTGTATCCATATCACTAGGCATTTCATACCTTCTCATCATTGATGATATATGTAGAAGTTTGACATCGATGGAAATCCCTATTGGAGTAGTAACAGGAATTATAGGTATACCGGTATTTGTATATTTTATATATACCAGAAAGGTTAATTGGTAATGGAGCTGAAAGTTAAATCAATAAATTTTGGATACGATGAAAATAGAAAAGTAATAAAAGATGTTTCATTTGAATTTTCAGCTTCACAAATACTTTGCATCTTGGGGGCAAATGGAACAGGTAAAAGTACTTTGTTAAAATGTATGATAGGCGAAGAGAAGGCAAACGGTGATATCCTTATAGACGATAAAAATATAAAGGAATATAACACAAGACAGTTAGCACAGAAATTCGCCTATATACCGCAGACTACAGATGCAACATTTTCCTTTAGAGTTATAGATGTAATACTCATGGGAAGGACTGCATACATAGACTATTTCGGAACACCGGATAAATCAGATATTGATCTTGCGATGGAAAAGATGAATTTTCTAGGCATAGGATATTTGAAGGAAAAACTATTCAATGAAATATCAGGAGGAGAACGTCAACTCGTAATGATTGCAGCTGCTATGACACAGGAGCCTGAACTGATGATTTTCGATGAGCCGACAGCACATCTAGATTTCGGAAATTCATACAGATTCTTAGATCTTGTCAAAAAACTGCAGCAAAATGGAATTGGCATTATCATGACTACACATTTTCCTGAGCACGCATTGTTTCTGAAAGGAGACACACTTATTCTTAAGGATGGTGTTATTATGAGCAAAGGAAAAGCTGATGACATAATTACAGAGAAAAACATGTCAAAGCTATACGGAATTGAGGTGAATATAAGAGAGATAGAAGATAGAATAGTATGCATACCAGGTAAAATGAACCCAAAGACGACAGAATTGTTTTCAAATAATCTTGTCTAAGTGCATATGAATTTGTTATAATTCCATATAGCAATATTTTCATATGCCCGCTCGAGCTCATTAGCAAAGCAGGGAATCAAAGTGAAAAATATTGTCAATATTAATTATTTCACACCCGTAAGAATTTGCGGGGCTCATCGCTGTATCCTTGTAAGGAGCGGCAGAAGGAGGATTATAAAATGAATAATAAGTTAGCGAATCCTAAGTATTTGGCACAGCTCGCATTGCTTATAGCAATCGAAATTGTAATGAAGCTTGTTGGTCTTGGAAGTGTACCGGTCGGGCCGCTATACATGTCATTTTTGACATTACCGATAGCAATTGGAGCCATATTGATGGGGCCTACAGCAGGAGGAATACTTGGAGGAGTCTTTGGAATTGTAAGCTTTAAGGATGCAATAACAGGTGCCTCTGTAATGACCGGCACCTTTTTTCAATTTGCACCTGTGAAGACATTTATCCTATGTGTAATCATGCGTATTCTAATGGGAATATGTGTGGGACTTATATTTAAAGCTCTTGATAAGGCATTAAAGGGAAATACAGTTTCGTATGTTATTGGATCTTTAAGTGCACCCATATTGAATACCTTGTTCTTCATGGGATTTATTGTCCTCGCATTTTATAAGACTGATTATATACAGAACCTTGTTCATAATCTCGGAGTTCATAATCCTTTAACATTTGTAATAGCTCTAGTCGGAGTACAGGGACTCACTGAAGCAGTAGTTTGCTGCATACTTGGAACGATTATTACAAAAGCTTTGTCAAAGGCATTGGGAAGAAGCATAAGTGCTGAATAGATAATATCGGTGAGACTTTATGAAAATTTGGCTTGTTAGACATGGTCAGACAAATCTAAATAAATACAAACTCATGCAGGGAAGAACGGATGAACTGCTAAACGATATCGGAAGAAGTCAGGGAGAAAAAGCTAGGAAATTTGTAGAGGATATAGAGTTTGATGCGGTATATGCAAGCCCGCTCATTAGGGCTATCGAGACAGCTTCAATAGTATCAGGCCTACCGATGTCTGATGTAATAATTGATAAACGGATAACTGAGGTTGATTTCGGGAAATATGAACTATGTAAATACTCAAAATTAGGGATAAGAATGTCTCTTTATTGGGCACTGCCCGAAGTATTTTCTGCACCTGACGGAGTTGAAGATTTGAAATCTATGATTAGTAGAAGCCAATCCTTCCTAAAGGACATTGAAAACAAAAATTATAAGAATGTACTCATCGCATCACACGGAGGAATATTAAGAGCCATGAACGGCTATCTCCTAGATAGGAGAAACGGACTTAAATGGCGTCCCAAGATGCATAACTGTGAGATTCGGCTTTACAGTTCTGAAAACGGAATTCATTCTTTCATAAAGACTCTTAAGTAATACCCTCAAATGAGGGTATTTTTTTATGTACATCTATCTATTGACATAAAGGGAAAAACACAATAAAATAATAACGTTAGATTTTATAAAAGCGAACGGCATAATATTAATTATTGAGGAGAAAAAAATGAAAAAGAAGAGTTTTGGAATTCTTTTGCTTATGATGATTCTTGCAGTTTCAATGATTATGATGACTGCATGCAACAAGGATGAAAAAAGCGAATCAGATGGTGGTACAGTAACTTTTACCGATGATGCAGGTAGAAAAGTTGAGATTCCTAAGAATATTAAGAGAATTGCACCATCAGGACCACTAGCTGAACAGGTAATTGAATCAATCGCACCAGATAAGATGGTAGCAATATCACAAAAGCCTAAGGGAGAAAAGGAGCAGAAAATTCTTAGCAAATTCATGGATCTTCCGGAAATTGGACAGATCTACGGCAAACTTCCTTTTAATGCTGAGTCTCTAGCATCAGCAAACCCTGACATAGTTATAGACATAGGCGAGCCTAAAGATACCGTTGCTTTGGACATGGATTCTATTAGTGAAAAGAGCGGTACACCAACAATTTTTATTGAGATGAATTTCCAAAATGCTGATGAGGCTTATAAGAAGCTAGGCAAGGTTCTTGGAGAAGAAAAGAAGGCAGAGAAGCTTGCTAAATATGTTAAGAGAGTAAATGACGAATTAGATTCAGGAATGAAAAAAGTTGGGGACAAGAAGCTTAGTTATGTATATTTGACAGGTGATAATGGACTAGGATCAAATCCAAAGGGTTCATTTCATATGCAGATGCTTGACACTATAGGAGAAAATGCTTTTGTAAGTCAGGAAAAATCACCAAAAGGTGGGGCAAATGAGATTTCACAGGAAGAACTCCTTAAACTTGATCCGGATGTAATAATTTTTGGCCCTGGAAGTGTTTATAACGATGTGAAGAATGATCCGGTTTTTTCACAGCTAACAGCAATCAAGAAAGGAAAGTATGTAGAAGCACCTTCACTTCCATATAACTGGTTAGGGTTTCCTCCATCAGTAAATAGATTTATGGGAGCACAGTGGGCTGCACAATTATTCTATCCTGATCAGTTCAAGTACGATTTACAGAAGAGAATTACTGAATACTATGATCTTTTCTACGGATACAAGCTTTCGGGAAAAGAATATAAAGAAATAATGAAAAACGCATCTTTTAAATAATTTAATTAGTACATAAGAGGATATATTTTGATCAAGTGGGAAGGAAAAACATTAAGTGAATACGTAAGAGCAGGACAGTTTGAACCTTATGCGAAAGATGTAGTTGACCGAGTAAAAGAATACATCATTAATAAGGAGGTTATCGATGCCGGATGTGGTCCCGGTAACATTAGTGTTGCTCTATCTGAATATGCATATAAAGTTATTGGAATTGATACTCAAACCAAAGCAATTGAATATGCAAAAGAATTATATTCTGATGTAAAAAACTTATCATTCAAGGTCGGAGATATTTTCGATCTTGAATCTAATTCATGCGATGTACTTTTTGGAGTTTCTATAGGAATGATAGATAAAAAGAATCTGGAGTTAATTAGGATTCCGAGGGAATATCTAATATTTGTAAATACGCTTAAGAGCCAATATTTTCCAAAAAGAAACCACAATGAATATGACGATACAATTCTTAATAATGGAAATTATAAATACGAGACGTTTAGACTTTCTACATCGTTCGGGCAACCTTTTTTGAACTATGATGAGGCAGTCGATTTTATCAGGCGTCATAATCTCTCAGATGATTACGAAAAATTTGCGAAAGAAAACATTAAGGAAATATCATCAGAGTACCCTCTTTATCTTGAAAACAAGAAAAATATTCAGATAACTGTAATTGAGAGTAAGAACTATGGCAGATAACAAGAAACTTGACAGTAGATTCAAATTATTGGTTGTTTCTCTTATATTACTTTTATTTATATTGATAATATTTTCTTTTGGAATGGGAAGATATTCAATCTCAGTATATGAAATTTTTGATTCCATATATAAAAAAGCAAGGAATATTCCCATAGAAAATAATACAGTTGAGGCAATATTGTTCCATGTAAGGCTTCCGAGAATAGTTTTTTCAATATTGGTTGGTGCGGCATTATCAGTTGCAGGTGCATGCTATCAGGGGTTGTTCAAGAATCCTCTCGTTAGTTCGGACGTCATAGGAGCGTCCGGAGGAGCAGCCTTTGGTGCTGCACTTGCAATATTAATGGGCTTGTCAACGGCAGGTATTTCTCTTTTTTCTTTTACATGGAGCATTATTGCCGTGCTTATTGTTTACATGGTAGGAAACACTCTAAAGATAAATCCAATACTTGGACTCGTGCTTTCTGGAATAATGATAGGTGCGTTATTTAATTCTGGACTTTCGTTCCTAAAACTTGTCGCAGATCCAATGGATCAGCTACCGCAAATCACTTATTGGCTCATGGGATCGCTAAGCGGAACAAAGACAAAGGATATAATCCCGGTATCAATTATTATGGCGGTCGCAATGATTGTGCTTTGGTCTTCCAGATGGCATTTGAACCTTCTTACATTCAGCGATGAAGAGGCAATAACGATGGGACTGAATGTTAAGAAGCTAAGGTTGATAGTCATTATCCAAGCTACTCTTCTAACTGCTGCATCAATCGCTGTTTCAGGTGTTATTGGATGGATAAGCCTTGCTGTACCACATTTTGCAAGAATGCTTTCAGGAAGCGATTATAGAAGATTACTGCCGTTATCAATGCTTATTGGTAGTAATTTCTTACTTATTGTGGACAATATCTCAAGACTTACATTTTCTTCAGAAATACCACTTGGAATAATTACATCATTGGTGGGAGTTCCACTTTTCCTCTTCCTGCTTAAAAGAGAGGGGAGGCGTTACTGATGCTGGATGTAAAAAATTTAAGTTTTTCTTATGGTAAGAAAAATGTGCTTAACAATATAAATTTTTCATTAGAATATGGTAAACTAATTTGCCTTCTGGGAGTCAATGGTGCTGGAAAAAGCACCTTGTTCAAGTGCATACTTCAGATATTTAATAATTATTCGGGTAATATATCTGTAGATTCGAATGACTTAAAAAAAATGAAGCATAGTGAGATTGCAAAACTGCTTTCATATATACCGCAGGAGCATAGAGGCGTGTTCAACTATACTGTAGAGCAGGTTATACTGATGAGCACAACTACTGATTCAATTTTTTCAAAACCTGGAGAGGATGAAATTCTGAGGGTTGAAAGGGTCTTGGATAAGATAAAGATACAGAATCTAAGATATAGAGGATACATGGAGCTTTCTGGAGGAGAAAGACAACTTGTTTTGGTTGCAAGGGCACTTGCACAAGATTCTAAGATATTGATAATGGATGAACCTACATCAAATTTGGATTTCAGGAATCAGATATATCTTATGAGTTTGCTTAAGAAACTTGCATCTGACGGATATACAATTTTTATTTCTATGCATAATCCGGATTTCGCTCTAAGATATGCGGATGAGGTCGTGGTTCTCGACAATAAAAGAATAAAGGCTAAGGGAAGACCTATGGAAGTAATGACTGATGAACTTCTTAGCGAGATTTATCAAAGTCAAATTACCGTATCAAGTATAGAAAACTCCGATATTAAAACATGTATAGCAAAGGTAGATCTATAATGAAAACATTACTTTTAACAGGAAGAATGGGCTCTGGAAAGAGCTCTTTTATTAATGAATTATTTATGCTTTTAAATGTGCCGCTTACAGGTCTTAGGAGCATAAGACATTTTGAAGATGGAAAATTCACTGGATTCGATATGACAATCGTCGAGGACTTTGCTATAAAGGATTCATGGGAACTTGCTAGATTTAGAGGTAATGAAACTAGAATAAATGCAGATTTTAAGAAGGCTACTGAATTTTTGAACAATTTGCACAGAAAGGAACCAGTATTCATAGATGAACTTGGAAGATTTGAGAGAAATGAAAATGAATACCTCAGAGCTGTTGAAAAGCTTATAAATTCAGATACTAAATCGATAATATCATTAAAAAAAGAAGACCTTCCTTTTAACAATCACTTAATCGAAATGTCAAGTTATAATAAAAATATAAAATTTATCGATCTGGATATTATAAGTAAAGAAAAGCTTGATGAGTTTATTATGAACATATCAGGGATTAAAAAGGAGAAAATTAAAAAAACCGTACTATATTGCGAAGAATACGAAAAGAACATAAAACAATCAATTTACAACAAAAAAATTCATTTTTATAAAATTGAAAACATCTTCAATATGACGGCAGAATTTCTAAATAAGGAAAGAAAAAATTCAGAAATCTTCTATTACTTTACAAAGAACATAGATGAAATGAAGAGAGCTTCTGATATTGGATTTGTAGTACTAGACGATTTGAACAAAATATAATTATAGAAAAATCAATATAAAGATGATAAAATACCTCAGATGACAAATTAAAGAAAGGATAATTATTTAGATGAAAAAAGAAAAAATACTTGTGCTCAATTTGGGATCGACATCCAGTAAGATTGCGGTTTTTGAAAATGATAAAGAGATATTCAGCGAGACACTTAGACATTCTAATGAGGAGATGTCAAAGTTCAACGATGTTCTTGAACAGTTTGACTTCAGAAAAGAGCTGATCTATAAAGCGCTTGAAAAGAACAATATTCCTGTTAGCTCATTGACTGCTGCATGTTCAAGAGGTGGCAATATAATTGCCTGCCCTCATGGTGCGATTGAAATTGATCAGGAAATGATTGATTATCTTACAAGACCTGAAGACATGTATAAACACGCATCGCTCCTAGGGAGCATGATTGCATACGACCTTCATAAGGAATATGGAATACCTGCATGCATATATGATGCAATAGGCACAGACGAGATGCAGCCTGTTGCAAGAGTTACCGGAGTGCCTGAAATCCCTCGTTTCACAGTTGGCCATATGCTTAATACGAGAGCTATGGCAATAAAGTGCGCAGAAGAAGTTCTAAATAAACCTTTTAATGAATGCACATTTATCGTTGCTCACCTTGGAGGTGGAAGCTCAATAAGGCTATATCATAATGGTGTTAATATTGACTGTGTTAATGACGATGAAGGTAATTTCACACCTGAACGTGCCGGCGGAATGAGTTCAAAGGAACTTGCTAACTTCTGCTTTAATTCCGGGCTCACTTCAAAGGAGGTCATGAAAAAACTTCACGGCGAAGGGGGACTCGCAGCGCACCTCGGTACAAAGGATGCTATTGAGGTAGAGAAGATGATTGAAGCAGGAGATAAGTATGCAAAGATCATTTACGAGGGAATGTGCTATAGAATAGCTAAGGACATTGGAACATTAGCGGTTCCGGTTTCCGGGAAGGTAGACAGGATTATTTTGACCGGCGGAATTGCTCATTCAAAGATGTTGACAAGCTACATAGAGAATCTTGTATCATGGATTGCTCCTGTTGAGATAATGGCTGGTGAATATGAGATGGAGGCCCTTGCTTCAGGTATCTTGAGGGTTCTTACGGGTGAAGAAAAGGCAAGAAATTTCGGCAAGGTTAAGGCTGAAGCAAAGGATAGGATAAGAATTTGTGAAGGAGTTGAACCATACACAGTACCGAAAAGACAGTGATTGATAATTAATTGGTAGCGAATGGGGAGAATTGCTATGGCTAAACGCAAACTATTTTTTGCCTCAGATTATATGGAGGGGGCACATCAAAATATCATAGATAAGATGGTTGAAACCAACATGGAAAGCACTGTTGGGTATGGGTATGATGAATATAGCGATTCAGCCAAAAAAAGGATTAGGAAGGCTTGTAAAAGTAATAATGCGAGAGTTGAATTACTAGTTGGTGGCACACAGACAAATGCAACTGTTATAGGAGCTTTTCTTAGAACATATGAAGGCTTAATATCTGCAAAATCCGGACATATTGCAACGCACGAGGCGGGAGCTATAGAACTTGGTGGGCACAAAGTCCTTGAACTGGAACCGCATGAAGGGAAGATCACGGGAGAGCAGATTAAGAAATATTTGAAAGACTATCTTAAGGATGGCAATGTGGAACACTTTGTCGTGCCTGGAATGGTATATATATCACAACCTACTGAATACGGCACTCTTTATTCATTAAAAGAACTTACAGAGATTTCTAATGTATGTAAGGAATATGGCCTTTATCTTTACGTTGATGGAGCAAGACTTGCATATGCACTTTCAAGTCCCATAAATGATGTGAGCCTTGCTGATCTGGCAAGAATTTCAGATGTTTTCTACATAGGGGGAACAAAATGCGGAGCTCTTTTCGGTGAAGCGGTTGTAATCCCTAATCCTGATATTGTATCTCACTTTTTTAATATAATAAAACAACATGGTGCATGTCTTGCAAAGGGAAGAATGCTAGGCATTCAGTTTGATGAGTTGTTCAAGGATGACCTCTACCTAAGAATAGGTGACCCTGCTATCAAGTATGCAGAAATGATAAAAGAGGCACTTATAGCAAGCGGATATAAACTTTTCTTTGATTCCCCGACGAACCAAATTTTCTTCGTGATAGATAATGATAAGATGGAAAAACTTGGCGAAAATGTTGAATATGCATATGGTGAGACATATGATAGCGATAGTACCGTCATAAGACTCGCAACCAGTTGGGCGACAAGAGAGAAAGATGTTGAGGAATTGTTACGAATTATCAGCAATCTATAGATGTTTTATAGGAATTAATTATGTTGTTTGATGACAAGGAAGAGATTCAATTATCCGAGAGCTTCAGTGTTGCAATCGTACTTGCTATTGCCGGAGGTTTTCTTGATGCATATACATTTATATGTAGGGGAGGCGTATTTGCAAATGCTCAGACAGGTAATATAGTTCTGCTCGGCATGGGACTTGCCGTACAAAATTACGCTCTTGTAAAGTCAGCAATTTCCCCCATATTCGCTTTCATGCTCGGAGTTTTTATAGCGGAACTCATTAAGTCAAAATTCAAGACCCCTCATGACAGACCACTTCATTGGAGACACGGAGTTCTTATAATTGAAATCATTATTCTCACAATAGCTGCAATTATACCTATAGGAGAAATGAATCAGCTCGTAAATGTCATGGTATCTTTTGTGTGCTCTTTGCAGGTTCAAACATTTAGAACGGTGCACGGAAACAACTTCGCATCAACAATGTGTACAGGTAATTTAAGGAGTGGAACCGATGCGCTTTTTAAATATATGAAAACAAAAAAAACAGAACATATCAAAAAAACTGCATGCTATTACGGGATAATAATATGCTTTATCATAGGAGCGATTATAGGAACTATAGTATCTAAAAGAAGACCTGAATTTGCGGTTTTTATTCCGGTCACTATATACATTGCGGCTTTTATTCTTATGGTAAAGTGGGATAAAATTCTAGATAGAGGTTAATTATGGTGAAAAACAAAAAAGAAATAAGCGAACTCGATGAAATATCAAAAGCTGTTATGTTTGATGCTGCAACTGAAAGACCTTTTAGCAGTCCATTGAACGATGAATATAGACCGGGTATATATGTTGATAAACTTAATGGTGAAGTGATTTTTTCATCTGACGATAAATTTGATTCAGGCTGCGGATGGCCAAGTTTTTCAAGACCGATAAATAAAGAAAGTGTTAGCGAAAGTGAAGATCTGAGTTTTGGAATGAATAGGACAGAGGTGAAATCTACTGAATCCGGAATACATCTGGGGCATGTTTTCTCTGACGGACCATTATCTATGGGCGGACTTAGATACTGTATCAACGGAGCGGCACTCGTATTTATTCCTTATGATGAAATGGATGATAAAGGTTATTCATCTTTTAAAAAATATGTAAAAAAATTTAATTAAAACTTTTTGGAGAGATAGAGATAATGAATTTTGTTAAGAAAAATGGATTAGGAATTTTAATTTGCTTTATTATTGCAATACCATCTTGGCTCCTTGGAAGGCAATTTCCAGTTATAGGAGGACCAATAATATCAATCATAATCGGTATGATAATTGCTTTATTTTGGAAAGAAAGAGACAAATCTAATCCTGGAATAAATTGGACATCAAAGAAAATACTTCAGACTGCAGTCGTTTTACTTGGCTTCGGTATGAATCTTGGAGTAATAATAAGAGTGGGGGGAGAATCTCTTCCGATAATAATAAGCACAATAACTATTTCATTGCTTATAGCAGCAATATTACATAAGGTTATGAAGATCGATAGCAATATTGCTACACTTGTAGGAGTTGGATCATCAATTTGCGGAGGGTCCGCTGTCGCGGCAACAGCACCGGTAATTGATGCTGATGACAGTGAGGTTGCACAGGCAATATCTGTAATATTCTTCTTCAATGTGATTGCTGCAATCATTTTTCCTATGCTTGGTAATGCAATAGGTTTTGATACGACAAGTGGACATGCGTTTGGAATATTTTCTGGAACTGCCATCAATGACACATCATCTGTAACGGCAGCAGCTTCTACTTGGGACAGCATGTGGAATCTTGGTAATCAGACTCTGGATGAGGCGGTTCTTGTCAAGCTAACAAGGACACTTGCAATTATACCTATAACACTGGGCATTGCAGTATTAAGGCAAAAAAGAAATAAGTCGGAAAACACAGGGGAAGTTAAGGGATTCAGCCTGAAAAAATCGTTCCCGATGTTTATTTTATACTTCGTAATCGCTTCAATAATAACAACGATTTCGGTTTCCTTAGGCGTTGATGCTTCTATATTTTCACCATTCAAGGAGCTCTCTAAATTTCTTATAATAATGGCTATGGCTGCAATAGGACTTAATAGTAATATGGTGAAATTAATAAAAACAGGCGGGAAACCTATAATCCTAGGGGCGTGTTGCTGGATTGGGATTACGGTAGTAAGCCTGTTAATGCAAAAGGTTCTAAATATTTGGTAATGTCTAAATCAGATTTCAAGAAGAACGGAAGCCTTTGTTTCAGCCGCATCAGATATAATGAATGCAGTTTTCAAATCTTTAGCTGTAAAAATTGCTCCGTGGTTTGCCATTATGCATGCGTTACTCGTACTTAGACATTCATTTACTGTGTTAATTTGATCATCAGTACCAGGAAGTGCAAAATCACATACTTTAACATCTCCAATCAATTCGTTTAGAACTGGATTTGTCAGTTTGAAACCGACTTTAGAAGCTGCAAATACACTTAGAGCAACCGAGTGAGTGTGTATTATTGCATTACATTCTGGCTTTTTTAGATATATAGCAGCGTGAAGAGAGGTTTCAGAACTTGGGAGCCTATCGTTATCTGAATAATCTAATGTTTTGAGATTTACTTTAACAATATCTTCTATTTTCATATCTTTATAATTCATCGAAGAAGGAGTTATAAGCATCTCATCATCATTTAGCCTGACTGATAAATTGCCCCACGTACCCTGTATTAGAGATCTGTTACACAATTCAAGTGCCGTTTCAATCAATTCGTATCTTAGACTGTTTTCACGCTCATCAGAACGAACGAATGAAACTGCAGAACCTTTATTCTTAGCTTTATAGCTATATTTATAATATTTATGAAGGTTGGTAGAAGTATTCTTTTTTAGATGCTTTACCCCTCCAAGCTTTTTACCGTAAACCTCCACCTGAATTGATTTTTCTAGTATTAGAGCAGCTGAAATAGCTGAATCGAGATCTTTTCCAACAGCAATAACTCCAACATTTTTAATTATACAAACATCGATATGTTTTATAGCTTTTATAATAGATGAAGCCTTTGCATTTTCGATTATCTTAATAGAAGGACCTGCAAGTTCAGCAAGATCCATTAATGATGGATAAATATTTTTGTATGAATTTGAAAAATCAACAGACATTTCTGAACAAATAAAAATGATGGCATTTATATCATTTCTCTTACGAAAGACTTTACTAAATATATCTGAACCAAGTTTATACTGTTTAACATTCTCTTCTCTAATAGATGAAAGCATTAGGTTTTCTTCGCTCATAAGGTATGAACCATCATTTAGGCGAAGCATAATCTGGCCGAATGGTTTGTTATAACGATTATTAAATATTAATTTTTTTTCAAGCATTAGCTTAAGTGCGTCATCTTTATACATTTTCTCTATCTTTTCCTTATCATCTTTATTAATAAAATAATTATGGTAATTTTATCATCAAATGCGAGTCTTAATGTAAAAATTATCTAAAAATTCGGCTTTATAATACATTGACTGTTAACCTATGATATTATATAGTAACCATGGTAAAATAGTAAACGAGGTATTGACTTTATGGATATTTTTTACGAACCGGAGAAGACATATTTTGACTTACTTAATGAGAAGAACAACTTTCTATTTATTGGAGAAGCAGGTAGTGGAAAGAGTGAAATTGTTCTAAACACAGCTGTTTGGCTCGCAAAGAAC
Organism: uncultured Ileibacterium sp.; assembly: GCA_902488835.1. GTDB lineage: Bacteria > Bacillota > Clostridia > Peptostreptococcales > Anaerovoracaceae > Alterileibacterium. The sequence continues at coordinate 26,153 of CABTXQ010000002.1, forward strand.
AAGCAGAAGGCGGTCCATGTATACGATATGGATCAGAGTAAGCCACTTTTCAGATCTAGAGATATGGCTGAAAGCTTTGAGAGAAAAGGTGTAAAGATACATTTTCAAGAACAATATCTTGATGCTCCGTCAGTAGTTGGAGGTGTTCAGGCATCGCTATTGAGTGACGAATATACATTACTTGATATAGGCGGTAACGAATCTGCCGCAAGGGTTGCAGGTGTTTTTTCGCATATTCTTAAAGAAGATAATGCGGCACCTGTTTATATTGTCAATCCATATAGACCGTGGACTAGATCTATAGAGAATATAGATGGCACAATGTCACATATTCTAATGTCTATCAGGTTAAAGAAGATATATATTCTTGCAAACCCGAATCTTGGATACAATACGACGTCAGCTGAATTTATAGATGGTCTGGATAAAATCGATGAACTGCTTGGAGAGTTTACAATTATCAATAGTGCATGTGTCAGGTCAGAAATTTCAGATGAATTGGAAGGAAAAACGAATAAATCGCTATTCCCGCTTGATGAACTATACCTGACATACGAATGGGTAGATAAATAATATTAATATATTTAAGGAGGTAATGTTGATGGCTAAAGGTAGAGTAGTAATTAATCCGGAGTCATGCAAGTCATGCCAGTATTGTGTGATTTCATGTCCAAAAAAAGTTCTCGCCGTCGGCGATAAGGTTAATTCAAAGGGTTATCCTTATGTTGTGGCTAAGAACCCTGATGAATGTATAGGATGTGCTATGTGTGGGAACATATGTCCAGAGTCGGCTATTGAGGTATGGAGAGGATAAGGAGGAATAAAATGGCTGAAAGAGTATTTATGAAAGGTACGGAAGCGATTGCCGAGGCTGCAGTAAGAGCAGGATGCCGTTTTTTTGCCGGTTATCCTATTACACCTCAAAATGAGATTCCTGAATACATGTCAAGGAGGCTACCGGAAGTTGGTGGACAATTCGTACAAGGAGAGAGTGAAGTTGCATCAGTAAATATGCTTTTTGGCGCAGCATCAACAGGCATAAGGGCTATGAGTTCGTCATCTTCGACAGGAATAAGTCTTTATTCTGAGGGTGTATCATTCAGCGCATCTGCAAGAGTTCCAATTGTTTATGTTAACGTAGGAAGAGGAGGTCCTGGGATTGGAGCTATACAACCGGCTCAGCAGGACTATAATCAGGCAACAAAGGCAAGCGGTAATGGTGGATTCAGAATGATAGTTCAGGCGCCTTCTTCTGTTCAAGAATGTGTTGATATGGTATATGAAGCATTTGATCTTGCAGCTGAATATGAGAATCCTGTACTCGTTCTAACAGATGGAGTAGTAGGGACAATGATGGAGCCTGTAACTCTTCCTGAAATGAGATCAGATGATGAACTGCTCAAATTAAGAAAGAAATTTGAACATAGAGCTATAATAGGGCATCCTGTAGGCCAGCAGGCAGTTTGTAGAGCAGGACAGTTAGGAGCAGGTCAGGAGAATGTAAACATCGAGGCTGCAAAGATGTATAAAAGCTGGGATAAAGAAATAAGAGTTGAAGAATATATGATGGATGATGCAGAAATTGTTATCGCTTCATATGGTATATCGGCTAGAATATGTAAGGCTGTAATCAATAAATTGAGGAAAGAAGGCATTAAGATAGGTATGATAAGACCTATGAGGGTATCACCTTTCCCATATGATTCATTTGCAAAGCTTGATCCTAAGAAGATTAAGGGACTTCTAGATGTCGAAATGTCAATTCCAGCACAAATGATATGGGATGTTAAGCATGTTCTTAACAAGGATATTCCTGTAAGAGAGTGCCTAAGGTCAGGAGGTCAGTTACTGACAAATGATCAGGTTGAAGCAGCTGTTCGTGATTTGATTAAGGAGGTGCTCTAATGGAGACAAAAGTATATTCGAGAACAAATGGACTGCTCCACGGTGCAGTGTCGGGATTTTGCCCTGGCTGTATGCACGGTACCGTTCATAAGCTTATCGGTGAAGCTGCAGAAGAACTAGGGCAGCTTGATCATCTTGTAAGAGTTGAGGGCGTTGGATGCTGCGGTCTTGGACAATTTTATGTATCTCATGATGAGACGATTGCAGCACATGGTAGAGCTTGTGCAGTTGCCACTGGTATTAAGAGATCAAGCCCGGATTCACTTATATATACATATCAGGGGGATGGAGACCTTGCTGCGATAGGCCTTGCAGAAACAATGTCCGCTGCAAATAGGGGAGAAAACTTTACAGTAATTTTTGTAAACAATGGTATTTATGGAATGACCGGTGGGCAGATGGCTCCAACCACTCTTCTCGGAATGAAATCAACAACAACTCCAAGTGGAAGAGTTGCCGAAGAGCACGGATATCCAATGCATATGTGCGAAATACTTGATACTTTGACAGCACCTGTTTATCTTGAAAGAACATCTTGCGATACACCTCAGCATGTAATTGCTACAAGAAAAGCCATTAAAAAGGCTTTCCAATATCAGCTTGAGGGAAAAGGATTTTCAATGGTTGAAATAGTTACATCATGTCCTACAAACTGGGGAATGAGTACTATTGACTCACTTGATTTTTTAAGAGATAAGATGTTTACTGAGTATCCTCTCGGTCTTGTAAGAGACAGGGGTTAAGGAGGTTATTGATATGGAAAGAAATTTGATGATAGCAGGTTTTGGCGGACAAGGCGTAATGACTATAGGAAAGCTTCTAGCACAGGCAACTTGTGATTCTACAGATCTGAATGTAACCTTTTTCCCTTCTTATGGTGCAGCTATGAGAGGTGGCACAGCTAACTGTTATGTAGTTATTTCGGATGAGAGTATCGGAGCTCCTTCAAGCACATCAGTGGATGATTTAATTGTAATGAATGAACCTTCACTTGATGCATTCCTTGGTAATCTCAAAGAAAAAGGAGTTCTTTTTATTAATAGCACAATAGTTAAGAAAAAAATAGAAAGAAATGACATAGAACTAGTCGAAGTTCCAGTTACAGAAATGGCACTTGATATGGGAGATCCGAGAGTTTTGAATGTAATCATGCTTGGAGCTTATATAGGTTATACGAATGTAGTTCCTACAAGTGTTATACTTGAAGGACTACATCATAAATTCGAAAAGAAACCTGATGCAATTAAGCTTAATGACGATGCATTTCAAAGAGGTTATGACATAGGAAAAAAAGCAAGAGAATCAAAATAAAAAAATTTTTAACAACAGACGGCTTAAGACTTATTAAGCCGTTTTTTATTGAAAAAAATATTAAAAAAATGTACAATAAAAATGAAAATTTGTAGACAATAATTGTTTTTTGAAAGTGAGTTAAGGAATATAGATGCTTGAAGTTATCGGCGGAATAATAAAAAACTTTAGAATATTGGATGCTATAGATATTTTAATAGTAGCATACATTGTATATAAGATTTTGGGGTTCATAAGAGAGACAAGGGCCCTGCAATTAGTTAGGGGAATACTTATCTTTATTACTATATTTTTCCTCTCTGATCTTCTTGATTTGTATCTTCTTAACTATTTGATGAAGAGCCTATTTACCCTTGGTATTTTCGCACTGTTTGTTCTGTTCCAACCGGAGCTTAGGAGGGGACTTGAACAGATGGGAAGAAAAAACTTAGTGAGGTCTCAGTTCAAAAGCATTGAAAAGGAACAGGCTATAGCCTTTGTAAACAATTTAGTTACTGCCATTGATGATATGAGCAGGATGAGGACAGGGGCCCTTATTGCTATTGAACGAAATACAATGCTCAACGATATTATAGAGACAGGAAATATTATTGATTCTAATGCAACATTCAGACTAATTGAAAATTTATTTTATGAAGGTTCTCCTCTTCATGACGGAGGAATTATTATTCGAGGCATAAGAATTCATGCAGCAAGCTGTGTTTTTCCTCTTACAAAGAACAAGATAGGAATTAATCTTGGAACGAGACATAAGGCGGGAGTCGGACTGAGTGAGGTAAGTGACGCTCTCGTTATTATTGTATCAGAGGAGACAGGTGTAATTTCGATAGCGGAGAACGGTGAATTAACGAGATTCCTAGATTCTGGGACACTTGAAAAGATTTTGCTCAATATTTACTTACCTGAAGAACCTAAGAAAGTTCTTTATAAGTTTTCTGACGTTTTCAATATTAAAGGAGGCAAGGAAAATGAAGGTAAGGAATAAGATAAAAAATATAAATAAACTTAGCTTTGTAATATCACTTATTATATCAATAGCAGCCTGGTTCTATGTTGTATATAATGTTAATCCGACAATGAGTAGAAATTTTCGCAATATTCCGGTTACAATTACAGGCGAAGATATTCTTGAAGAGAATGGACTTGCGGTTGCATCCATCGATGTTGAGAGTATTGATGTAACATTAAGGGCGAAAAGGAGCATTCTTGATAACGTAAAGGACGGGTCAATAGTAATTAGTGCAGATGTTTCAGAAGCAGGTAAGGGTGATAATAAGTTTGCACTTGAAATATCATCTCCTTCCGGAACAGTAATAACTAAACAAAGCAAGAAGAATGTGGTAATAAATATAGAGAATCTAAAGACAAAAAAAGTCGATGTTAAGACTTCTTTTTCGGAGAGATTGTCAAATGATGAAGAAGTTGAAATAAGCGATATAGCTGAGAAAAGCATAGAGATAAGAGGAGCAAAAAGCATAGTTAATGCCGCTTCATATGCTGATGCATGCATTGATGTAAGCAGAATCAGTGATAAAAATAAGATGATAAGCGTTCCTCTCACAATAAAAAATTCAAGTGGAAAAAATCTAAAACACTTAAAATACAAACCTTCAAAGATAAATCTAAAAGCTCAAAAAGTCTCGAAAAAGAAGGTAAAACTGAATATTAAAGTAAATAATTCGGATAGTCAATTTGTTGAAAGAACATATACTGGACCAAGCGAAATATATATCAAAGGAAATAAGAATAAACTTATGAATATATCAAGCATAGACACCAAGACAATCGATATATCCGATGTTGAACAAACAAGTGATATAGAACTCTCGTACATACTTCCTAAGGGAGTTTCAATATCAAATGAAAGTAAAGATGCCACTCTTCATGTTAAATGTATACCGCTTAAGGATAAAACCTTTGCAATAGAATCGGAATCAATAGAGCTAAAAAATATAGGAAACGGTCTTGACGTAACAGCAAGTGGCAAAGTTGATGTTACGGTTTATGGACTTGGTGATGAAATATCAAAAATAGATGATAATGATATAGTTCTTTCTTTAGATCTTGCGGGATATACTGTTGGTACTTACTCAATAAAGCCAACAGTTAAAAGCATTGATTATGCAAGGAGATATGAAATATCAGGAGATATATTAGTAAAAATAAGTTGATTAATGAAAGGAGATAGCTGATACAAATGGGAAGAATGTTTGGTACCGATGGAGTGAGAGGTGTAGCAAATGAAGAGCTCACTGCCGAGGTTGCATTTAATATAGGTAAAGCGGCTGCATATGTGCTTGGAAAGAGATCAAAACGACCAATATTTGTGATAGGTAAGGATACAAGGATATCAGGAGATATGCTTGAGAATGCACTGACGGCAGGAATTTTGTCGGTCGGTGGAAACGTAATGAAATTAGGGGTGATTCCAACCCCTGCAGTTGCTTATTTAGTTAGATATTTTAAGGCGGATGCAGGTGTTGTTATTTCTGCATCCCATAATCCTTTTGAGTACAATGGAATAAAGTTTTTTAATAGTGAAGGATTCAAACTGGATGATAATATTGAGAACGAAATTGAGGATGTAATATATAACGGAATTAAAGGAGATAAGGTTTTAATAGCCAAGGATATTGGCAGATGTATTGATGCAAAGGAAGATTCACTCAAAATTTATACAGATTTTTTGCTAAGCACCATTGATAAAAAGCTTGATGGGATAAAGATAGTTCTTGACCTTGCAAACGGAGCTTCTTATAAATCAGCAAGGATTGTCTTCGATACACTTGGAGCGAATCTTTACGTGTTGTCAGATGATCCTAATGGTGTAAATATCAACGATAATTGTGGATCAACACATCCAGAAAATCTACAAAAGAGAGTTGTTGAACTTTCAGCAGATATAGGACTTTCTTTTGATGGAGATGCTGACAGGCTTATAGTTGTCGATGATAAGGGAAGGATAGTTGATGGAGATTATATCCTATCAATATGTGCAAAAAAACTAAAAGACGATGGAGAACTGAATGAAAACAGAATTACAGCATCCGTAATGAGCAATATCGGTCTTCATAGAAAAATGGCAGAATACGATATAGAAGTTGATACGACGAAGGTTGGGGATAAATATATACTTGAGTCCATGCTTAAGACAGGTTCGGTGCTTGGTGGTGAACAAAGCGGGCATATGATATTCCTTAATTATGCAACTGCCGGAGACGGTGTGATGAGTGCTTTGCAATTTATTAAAGCATATATTTCAAGCGGTAAAAAGGTTAGTGAACTAAGAGATGAAATAACAATATATCCGCAGGTTCTTGTAAATGCCAAAGTTAAGAACGAAAAAAAAGATTCTGTTAGAGAGAATCAAGAAATCAATAATAGGATAAAAGAAATAGAAGAATTAATAGGAGATACAGGCAGAGTATTGATAAGACCGAGCGGGACAGAACCGCTTGTTAGAGTAATGCTTGAAGGTGAGGACATTGAAACTCTGAATGAATATGCTAATGAACTTGCTAAAATGATAGAAGAAAAGCTTGGCAATAATTGATTGTATGGCTTTAAATAAAAACAATTAACTTAAAGGGGAATCACAATGGATGTAATGAATATTTACCAAAAATGGCTCACCAATAGAAGTCTTGATTCATTATTAAAAAGAGATCTGATGAAAATAGTTGGGATGCATGAGGAGATAGAAGACAGATTCTATCGTTCATTAGACTTCGGAACGGCTGGAATCAGAGGGATAATGGGCGCCGGAACTAATAGAATGAATATTTATATTGTCGGTTGTGCTGCAAAAGGTTTTGGCGAAGCAATAATTGATAAAAATAAGCAAGATAAAGGAATCATTATTTCATATGACTCAAGAAACAATTCAAGAAAATTTGCAGAAATAAGTGCAAGGGTAATGGGAACAATGGGAATTCGAGTGTTTCTTTCAGATCAGATGAGACCTGTTCCAATGCTTTCGTATGGTATAAGATATTTCAAAGCAGCAGGAGGCATAATGATTACAGCCTCACATAACCCTCCTGAATATAATGGATTTAAGGCATATGGAGAGAACGGTGGACAGCTTATGCCTGAGGATGCATCGGTTATCAAGACAAATATTGACTGTATTGAGGATGTGTTTGAACCAGTTCAGACTGCAATGCCACTAAGTGAATTGATCAATAGTAATATTGTGTCATATATAGGGGATGAACTCGATAAAGCATATGATGAGGAGATAATTTCATGCTTTAAGGAAAATGAAACAGATATCTCACATAGAGATAAAATAAAAATAGTCTATACACCTTTAAACGGTGCCGGCAATATCCCTGTCAGAAGAATTTTGTCAAAACTCGGATTTGATCAGGTCTTCGTAGTGCCTGAACAAGAAAAACCTGATGGAAATTTTCCAACACTAAAGGTACCAAATCCAGAGAACGAAGATACTTTTCAGCTAGCAATAAAAACAGCAAAATCATTATTTGCCGATATAATAATAGCTACGGACCCGGATTCAGATAGGTTAGGGATTGCGGTAAGAGAACATGATGGGAATTATAAAGTTTTGAAGGGTAATGAAATAGGAATTATTCTAATGGAATATATCTTGTCAGTAAAGAAGTCAAAAAATAATATCCCTAGCAATGCATTTTGTGCTACATCGGTAGTATCAACAAAGATAACCAAAAAAATTTGCAAAAGATATGGGGTTAAATTATACCAGGTGTTTACGGGGACAAAATATATTGCAGATAAAATATATTCCCTTGACGAAAATGGAGATGAGAAATTTATCTATGGATTTGAGGAAAGCCATGGATATATGATTGATTCCAATGTCAGGGATAAAGACGCAATATCTGCTGCTGCAATGATAGCGGAAATCGCAGCTTTCAGTAAGAATTACAATATGACTTTGATTGATCAGCTTAAATCCATATATGCACTTTATGATTATGCAGCAGATGAGAGCTATTCAATAATATGCAAGGGTGAGAATGGGGAAAGACAAATTAAAGAGGCCATGGACCATTATAGAAATATTGCAAAAAAATACGAAGGGAAGCTCGGTGTTCCTGATAGTAAACTATATGATATTGAAATTACTAACTTTAGGGATTTCCTTCCTGCCTCAAATGTGCTTATGTACGAAATGGGGGAATTTGATTTTATAGTAATGAGACCAAGTGGGACTGAACCAAAGCTAAAAATTTATTTTGGATGCTATGGTGATAAAAGTGAGGCGAGGATAAGACTTGCAAAAATCTCAAGGCTTCTTCTTGATGATGTTAATAACACTATAGATTCAATTCAATAATTATAGATAAAAGAAAAGAACGGATGCCATGCATCCGTTCTTTTGCTCTAATATTTACCTTTTCTTGAATGTCATCGATAAGCCCATTTCTTTCGACTCTAACTTTAATTCGTCCTTTTTGACCAAAGTTCCTTCCATCTTGTCACTGCCATCATCGACAATTATCTTCTTATCATCCTTTTTGTCAAGACTCCATTTCATCTTGGATTTATCTCCAAGCAAATTTGCCTCTGCCTTACCGCCTGATTTTAACTCAATATAAGTTTCCTTATCAGAACCATCTGAAAGCTCCTTGATATCATCTGCACTAACGGTAATGCCATCAAGTTCCATGGATGTAACATCCCACTTTCCGATAAATGCTTTTTCTTTGTCACCTCCGCAAGCTGTCAGTAACAAAGCCATAATAGCAACAGCAGCTAATATGACGATCAGTTTTCCTCGCTTGTTCATGGCTTCCTCCTTGTTGTTTTCAAGAATATCAACTTGTTACTATTATATTAATATAAATTAACAAAAAATAAAAGAGTTTTTTGTTAATTCATCGATAAGTTTCTTGAATATATATGAATCCTAAAAATAATTATAAAAATACATATATTAATGCGTTTATTGTCAATAAATTATGCCTCTTTGTTTTCCCATAAAATTCGTGGATAGATTCTTGCTTCTTTCATCTCTTCTATTGTTGCCACAACTAGGGGTTTATCTTCCTTGTAAGTTACTCCAAACCATCTATCAGGAGAATGTAAAATCTCTACACTGGATCTATTATTTGCAACCTGATTGGCTATTGATGATGGAAGATAGAATTCGCCTTTTAGTGGGTTAGAATCAATGATATCAATAAGTGCTGTGGATAAATCTTCAGTTATGACATCGATATATTCCTTGCCAAATCCCCATAGATTCATCGATACAGAGGTGCCGTCCGGGATTACATCACATATTCCATCCATGTTCTTTCCGGTTATAATTCCCTTGAATGTTCCTGACGTTTCTCTACGAACGTCTGTATGCTCCTCAATATAAGTCAGAAAGTTATTCTTTTCCTTGCAGATTCCCCTTGATACGCTTCCGTTCTCGGAAAGTGTATTCTCAATATTAAATCCTACCATGCAGTGATGCGTCTTATCTGCATTGTTGCTCAAAAATCCGTATATTAGCTGGAATGCTTCACTGCCATAATAATCATCGGCGTTTATTACTGCAAAAGGTGAATCTATATAATTTCTAGCAGCATATACGGCATGACCTGTTCCCCAAGGCTTTACTCTTCCATTTGGAACTTCTAATCCGTTCGGTATGTCTTCAAGATCCTGATAGGCAAAATGATATTCCATCATATCACCTATAGTTGATTCAAGATGTTCTTTAAGCATGGATTCAAGCTCTCTTTTTATAACAAAAATAACTTTCTTAAAGCCTGCACGCTTTGCATCAAAGAGGGAGAAATCCATGATTATATCTCCTTCTTTACTCACTTTATCAATTTGTTTATTGCCGCCGTATCTACTTCCAAGACCTGCAGCCATTACAATTAAAATTGGTTCCATAACCACCTCTCTATAGATTGTTTATTGCCTTTTCCAGCCTGCCTCTTACCATGGAATCTCCCATTATCTGTTGTATAGCCCATATATCAGGTGATGTAGATCTTCCAACAATTGCTATCCTTATTACAGTACTTACATGACCGACATGACCTTTGTATTCGCTAGGATTTTTTTTATAATCTTTAGGTCTTGCAGCATATCCAAGATTAGTAGAAATTTGTCTTATCTTGTCAAACCACGCACCGCTGTCATCACTATGGGCATATGTATGGAGATACTGTTCAAGGATTTCTTTTGTATCACCGGATTTAACAACCTCCTCAGGATATTCATCTTCAATTGTAAAAGAGATATTCCAGAAATAGTTTATAAATTCAACGATTTGTCTCGCATTTTCGAAATCTTTTCGTGGCTTTTTATCACGTCTTCCAATATCAAGAATTTTCTCAAGGTAATTCATGTCAGTAAAGATATAAGAATATTTAGGAGCAAATTCATCTGACCATGATTTGAGCCACAAAGCCAGGTCGTGAGCCGATATATTCAGAAGAGTATCCTTGCTAACGTCATTTAATTTATTTAAATCAAAAAGCGTTCCTGAAGTACTCATTTTATCCAAAGTGAATTTGAACTCATTTGAATCAAGGGTTGGATTAGCATGTCTCCATTCTTCATAATTTGAATTTAGGATAGTTAAGAGATATTCGCGCAGAGCTTTTGGGTGATAACCCATATCTCTATAATATGATAGGCTCAACTCCGGATCTTTCCTTTTGCTTAGTTTCCTTTTGTTACCGTCTTCATCAAGTTTCATCAGCTGAGCAGTATGACAATAAGTAGGAGGAATTAATCCAAGCATATCAAATAATTCCAGATGAATTGGAAGTGAGGGTAGCCATTCTTCTCCACGAACAACGTGAGTTGTCCTCATAAGATGATCGTCAACGACATGAGCAAAGTGATATGTTGGAATTCCTGTGGCTTTTAATATGACGATATCTTGAAAGTTCAAAGGAAGGTGGAGTTTACCTCTTATGCCATCCTTAACTTCCAATCGCTCAATGTCCTCTCCCTTTGCATTAGGAATACCTCGAGACTTTAAGCGTATTACAAATTTATCATTATTCTTAATTCTTGCCACAATTTCTTCAGTTATAGATTGAGATTTATCCCAGTCCCTATACTTTGAGTAACCGCTATAAATACCGGGAGTTAACTGTTCCTTTTCCTGTGAAATACGAATTTTTGAAATTTCATCTTCAGTCAGAAAGCATGGGTAGGCCTTATTCTCTTCTATCAATTTTTTAGCAAAGGAGCGATATATGTCGCCTCGTTCACTCTGGGTGTAGCTCCCATAATCACCGATATCACCATCTGCGGTAACGCCCTCGTCAAAGTTTATTCCAAAAAAATCAAGGCTTGAAATTATTGTTTCTAAAGCATTTTCAACATATCGTTTTTCGTCTGTATCCTCAATTCTAAGATAGAATACGCCGCCGCTTTGATGTGCAAGTCTTTCATCAACAAAGGCACCATATAGATTTCCAAGATGAATGAATCCGGTAGGACTTGGGCCGAGCCTTGTTACCTTAGCAGACGGATCAAGACCCCTTGGAGGATAAATCAACTCATAATCTTTAGGTGATTTTTTTACATCAGGGAAAATTAATTCGCTTAATTCAATACTGTTCATTTTTTTCCTCAATACTATTAATTATAAAATTCTTTGATATTATACATAAAACAATTTGGCTTTTCAATTTTTAGTTCTTCAATGCCTTGATTTGACACGTAATTATGTACAATAATTTTTTCCTTATTAATAATTTATGATATAATGTGAAGACATTGGAGAATAATAAAAATGAATGTAATTAAAATTATTTTTTCAATAATGATAACCTTGCCAATGCTTATCTTTGGCAGATTTTTAATTGAGCTGTTTGTTAAGCAACTTGGAGGTAATTCCAATAAAAAGAAACGAGGTAAAGGCAGATGAGTAAAACCTCAAAAAAAGGCTATTTTATAACAGTTGAAGGTTCTGACGGAGTTGGAAAAAGCACACAAATAAAAAATATTGAAAAATATTTTCGAAATATTGGTTCTGACGTAGTCTTAACAAGGGAGCCTGGTGGAACGAATATAGGCGAGAAACTTAGGAGCATTCTTCTTGATGTATCAAATAAGGAAATGGATCCATTGACGGAAATGCTAATATATGCAGCTTCAAGGGCACAACATGTCAAAGAAGTTATTATACCTGCTCTTAACGAAGGAAAAACTGTAATCTCGGATAGATATATTGACTCAAGTCTTGCCTATCAAGGATATGGGAGAAATCTTGGAAGATGTGTTGAAGATGTAAACAAGTATGCTACAGATGGTATCATGCCGGATAAGACATTCTGGCTTGATCTTTTGCCTTCTCTTGGAAGAGAGAGAATAAAGAATGAAGAACTGGATAGAATTGAACTGGAAAAGTCTGAGTTTCATAATAATGTAAGAAAGGGTTATGAAGCGATAGCGAAAAATGACCCCAAAAGGGTTCACAGAATAGATGCTTCATTGAGTGAAGATGAGGTATGGAATCAAATTCGTGTAATACTGGAGACCATATGAACTGTTCATATTCATATATAATTGAATATCCAAAAGGGGAAAAAAGGAATCAGATATTATCAAATGATATTAGAGAACTAATGTGTTTGGAAAGGCATGTGGATCTGAATAATCACGAGGATGTTCACTACATGAAGCCTACAGGTAAGACGGGATACAGAGTAGGAGATGCCGATACATTTATTAAGTCGTTATCTATGATGCCTCACGGAGATCTTTCTATAGGTGTTATAGATGATGCCGATTCTATGAGCGAAATTATTCAAAATAAGCTGCTTAAGATAATTGAGGAGCCGCCTGAATCAACGGTAATTATTCTTCTTGTATCAAATAAAGAGAGGCTACTTTCTACAATAAGATCCAGATGCAAAATAAAATTTTTAGATAAAGAAAAAGAGAATATCTTTGATTCAAAATATCAAACTATGGTGGACTCTTTCTTTAATTCAAAATTTTTCTATCAATTTAGAGACACAATTAAGAAGGATATTGATAGTAGAGATGATGCTCTCGAACTGATAGATGTGATTGAAAGTTCCATTTACAATGATATTAAGAAAGGGACGAACCGTGAATTTTCAATCAAAGGAATCGATAAAGTATTGAATGCAAAAATAGACATAATGAACGGTATGGGATATATGCAGGCATTAAAAAGGCTGTTCCTTGAACTAGGTGCCGATATAAGGAGGAATGATGGTTGAAATAGTTGGAGTAGGATTTACAAATGGTGGGAAATCATATTATTTTGATCCATTAGGAGAAAGTTATGATTCAGGAGAACTCGTCATTGTAGAAACTGCAAGAGGAATAGAGCTTGGACATATTTTCATAAAAAATATGGAAGTCGAAGAATCTGAGCTTAAAGCACCTCTAAAACCGATAATAAGAAGATGTACACCAGAGGATTTGAAGAACTATAAGGAAAATCAGGCAAAAAAACCTGAAGCTATTAGAGTATGCAAGGAAAAAATCAAAAAGCATAAGTTGCAGATGAAATTGATTGATGCAGAATATACAATTAACGGATCGAAGCTTATATTTTATTTTTCTTCTGATGGTAGGGTGGATTTCAGGGAGCTTGTTAAGGATTTGGCATCATACTTTCACACAAGAATTGAACTTAGGCAGATAGGGGTAAGAGATGAGGCAAGAATCATGGGGGGAATTGGCATATGCGGAAGACAATTTTGCTGCAATCAATGGCTTCATGATTTTGAACCCGTATCGATCAAGATGGCAAAGCAGCAGAATATAAGTCTTAACCCGGCAAAAATATCAGGTTCCTGTGGAAGGCTAATGTGCTGTCTAAATTACGAAAATGACACGTATAAAGAACTTAGCAAAGGAATGCCAAACGAGGGAGATAAGATTATGACACCTGATGGAATTGCCAAAGTTGATAATATTGATATTTTTTCAGGCAAGATTATGGCAAGACCTATTGTAAAAGATAAGGAAACAGGAGAAGAGACAATAAGTCCGGAGATGAATATTTATTTCAAGAAAGAAGTAAAAAAAATAGAAAGAAAAAAGCGTAAACATCAAAAAGATGATTATGAAGGGCTCAGCGAAGAAGAAAGGATTGAACTGGAAGATCTCAAAAAAGCTGAAGACTAGGTATCATTGAACGTAAAACAGTTAGAGTGTATAATTGCTTTTGAAAAGATTATTTTATTATTATATTAAATTTGAGGGAGAATCGTATGATTACAATTAGTGTAAAAGATGCAATGTTGATTATTCTGCTTGTGGCACTGCTTATCCTTATAATATACCTTATAGTGGTTGCTGCTAATTTAATAAAGACGCTCAAAAAGGCAAATGAAGTTATTGATGATGTCCAGAGAATGTCAACTATTGCAGCAGATAGAACGGAAAAAGTTAACGAACAGGTTGATAAATTCACAAATAAATTTTCAAATGCAGTTAGTAAATTAAAATCTGATGACGGGACAGTCAGCAGGCTTTATAATAGAAGAGCTCGTAGGCTTAACAAGAAAAGCGTTAAACGAGGAATAAAGAAAAATAACAATAAAGATTCAATAGCTTTAGAAGATAAGAAAAAGTTAAATAGATAAGTTTAGGAGCATGATAATTGGCAGAGTTAATTGTAGAAAATAATGGGCCCCTACATGGCATAGTTGAAATAAGCGGAGCTAAGAATGCAGTTCTACCATTGATGGCGGCGACATTACTTACTGAAGAAAAATGCATAATAAATGGAATTCCGGATCTCACGGATGTATTTGTGATGAAGGACATGCTCAAGAATTTTGGAGCAAAGGTCAAAACACATAGTGATGAAAACGGTGTTTCAGGGATTGAGGTAGAAGCCAAGGAGATAACAAGCATAAGGGGGAATAAGGAGCTTGTGTCAGAGATGCGTGCATCAACAATGGTTATGGGACCTCTTCTTGCAAGATGTGGAAGATGCGTTATGCCTCTACCTGGTGGATGTGCTATAGGGTCAAGGCCTATAGACCTCCATCTCAAAGGATTCAAGGCACTTGGAGCAACTGTAATAGAGAATAATGATGAGTCTACTGTAACTATAATTTCTGATAGCAATGGGCTTACAGGGGATGCAATATATCTCGACTTTCCAAGTGTTGGAGCGACAGAGAACATTCTGATGGCAGCCACCTTGGCTAAAGGTGCAACAGTTATTGAAAATGCTGCAAAAGAACCAGAAATAGTAGATCTCGCAAATCTGCTTAATAAAATGGGCGCAAAAATTAAGGGAGCAGGAACAGACACTATAAGAATTACCGGAGTAAAAAGTCTTCATGGAGCAATTCACACTGTGATACCTGACAGGATTGAAACTGCGACATTTATGCTTGCCGCTGCAATAACAAGGGGGACTGTTCTTATTAAAAACTCAATTCCAGGACATGTAAGACCAATAATTGCAAAGCTTAAGGAATGCAATGTTGATGTGAAGCTCCTAGATGAAGGAATATATGTAGATGCATCAAACAGGAATCTTATAGCGACAAACATAAAGACTTTGCCATATCCAGGATTTCCGACAGATATACAGAGTCCTTTTATGGCATTCTTAACTACAGTGGACGGAGATAGCACTGTAAAAGAGACGGTATTTGAGAACAGATTTATGCATGTTAATGAGCTTAACAGAATGGGTGCCGACATAATAACGAGGGACAGAGAGGCATTTGTTCATGGCAATACAAATCTAATAGGAGCTAAGGTCAGAGCAACAGATTTAAGAGCCGGTGCTGCTATGGTACTTGCAGGTCTAGTAGCAGACGGAGTTACAGAGATCAGCGAAATATATCATATAGAACGTGGATATGAGAAATTTGCTGAAAAAATGAGGAGTCTAGGTGCAAAGATAGAACGCATCATTGAAGAAGGAGATAGTGATGAACGCCATGTAGGTATATAGCTGCATGGATTCCTTTTTTTCAAAATGACAAAAATCCGGAGGAATGAATGGACAATTTAAGCTTTTTACGTATGCTCGCAAAAGAATTTCCAAATCACAGAGCTGTAAACACCGAGATTATCAACTTGAATGCAATAATGGCACTGCCTAAGGGAACTGAATATTTCTTAAGTGATATACATGGAGAATATGACGCATTTCAGTATTTTGTAAGAAGTGCATCCGGAACAATAAGGATGAAGATAGATGAACATTTGCCTGAGCTTTCAGAATGTGAAAAAGAGAGCCTTGCTGCACTAATCTATGATCCTGAGAACGAGATAAAAAGAAGAGAGAAAGAAGAGAAGGATTTTGACGCTTGGACAAGAAAAATAATTAAAGAGCTTATTGTCATCTGTAGAAGTGTGTCTACTAAATATACGAGAGCAAAGGTCAGAAGGCTTCTTCCGGCAGATAGTGGATATGCTATGAGCGAACTTCTCTTCTCAGATGATACTGATAACAGGATTGCATACTATAATTCAATTGTTGATACGATAATAGGAGTTAATGCATCGAGAACATTTGTTAAAGAGTTTGCAATGGTCATTTCTAAGCTTGCGGTAGATCAGCTTCATATAATAGGTGATATATATGATAGGGGACCCAAGCCACATCTTATAATGGACTTTTTAATGAGCAGGAGAGATGTTGATATTCAATGGGGAAATCACGATGTTGTATGGATGGGTGCAGCCTGCGGAAACAGGCCTTGTATTGCAAACATTATCAGAATGAATATTAGCTATAATAATTTTGATATGCTTGAATACGGATATGGATTTAATCTGAGACCACTTGCAACTTTTGCTCAGGAAATTTATGGAAATGATCCATGTAAGAGTTTCATGCCACACGTGCTTGAGAAAAACAGGTTTGATCCCATACCTGAAAAACTTGCAGCTAAGATGCATAAGATGATAGCTGTAATACAGTTTAAGGTCGAGGGGCAATCAATACTTAAGCACAAAGAATACGGACTTGACCATAGACTTCTACTCGACAAAATTGATTTTGACAAAGGTACATTTACAGCATATGGTAACGAATATGAGATGAAGGACACTCATCTCCCAACGGTTGATCCTGAAAATCCATATGAATTAAGTCCCGAAGAAGAAGAGGTTATGTCTGCACTTTCAGCATCAATAATCAATTCCGAGAAGTTAAAAGAGCATATGCACTTCTTGTTTAGCCACGGTTCACTATACAAGATATCAAATAATAATCTTCTTTTCCACGGTTGTATTCCAATGACAGAAGATGGTGAATTTAAGGAAGTTTCAATTGGAGGAAAGAAATTTGCAGGGGCTGAGCTTTTCAAACATCTGGATAAGGCTATGAGAAATGCCTATTACAATTCATTTAGTGATGACAAAAGAGCTGAACTAGGGGAAATTATGTGGAGATTATGGCTTGATAAGGATTCTCCACTCTTTGGAAAAGAAAAAATGACAACATTTGAAAGGTGTTTCACAAATAATAAAGAAGCTAAGAAAGAAAACCCAATGCCATACTACAAACTTATTGACAGACAAGATATTTGCGAAAAAATCCTTTCAGATTTTGGCATTGACCCTGAAAAAGGAGTGATACTAAATGGACACGTGCCTGTGAAGATTAAGGATGGAGAGAGTCCAATTAAAGGCAATGGCAAACTCTATGTTATAGATGGCGGTATAAGCAAGGCATATCAAAAAACGACTGGAATTGCAGGGTATACATTCATTTATAATTCCAGATTTATGGCACTTGCTGAACACATGCCATATGAAAAGTTAAAAGATGACGGTACACAGGTCTTTCACAGTCCTAAAGTTCAAATCGTAAAAGACATGAATAAGAGGATTATCATTCGTGAAACAGACATCGGTAAAGACCTGCAAAGGCAGGTGGATGAACTGAGTGAATTAAATAAGGCTTTCAGAAACGGAGATATCAAGGAAAAATATCCAATAACAGAGATGAAGTATAAGATACAATATAATAAATAGATATAAGGAGGAATGGAAATGACACTTAGACAAATTCTTGGAGGAATTCTGCTTGCTGTTAGTTTGTATGCGATGTACAAAATTGCCAGAACTCCGAGAAACTAAAATCAATAAGATTCTACTTAAAGAAGTGGAGATTTAGTGAGATGTTTATAATTGTCTGTATTATAGCTTTTCCAATAGTCCTGCTTTATGAACTTGTTAAAATGAATAAATGATATTTATAAATTTATATAACAAATATTGAGTTTTAACATTTTGAAAGAAGAATTTATGCCAAAATATAAGAAGCTTTTTTCGCTTATTGACGAAAAAAAGAAAATATTATTTCCGACCGTAGGTGGTTACATCAGCATCCGGAATTTGACATCAATGAGGGTGCTATGATAATTGCAGCTAAAGCTATGGGAGCAGTTGTATTAAAATATTTAGGATAATATATTCTGTTGCGTTATCGGTCTATACAAACTCTAGGCGATAACGTTTTTTATTTATATAAATCAAAGGAGGTATGTATAAAGATGGATATCAAGGACAGCGTCTTCATAGCCGAAGGAGCTAAGATTGTTGGAGATAATATAAGCATAGGAGACGACAGCAGCGTATGGTATAACACGGTGATTCGTTGTAGCGGAAAACAAGAAGTTACAATTGGTAAGCGTACCAATGTACAGGATCTTTCACTACTACATACTTCCAGTTCATATTCAGTGTCAGTAGGGGATGATGTTACTATTGGGCACATGTCGATTGTACACGGATGCACTATAGGAAATAATGTCATGATAGGTATGGGTTCAACAATAATGGATGGTGCATTAATTGGAGATAATTGCATAGTAGGTGCCGGCTCACTGATTACAGAAGGTAAGGTTATACCGAATGGTTCATTAGCATTTGGACGCCCTGCTAAAGTAGTTAAAGAATTATCTGATGAACAGATAGCCGGCATTAAGTCAAATGCCATGCAGTATGTTGATGAAAGTAAGAGGGAAAAATGATGAATTATGAAGAGGCTTTAAAAATAGCGAAGGAGCATAAGCCAAATATTGACCATTGCTATGAAGATTCTCTTGCTTGGATATTTACAAGTAAAGAAGATGAGCACACAATCGGGGGAGATAGTCCGGTTGTTGTTTTGAAAGAAACAGGAGAAGCTTTAAACATGCCTGATTATGCATTTGAATATTTTGGTGCAAAAGACCTCGGAGATTGGGAGTTATAATAAAAGAGGTACAAAACATAAAAAAATTAGGATAACCAAATTAACAATTAAGTTAAATCTAGTTTTCCTCAAAGTTAAAATCACCATAGAGCGGGCATAAACCCCTCTATGGGAACCATACCATAATAAACAATGAATAACAATAAAAAATACAAAGTAACAAAAGAAGTAAGAAAAACAACAGCCAAAGAAAAAATTACGGGTTTAATTGGTTGGGGTTTGTTTATTGGACTTATAATTTATTTAATTGCTAGAAAGGGGTGTAAATATGACTATCAAAGAAAAGAAAGGAACATATAATCCTGAAGCTGATAAAAAGTGGAAAGATGCGAACAGAGAACGCAGGAATTATTTAAGTGGTAGAGGGGCAGCAAGGTCGTTTATAAGAAATAAGGCAACATTAGAAGATTTAGACGAGCTGACAAAACTGATTGAGGAAAGAAAAGAAAAAATATCAGAATAACGCCCACGTTGACGTGGGTTTTTAAATTTCTTAAAACTATTGAAGAGGTTCAGACTATAGGCAATGTAATTTTCTCGCTGTTCCCTCGTTGTTCATTAGTGCTTTGTCTGTCATTCAGGAATAAAGCATATATAAAAAAGCGGTATGTTACTGAGTAATTGAAAATTTTTAATAATCATATATTAAAGCCACCAAAAGCTGGTGGCTTTATTTGTGGCTCTATTTTCATTAATTACAAAAAAATAAAAAATCTGTAACCGTTGCTATTAAACGGCTACAGATTTTTACAATTGGTGCACCCGTAGGGACTCGAACCCTAAACCTTCTGATTCGTAGTCAGACACTCTATCCAATTGAGCTACGGGTGCATATAAATATAACTACTGAATTATACAAAACGGATATGCCTTTGTCAAATGGTCAAGCCTGCTATAATATATGGTCTTACTTCTTAATAAATGCATCTCGAAGATACAGGAATGAAGAGTACAAAACTACGCAGGCAAATATCCATGTCAGAATGAAAATAGGTAGTTTGTTAATTAGAAAAGCTGCAATAACAACACCAATGCTTCCTGCTACCATCTGACATAGACTTGCAATCATATCATATCTTCCTTCTTTAATAAATCTTGGACCGTTTCCATAAGACATGAGGAATGCTGAAGAGTTCATCATAATAGGGAAAGCAGCTTTGATCTCCATTCCGAGTACAGAAACAAGAGCCATACAAGGAGCGTAAAGTCCGACTGCAAGATTCATAAGTGCGCCCAAAAAGAAGTTGATTATCATAGCGATAACGAGCTTATATCCCGTGAGTTTCAGGGAAGTACCCGTTAGATTTAAGGGAATTATATTAATATTATTCATTATCATGAAGATACCGAGAAGCAGCAGACCGATTCCCATTCCAAACCTTATTGAGCGTTTATTCCACTTTGTAACGAACTTCACACCTAAGAAAGCACCAAGCACAGCAGAAATAATAAGACAAACGAGGGTCTTTATATCAATATTTACAAGAGATAAGAAGATCAAAGCTTGAAGAGAAACAGGTATAGAGTTTCCTACATTAAGCGTACCAGGCACATCTATATCATGTACCGAGTGATGGATTTTGAATAGAAAAGATGAAGTTGCAAAAGAACCAAGCCCAAAGGTATCAAAAAAATTACCGATAAGACCTACCATTGAATTCCAAACGATGTTTTTTTTACCAAATTCCCAATCATATCTTCCCTTATCGGTATGAATCCTTTTTAATATATCATTAATGACTAAATATATGTTGATAAGCATTCCCAAAATGAGCAATGCTTTAATAATTGTTTTCATTATGAAACCTCCACATATAGCTTGTACATTCTAACACATAATATTGAAACCAAACAAGAATAAATTATGAATATGAATATAACATATGAGTTATGTGATATAATTAGAAAAAATTTTAGGGGTGATTTATGGCTTTTGCACATCTTCATGTACATAGTGAATACAGTCTTCTAGATGGAATGTCAAGAATTAATGAGATTCCAAAACACGTTAAAGCTCTTGGAATGGATGCCGTTGCAATAACGGATCACGGCGCTATGTTTGGTGTTATAGATTTTTACAAAGCATGTAAGAACGAGGGAGTTCATCCGGTGCTTGGGTGCGAGATTTACACTGCTGCAAGACGAATGACGGATAAGGATCCAAATTACGATAGGCATAGCGGTCATCTTATACTTTTAGCTGAGACAAATGAAGGATATCAGAATCTGATGAAGATAGATTCTGAAGCTTATATAAACGGTCTTTATTATAAGCCAAGAGTAGATAAGGAACTTTTAAGAAAATATCATAAAGGGATAATATGCCTTTCAGCCTGCCTTGCAGGTAGAGTACAATACAAACTTCTGGTTGATGACTATGAAGGAGCTAAAGCCGAAGCACTTGAGCTTCTTGAAATATTTGGTGAAGATAATTTCTTCCTTGAGTTACAGAATCACTATCTTCCGGAAGACAGGAAGGTTATTGAGGGTCTCATCAAGCTTTCAGGGGAAACAGGCATACCACTTGTGGTAACAAATGACTCACACTATACTCGTAAAGAGGATGCAAAGGCACATGACGTTTTACTTGCTATAGCGACGAATGCTAATGTTAATGCAGATGATCGTCTTACTTTTGCGACTGAGGAATTTTATTTGAAAAGCGAGGAGGAGATGAGAAATCTTTTCCCCTGTCTTAATGATGCAATAGAAAGAACTGAAATAATAGCAAAAAGATGTAATGTAGATATAAAATTTGGCGAATATCATATACCTAATTATGAACCGCCTGCAGGAATGAGTAACAAGGAATATCTGCATAAACTCTGTATAGAGGGTTTGATTGAAAGATACGGATCAACTAAGGCAAATGATCCAAATAGCGTCCCTAGGAAAAGGCTTGATAAAGAGCTTTCTGTAATTGAACTGATGGGATATGTTGAGTACTTTCTTATAGTTTGGGATTTTATCAACTTCGCTAAGACAAGAGGAATTCCTGTAGGACCCGGTAGGGGATCTGCCGCAGGAAGTGTCGTTTCCTATGCATTAAAGATAACAGAGATTGATCCTATAAAGTACAATCTTATATTTGAGAGATTTCTTAATCCTGAGAGGATAAGTATGCCAGATATCGATATAGATTTTGATATCGATATGAGACAGGATGTAATCGACTACGTTATTCATAAGTATGGTAAAGAAAATGTAGGGCAAATTATAACTTTTGGGAAACTAAAGGCCAAGATGGCGATAAGGGACGTTGCAAGGGCACTTGGAGCAACATATGCACAGGGTGATGCAATCGCTAAAAGCATTCCGGATGTTCTTAATATAACAATATCAGAAGCCCTGAAGATCAATTCAGAGCTTATGAATCAGTATGAGAGTGATGACCTTGTTAAAGAAATCTTAGATATGTCAATGGCACTTGAAGATTTACCAAGGCACGCATCAACTCATGCTGCAGGAGTCTTAATATGTCAGAATCCTCTTGATGAATATGTACCACTTTATTATTCGGAGAGTAAAGGTATAGCGACTCAATTCACAAAAGAAACAGTAGAAGAACTTGGGCTTTTGAAGATGGATTTTCTGGGCTTAAGGAATCTAACCGTCTTGAGAAATGCGGTTAATCTAATCAAACAAAATACAGGCATCAGTCTTGATATCAATAATCTGGAATTCAACGATCCCAAGGTCTTCAAAATGATCTCCGATGGGAACACACAGGGGGTTTTTCAACTAGAAAGCGTTGGCATGACAGCCTTTATGAAAGAGCTTAAGCCAAATTGCTTTGAAGATATAGTTGCTGGAATTGCACTTTATAGACCGGGACCTATGGACTCGATACCTAAATATATTAGTAATAAGAAAAATCCTGATAAGATTAAATATGTTGATGAATCCCTTGCCCACATCCTGGATGTTACATACGGATGCATAATTTATCAGGAACAGGTAATGCAAATTGTTCGAGAACTTGGCGGATTCTCATATGGACGTTCAGACCTTGTACGTCGAACAATGTCTAAGAAAAACAAAGAGGCAATGAATGCTGAAAGGGAGAATTTCGTTCATGGCAAAAGAAATAAAGACGGATCTGTTGAAATAGAAGGATGTGTATCTAAAGGGATCTCCGAACGTGCGGCAAATGTTATATTTGACGACATGGCTAGCTTTGCTGAATATGCTTTTAACAAGTCACATGCGGTTGCTTATGCAGTTATCTCATATCAAACAGCATATATCAAATGCTATTATCCTGTTGAATATATGGCGGCACTCATGACAAGCATGATAGGTAATGAGAGGCACATAGGTGCATATATTAGGAATTGCAAAGAAATGGGAATTGAAATTTTCCCACCTTCAATTAATGAAAGTTTTGCTGATTTTACAGCGGAATATAGAATTGATGACAAAGGCAATAAGCATAGTGGTGTTAGATTTGGTCTACTTGCAATCAAGCATGTTGGAACTGGAATAGTGAATTCAATTATCAAATCTCGTGAAAAGTATGGCATACCAAACGATATATTTGAATTTATTTCAAATCTTGATGTAAAAGAATTAAACAAGAGGGCTATTGAAAGCCTTATAAAATCCGGAGCGATGGACTGCCTAAATGAGAACAGAGCAGCAATGCTCATGGTATATGAAGAGGCGGTTTCTTCCGCACAAGCAGCAGCAAGGAGCAGCACAAAGGATCAAATTTCAATTTTTCAACTTGATGATGAGGTTAAGAAGGATGTTTCAAGAGCAAGAGAGATGCCGGATGTAAAGAATTTTGATAGGAAAACTCTCCTTGCAATGGAAAAAGAAGAACTTTCAGTGTATATTTCAGGTCATCCTCTTGATGATTATAGCGATTTGCTTGAAAAAAATATAAATTGTTACAGCATTGACCTTGCCGTAAATAAAAATGATATAGACTCCGAAGATAGTGAAAGTGAATCTGTCAAAACCCTTAAAGTACAAAAAATTGAAGATGGAGAAGAAGTAGTTATGGCAGGCATGTTGACAGGAGCTAAAACTATGATGACAAAGAAAGGGGATGAAATGGCAAGATCTCTTCTTGAAGATTATTATGGGACTGTCAACCTCATTTTCTTTCCAAAGGTATATAATAAAAACAGGAGTCTAATAAGAGATGATCTTGTTGTATCAATTAAGGGTAGGGTCAATTATCAAGGAAATGGAGAAGCAGATATCCTTGTTCAAAGCATAGTTTCAATAGAAGATATTGCAGAATTTGGAGGATTATCAAATAATAATCCGGTAAAAATCAGAGTAAATGCTGAAACCAGAGATGAAGCAGGTGGTGAAAGGAAGGTACTTGAGAAAATCTTCGAACTGCTGTCAAAATATCCTGGAAATAGAGAGGTGCTTATATATCTTCCAGGTAGAAAAACTACAAAGATGGGTGATAGGTACAAAATAGATTTGAATGACGAGCTTAAAGAAAAATTAAAGAATTGGTTTGGCGAGTCAAACATAAAGGGGTGAATATAGCATGAATGAAAAGAAGATACTGATTATTTATAATTCAAAGAGAGGATCTACAAAAAAATACTCGGAATGGATTGAAAATGGCATTAAAAGTTCATGCGATCAGATTGGAATAGATTGTAAAATTGAAAGGATGAGCATTGATGATGCAAACCTTGATAATTTGAACATTTACGATGCAGTAGTTTTCGGAAGCTGGCTTAGAGGTAGCGGTATAGTTGGATTTGAAACAATAAAGCCTTATATGGATGAAATTAAGGAGAAGGTTATAATCTATTGCACGGGAATTTCAGACTATAATCCAAAGAACTACGAACAAATTGCAGAGATTAATTTTAGCGATAAGGTAGATATGAGTGCTGCAAAACTTTACTATTGTCCTGGAGCATATGATCCATCTAAGGTACATGGAATAGACAGATTTATGATGTGGATTGCAAAAATTGTCGTAATAAAGGGAACCGTAAAAGAAGATAAAACTGCAGGGGAGAGGATGAAGAGGATAATAGAGGAAGGTGCAGACCTAAAAGATGAGAAGTATGCAAGGCAGGTAGTTAAAGGAGTTATAGATACAATTAAAGAATAACAAAAAAGGTCATCTTAATATTGAGATGACCTTTTTTTATATACAATGAATTAATCAGATTAACTAGTGAAAACCAATTCCAAGTCCAAGTGTAATCAATCTTATTACGAACAAACCTGCAGAAACCCACATTACAGGAGCAATATCACTTATCTTTTTTGTCAAAATCTTCAAGATTACCCAGCTTAGCATTCCGAACATTATTCCATTTGCTATAGAATAAGTGAAAGGCATCATGACAATTGCAAGAAATCCACTGACAGTGTCTGCAATATTATCATCAAATGTCATGTTCTTTATCGCACTGAGCATTAGAAGACCTACATAAACAAGAGCGGGTGTGGTTGCAAATGCAGGAATAGCAAGGAAAATCGGTGAAAAGAAAAGTGCAATTATAAATAGCACTGCGGTTGTTACAGATGTAAGACCTGTACGACCACCTGAAGCAACTCCGGCACTCGATTCAACAAAACTCGTAACAGTTGATGTACCTAAGCAAGCACCTGCCATTGTTCCAAGAGCATCAGACATTAGAGCTTGCTTTGCTCTTGGGAGATTACCATCTTCGTCTAAAAGATTACCTTTACTGGCAACTCCGATTAGAGTTCCGACCGTGTCAAACAAATCTACAAAGAGAAATGAAAAAGTGATTACGAGGAACTCAATCAAATTTTCGCCTATCCATTTGAAATTAAAAGCGAATAATGTTGGGGCATGTGGAATTATATTCTTTAAAGAAAAGACAGGATATAGTGAAAAGGCCTCAGCCTCGATATTAACCTGATACCATCCTGTCGCCTGAGCAATCATGCCGAGAACCCAAGTTGAAAGAATACCTATGAGAACAGCTCCCTTTACATTGTAATGAACGAGAAGAGCAATAATCAAAAATCCTATTAGTGCAAGAATAAATTGTGGTGACTTTACTGAACCCATTGTAACAAGAGTTGCAGGATCTGCTGAAACTATGCCTGCCCCCTTAAGACCGATTATTACAATGAATAAACCTATACCGGATGTGATTCCATATTTGAGGTTCGCCGGCACATCATTTACAAGCTTTTCACGGAAGTTCGTAAAGCTGAGAAGGACAAAAATTATACCTTCTATAAATACAGCTGTAAGAGCGATCTTCCAAGGATCTTGAATACCGGCCTCCGCCATAGGGATGCATACAGAGAATGAAAAGTATGCATTTAGTCCCATTCCTGAAGCAAGTGCTACAGGATAATTAGCATAAAAAGCCATAATCAAAGTTGCAAATGCAGCAGAAATAGCTGTTGCAGTGAATACTGCCGCACTGTTTAAGCCTGAAGCTGCAAGTAGACTTGGATTTACAGCTAGAATATACACCATGGAAAGGAAAGTAGTTACACCGGCTATAATCTCGGTTCTAACATCCGTTCCATGTTCCTTTAACTTAAAAAAATTATCCATTTTTCTCTCCTTGATAAAATATTTAATATCAAAAATACGTATCAATTATATGTTTGAAAGCAAAACTAATCAAGGAAAAAAGAGATAATTTGGTTATAAATATTATAAATTTAGGATTGATTTATATTAAGTGATGGTTTAGTATATGAGTTAGTTCAATTTAACTAACCAAATAATTAAATTAAAGCTTATATCTTAAATAAAGGAGAAATATGAATACGCCGTTAATTGAATTTCGTGACGTTTACCGTTCTTATGGACAAGGAGAGACAGAGTTCTATGCAGTAGAAAACATTAATTTTACTATTAATCGCGGCGAATTTGTCGTAATCCTAGGTCAATCTGGTGCCGGAAAGTCAACGGTACTCAATATGCTAGGTGGAATTGATCAGCCAACAAAGGGTTCTCTCATAATAGATGGCGATGATATCTCAGGTTATAACGAGGATCAAATGGAGGACTACAGGGGAAGAAAGATAGGATTTATTTTCCAATTTTACAACCTACTTACGGGTCTAAGTGCATACGAGAATGTAGCTATAGCTAATGAAATAGTACATCTACCTTTTAACGCAGATGAGATGCTTCAAGCAGTAGGGCTTTCTAAGAAAAAAGGGAAGTTCCCAGCACAGCTTTCCGGCGGAGAACAGCAACGCGTATCGATTGCAAGAGCTCTTGCAAAAGACCCTGAGATTATTCTTGGCGATGAACTTACAGGTGCACTTGATGCAAATACGGGAAAGGATGTTCTGAAACTTGTTATTAATATTTGTAAAGAAAATAACAAGACACTCATAATAGTAACACATAATGCAGCAATAGCAGAATGCGCAGATAAGGTAATACATATGCGCAATGCAAAGATAAAAGAAATAAAGATTAACGAGAATCCACTTCCGGTAGAAAGGCTTGATCTGTGATGTTCATAAAAAAGATGTTGCGTGATATGAGAAAGAACTTGATTCCTTTTGTATCGCTCATGATACTTGCGATGGTTGCCATGGCCGGCTTCACCGGACTAAGCAGCTCAAACATCGGAATGGAGAAAATTCGTGCAAAATATCATAAGGACACAGTCCTTGCTGATTACTGGGTCTACGGTAAGAACTTTAATAAAGAGCAGTTAGAAAAACTTACAAATAGTAAGGGAGTAGAGAAAGCACAGTTCAGAACTCAGGTTGAAACGCTCTCTACAGATAAAGACTATCCTATTACACTCTTCATCGAAGATGAAAACAAGGTTAGTAAACCTCTGAACATTAAAGGCGCTAAATTTGATCCCAAGTCAGAAGATGGCATATGGATTAATTCAAGATATGCAGAAGCTAATAAAATAAAGATAGGCGATGAAGTAACACTCAGATATAACGGATTTAAAATTCGTGAGAAGGTAAAAGGCCTGATGATGATGCCTGAATTTGAGTACTATAAGGCAAACAAGGACTCAGATCCGGACTTCAAGGACATAGGATATGCATATATAGGTAAAAAAGCATTTCTTAGAACTATATTACCTTATGGGATGGATCAAAACTTTCTGACAGAGGAACAGGTTGAAACTTTTTTGCCAAACTCCCAGATACTGATTAAATCTAACGAAAGCAGGAGAAATATTGAAAAATCAGTAATAGATGCAATTGGCAGTGATTACATGGCAATTCTAGAGCAAAAAGACCAGGGGGGGATTCAAAATTTTACTGATGAGATAGAACAGCATAAAGCATTTGCAGTCCTATTTCCAATGATATTTTTGCTAACGGCAATAATGGTAATGGTTACAACAATGTCTCGTGTCGTAATGGAACAGAGGGTTCAGATAGGTACAATGAAGGCACTTGGGGTAAAGCGGAAGAAAATCATTCGTCACTACATGTTCTTCGGATTCTTCCTTTCTGCAATAGGTACTGTTATTGGAGCTCTTTTGGGACCTAAGATCATAGGCGAGAAATTCCTAGGATTGATATTGAGCATGCAGTATACCTTGCCTTCATGGATTACCGGATACTCAATTAGTTTTGCTTTTGTAGCTATTTTGATTATAGGGACATGTACAGCAACAGCGTATCTATCTACAAAGAAAATTATAAAACTGAACACAAGAGACATTCTTTATCCGAGAGCACCTAAGACGGTAAGAAAATGTGTATTTGAATACCTGCCTTTTTGGAACAAATTCAGCTTTGCAACAAGATATAATCTTAGGAATTTCTCGAGGAACAAGGGAAGAAATTCAATGGTTGCAATAGGAATTGCAGGAAGCATGGTTCTGGTTCTCGCTTCGGTGGGCTGCATGGATACTTTGGCGTATATGAAGGAATGCAATTTTTCCCATATACAGAATTTTAAGTACGAGATTAGATTGTCAAATAGTATTGATGAAGAAGAGGCAGAAAAAATTGCGAAAGATGTTTCAGGTGATCTGCTTATGCTAGATAAAATTCAGGTTAAGAAAAAAGAAGATGGAGTTTCAAAGAACACAAATGTAACTGTATTAAATAATACAGATAAATACCGCCTTATAGATGTCAACTTAAAGGAGTATTCATTAAAAGAAGGCGATATTGCAGTGAGCAGGCGTTTTGCTGATCAACATGGATTCAAAAATGGAGACACAATATACTGGAAGGGAATCGGAAGCGATAAATGGATAAAGAGCAAGATAAGTCTTATTAACTGGAACATGAGTAACCAGGGGCTTACGATACTAAAGCCAACCTATATAGATGGAGGAGGAGTATATCACGGGAATGTTTGTCTTAGTGATAAGAACCTAAAAAATTATAAGAATGATAACGTATCAGCTGTCATAAGTCGAAATAGCAGACTTGACGCTTGGGATAACGGGGTGGAAATTTATGAACTCATAATACTCAGTTTCATAGTAATGGCACTGATAATAATGCTCATCGTTATCTATAATTCGGCAGTACTTGCATTTAACGAGCGAAACAAAGAATTTGCGACCCTTAAGGTTCTTGGAATAAAAAAGAGGGGCCTTAGGAAGATAATGATTTCACAAAATATATGGATGACAGTCGTTGGTGGACTGCTGGGAATACCCCTTGGCAAACCGGTTCTAAATCAGATGTTCGTTTCAAATGGCGGAGGGCAGGACTTCTTGACTAAGATATATTTAAAATCTTATTTTATAAGCTTTATTGCCGTATTAATCGTTTCTCTCATTGTAAATTATATATTTACTAAAAAGATGAAGAAGATAGATATGGTTGAATCCATGAAGGCGAACGAATAAATGGAAAGGAGATATATGGATATTAAAACAAAAAGATACTCATTGATGACATATCCAAGGAGAAAATTGATTCCCAGATTGTTTCGAAAAGTTGATCTTTCATTTATTCCGCAATCTTTTTCCCTCCTTTATAAAACAGTAGGGGGACTAGGAAGCAATAACGCTAAGATACTAGCAAACCTGACATTTCAACTTCCATTGGAAGGAGACCTTGATACAGCACGTCTTGAAAGAAGTATTGCTAGGGTTAGGAATGAGGAAGGCATACTGAGGTCATATTTAATAGGTAAATTTGGGAAGTTCTATGTACAGGAAAAAGAACCTCAGGAATTTAATCTTATAGAGGTTGATCTCCCTGGAGAAGATAGGGATGAAAGAATAGATAGCTGTGAGAGATATCTAGATGAACAGGCAAGGACCCCACTTGACCTATTTGATCCTGATGGAGAACAGGTGAGGTTCAGGCTAATAAAAATCGATGATTCACTTCACTTTCTGATGTTTATGATTTCGCACATAGTTATTGACTACGGTGGGGTAACTTCGATAATAAACAGAATTTTCAGGTACTATAACGATGAAAGTGCTGAGAAATTATTCTGTAAGGGGTTTGATGAGTTTATCAAAAGAGAATACGAATTCTTAGAAAGCCCAAAGAGCAGGGAAGAAAAACAGTATTGGAAGGATTTACTTAAGGGATATAAGAGAAACACACTCAGTAAGGAGCGGTCAAAAAGAAATACTGAACGGAATAAGGATGTCAGCCTTTACCTTGATAAAAAGGCCATCGAAGAGGTTTCTCGTAGAGAAAAGACAAGCACCTTCAATATGTTAATGCTGGGGTTTCATCTCTCGCTTGCAAAGCTTTTAGATGTTAATGATGTGGTTTCTTCGTACATAATATCAAACCGAGCAGATAAGGAGTTTCGTGATACTCCAGGACTTCTGGCACGACTAATGTATTGCCGTACGGTATTCAACCGTGATGACACTTTTAAAGATGCTCAAGCTATGATCAGAAAGAGTATTGGAGAAGGATATTCACATAGAAGGGCAGCACCTGAATGCGGGCTAAAAAGTTCAATGTTCATACTAGATGAAAACATAGGAGAAATAACAGGTGCACCAAAGTTCAACGACGAACCGATTAACGTACATGCAAGGATAAATATAGAAACATGGGAGGGAATGTTCCCGTCAGGAACCTTTATGGTAATGGTTTTACCGGAAGGGGATGGACTTAGTGTAAAGCTCATAGGAGATAACAGGAAATACGGAGATCAGCTTATAGCGATAAGGGATAACCTTGAACTTGCCATACACTTTATGTCGCATTACAGCAATCGTCCGTTGAGGGAATTTTTTAGATCGGATCTTGAAATGGACAATGTGGATATTGAACAGGATGATTTGGGAATAATGGTGCTGTCGTATTAAAACAGCTATTTGTTATAAAAGAGGGAAAAATGAAGTATAAAAAAATAGCAGTAATAGGGCTTAGCGGACGTTTCTCCGGAGCGGAGAATAAAAGAGAATTTCGAAAGATTTTGAACGATAAAAAGGTACAAATATCTGATCCGCCGAAACATAGGCTGGAATTGGTAAAATTAAACGCTGAAGCAGAATATATGAAATGTGCCTATATAGAGGACATAGAAAGATTCGATAACGACTTCTTTGGAGTAGCTGCAAGAGAGGCAAGGCTCATGAGCCCAGAACATAGAATGAGTTTGGAACTTGTTGCAGAAGCTATTCTTGATGCAGGATATTCGCTTTCTGAATTCCGAGGGTCACTTTGTGGAGTATATATTGCCTGCATAAACAGCGAATACAATCAAATGATTAAGAAACAAAGCTCAACATCAATTATAGGTAGCGAAGCCTATATGCTGAGTGGAAGAATCGGATACCAATTTGATTTGAGGGGTTCGAACTACACAATTAACAGTGCTTGTTCATCTTCAATGACAGCACTTAATATGGCGTGTGAGAAATTGACCCTTGGAGAGATTGAAAGCGCAGTAGTAGGAGGAATTACATTATTCATAAATGTTCCAAGAGCTAAAGAAAATATTTACGATGCTATGGGGATAATATCTGATGACTATACGCTCAATTCCTTCGATCAAAGATCAGACGGAACAGTGATGGGAGAAGGTGGAGCATATGTTTTACTAAAGCCTTTAGATGAAGCAATAAAGGCAAATGATCATATCTATGGGGTAATTGTAAGTGGAGCAGTTAACGGTGACGGAGGACGGTGTTCCAATGTTTCTATGCCTAGTATGGAAGCTCAAAGAGATGTTGTTATAGATGCTTGGAAAGATGCAGAAATCGAAAATCTAACAGAAGTAGAGACACACGGAATAGGCGCTATGGTTGGCGATGCCGTAGAAGCAGAGAGCCTTAACAGAGCTGTGAAAAAATATGGACTATCAGATAAGAGGCTTCTGATGAGCACTTTAAAACCGAATATAGGCCATCTCTTTGTTGCATCAGGTATTTCTTCTTTTATAAAGATACTAATAGGATATGAAAACGATGAAACCTATCCGATCGCAAACTTTGAATGCCTCAACGATATGGTCAACTTTGACGAAAGCGGATTAGAACTTGTACACAAAACATATAAATGGCCAAAAGATTCCAAGAGGATGACGGGCGTGAGCTGCTTTGGGCTTTCCGGATGCAATACACATCTTGTCGTTGAGAATTATTTAGAAGAAAGAGATGAAGAGGTAAAGAGTAAAGCAAAGGTTCCTGTAAAGATATCTGCCAGGACAAAGGAAGCCTTTAAAGCTCAAGCTAAATCAATTACCGATTATATCAGAGAAGAAAACCCTAGATTTGATGATATTACACTTACAATGAACGTGGGAAGAGATGATTATGAATATAGAGCTTTGATAGAAGCAGGTTCATGCGAAGAGCTTTCGGATAAATTAGCAAGTGTAGAGCCGTATGAGTTGATTGACGGTGGAGAAAAAATCCTTACAGTGTGTGCAATCAAGACAACAACGGATGATGTTAATTCGATTTTGAATGCTTGTAGAAAATATGAGGAATTAAAAAAATCAGGCATAAGAATAGATTTACTTCTTATAGACAAGGGAATTAAGTCAGCTCTCGAATATATGAGGGGTAAAAAGAGTAAGGATGTCTTCTTAAATGAAATGTCATCAATGACACCTAATCTTAATTCTGAAGGGTTTGAAAAGCAGATTGCAAGCCGGCAAAAGAGCGGTGTTAAGACGTTAGTGTTTGATCTTTCGCCAGACAGGCTATCTTGGAAAAACTCTAGCGATGAATCTATAAAGATAGTATTTCCATCTAAAGATGAGAGCAATATAGAGGTTTTGAATGAATGCTATAAGGCAGGTATGGACATTAAATGGAATAACCTCGTAATTGAGGGTGGGAGGAGAATTTCAATCCCATCATATCCATTTTCAAAAAAGAAGATATGGCTTAAGGATACCGACCTAGCAATTGAGGATAAAGAAGATCATTCCCTCTCGCTTGTTGAATCAAGGCTTCTTAACACAGTAAAACTACGCGTTGTTTTTGCCTCGTTTGGTGAGAATGTAGAGAGTGTCAACTTACACAAGGCACCTTACAACAACAGATTGTTCAGGGAAGGGTTTTACCCAGTAACAGGAGCGATAGATGCTGACTACAAATTGGCAATGCTCAGGTATATAGAAAAACACAATATTAGACCGGATGTATTTATATCGGACAGGGTAGGACTTGCTATTTATAAGTACTGGAGAGGGTGGATAAATGACGAATCACTCAGAGACGCTATATTAAATATGGATTCAGATAGAGAGAGTGAAGTTCATAATGCTAAGGAAAAAATCTTAGACATGTCAAAAGAAGGCCCTATACTAGTGCTCGATTTTTCCAAAAGCGGATTATTCAAAGAGCTCGATACAGGTGAAAACATAATAGTTCTAAATCTTTTCGAAGAAAGGGAAAGACGCGCTGCAATAGAGGATAGAGGCACCCATGCATTGGGCATTTCAGGGATTGATGAAAACATAGATGTGGATTCATTGAATGAAAAGAAGGATGCTGTAATTGAAAAAAGCGAAGAACAGTTAAAGGCTGAAGAGTTTCTGATGAACCTTTGGTCATCAGCATTAAACATAAATGAGGAGATAAAAAAAGAAGATGATTTCTTCGCACTTGGAGGTAATTCACTTGTGATGCAGTCAATGTCAGACAAGATAAACGAGCATTTCTCAAAAAAATTCGACATATTTGAGATCTATGATAATGAAACGATTGAAAAGCTTGCAGCGACAATACTTGCAGCATAAGGAGGATTTATGAAGACCAGTTCTATTTTACGAGATTCTTTATGCGAGAGCATAATCGATATGGTAAAAACTCAGGCAGAAGAAAATGGGGACGAAATTGCAGTATATACGAAAAAAGACTCTATTAATTACAGAGAACTGATTGAAAGAGCTTCGATTATTGCCGGATATATGAAAACCATTGGAATAAAGAAAGGTGACTTCGTGATACTTGAAGCAGTATCTGATATTTCATATGTGCTCACATACCTTGCGATTCAGATAGTAGGGGCTATAAGCTCACCTGTTGAACGCGGAGTGCAGCTTGAAAAGCTCGAATATGAGATAAGTCTTGTCGGTGCCGTATATTATTTTTCAAGAAATGACAACAGAATAAAATCTGCACCTACTATGCACTATGAGGAGCTTTTAGCTGAGGCAAATGACTGGAATTTGCCACTTGAGTATGAGAGACCACTTCCTAGCGATATAAGAGAAGTGATTTTTACAACGGGTACAACGGGAAAATCAAAAGCTACACTTCATTCAACTCTGAATATTGAGACAAATACTGTAAACACGGTAAAGGGAATAGGAATAAACAGCTCTGATATAGTTCTAATTCCTCTTCCACTAAACCACTCATTTGGTATGAGAGTCCTTAGAGCTGTGTTCTCAGTGGGAGGGGCGGTAGTCCTTCAGAGTGGAGCTGTTTTCTCTAGTGCAATTATAGAAAATATAAGAAAATTTAACTGTACCGCTATGGCTTCAGTTTCTGCGACAATGGAGTCTGTAATAAGGGAGATTGGAGAGGAAATGGTAAGTAAAGAATTCTCCTCACTAAGATACATAGAGTTCAGTGCAGGTGCTGTTTCCGTTCCTCTTAGAAAAAAATTGATAGAGCTTCTTCCAAATACAAGACTCTTTAATACTTGGGGTTCATCGGAGAGCGGAGGTTGCGTCTTTATGGAGTTCAGCAAGAGATCTGATAAGATAAATGCCTTAGGTGTGCCGATAAATGGTATTAGACTAGGCATTTGGTCGGACGAAAAAAACGATTTTCTGAAGGGATGCGGGAAAGAGAAAATTGGTAGACTTGCCATAAAGGGTAATATGATCTTCAGCGGCTATCTGCACGAGGAGAATAAGTATAAGGAATCCGTTGACAAGGGTTGGATGAAAACTGCAGATCTCGTGTGGCGAGATGATGAGAACTTTTACTACATCCTAGGTCGTGCTGATGACATTATAAATGTAGGTGGAGAAAAGGTTGCTCAGAGGGAGCTGGAAGATATTGCATCGCTCATCCCTGGAATTGAAGACTGTGCATGCATAGGAGTTGAAGATAAAAGCGGGCTTCTAGGACATATTCCTGTTCTCTACTATACAGGTAGCGTGGAACTCGATGAAGAGGCAGCAAAGGGAGTTTTTGTCAAGAAAATTGGGAACATGCTTATGCCCAGAGAATACATTCGAATAGAGGAAATACCTAGAAATTATATGAAGAAAAAAGATTATAAGGCATTGAAAAAGATATACGATGGAAACAATTGATAATGAATATGATTGACAGCAAATGGATATATGGAGCTGATAACAAACCGTTATCAAAGGTCAGATTGTTCTGCCTTCCTTATGCAGGGTGCGGCTCATCCATGTATATATCGTGGAAAAAATACTTTCCTGAGGAGGTTGAGCTTTGCCCAATTCAATTACCAGGAAGGGAGAACAGGAGAAAAGAGGACTTATGTTGCAATCTAAGACTTTTGGTCGACGAAATGGCTGAAGGAATTGCAAGCTTTCTAGACAAACCTTTTGGAATATTCGGATACAGCATGGGTGGAGTCATAGCGTATGAGTTAGCTCTAAAGATAAAGGAGAAATATAAGAGGTCTCCCTTCGTGATCTTTATGGGAGCATCGACGGTTTTTATGGACTTAGATAATGTAAGCGGGATGAAGGAAAATGAACTAAAGAAATACTTGAACTTCATAGGCGGAGCTGAACTATCGGAACTGAACAATCCCAGCTTACAGGAAGAATTTTTTCCTGTAATCAGGAATGACTACAGGATGATTGAGACCTATCACTTTAATTTCACACCTGCCCCATGCAGAATATGCAGCTTTGCATCAAAAGAAGACTGCGCTGTACCTTTTCAAAATATAAGTCTATTAAAGTTTTTAACAGATGAATTCAGCCTAATAACAATGCGCGGTTCGCATTTCTTCATTCGTGATTACGAAAGGGAGATCACCAAAACAGTTTTGATGCATTTAAGGAAAGGAGCATTCTTGGATGGAATTTCAATATAATACAATATGTGAATCATTTATGGCGAAAGAATCGGATGAGAAAGAAAAAAATCAATTGAAGTTTCTTGGACATAATGGTGAAGTTGTTGAGATGAGTTATGAGGAGCTAAGACATAAGGCTGTTTCTATAGCTAAGGAGATTTCAAGCTTTATAGATCCACATGACAGGGTTATCCTATCAGTAACAGAGCCATCATTATATATACCTTTCTTCTGGGCAATACTTATTTCGGGTGGAACTGTAGTTCCGTTTTTTTGTTCAGTTGAAAGCCTATCGATGAAAAACGATGCAGATGCAAATAAACTAAAGATAATAACGAGGATAAGCAAGGCAAATAGCATAATTGTAACGGAAGATAAGATAGACACAATTGAAGAGATAATTCCAAATATAGAAATAAAAAGCACTGATGAGATTTTATCATCTGTAAACAGGGACGATGCTGATTATGAAAAAGAGCTGAGATATATTCCAAAAGTCAGTGATCTTGCCATGATACTATTCACGTCAGGCAGCACAGGTGATCCCAAGGGAGTTCCTTTTACGCATGACAAACTGCTTAAGGGAATACTGATAGACCAGAGTGCTTTAGAATATACAGATAAAACGAGATTTTTCAACTGGTTTCCAATGGAACATGTTGCACCTCTCAATTTATTTCATATCTTGCCACTTCTTCTTCGTGCTGAACAGGTTCATATAAAATCGGAGGAGGTCCTACAAGATCCGAAAGCTTGGCTTAAATTCCTTGATAAATTTAAATCCTCTGTTACATGGGCACCCGATTCTATATTCTCTGTACTTATAAGGCAGAGAGAAGAGATAGATAATATGGACATTGATCTTTCATCGCTAAGGGAAATAATAAATGCCGGTGAAATGATAAATTACAGAAATTGCAAGGAGTTCCTAGAAATTATTAAAAACAAGGGCTGTAAAGAGGTTCTTATGCTGCCTTTTTGGGGAATGACTGAAGCGGTAGCGGGTATTACAATAACCAGGGCAATGGGAAAGATAAGCAAGGGGAATATAATATCTGTCGGTAAAGCAATAGATGGATTCCAGCTTCGTATAGTGGATGATCAAGGGGAGGTCATAAACGAAGAGGGTGTGGAAGGAGAAGTTCAGGTAAAGGGAGAACCTATATTCGATGACTATATCAACGATGATATCAACGGGGAATTTCAGGACGGATGGTTTATAACAGGAGATATAGGGTCATGGATTTCAGGAGAGCTTGTGTTAACAGGTCGTAGCTTTGACCGCCTTATTGTAAACGGTGTAAACTATTCAGTTCCAGCAATTAATCAGAAGATTGAAGAATACTGCAATGAACGAGGTTACAGCAATACTATATGTGCAATAGCTTCAATTAACGAGGACTCAAGGCGAGACGAACTTATAATTTTCATAGAAGTAGAAAATGAAAATAAAGAGATAAAAAAAGAGCTTTCCATATTAATAAGAGAAGGATTTAAATCCTTTTCAAATACTATGTGTAAAGAAATAGTATTTGTTCCAAATGGAGAAATTCCAAGAACATCAATAGGGAAGATAAAGAAGAAGGATTTACATAGAAGGTTTAGGGAAGGATTCTACGAAGAAAGTTCAAAAGATATAGAATCAAAAGCAGATAAACATAGAGAGCCTGGAGAGATTTCAGAGGAGGAAAGACTGCTTGGACTGATCTTTTCAGAAGTGTTAAATATAAAAGAGGAAGGGCTTAACCATAGTGCAAATTTTTTTGAAATTGGGGGGACCTCCGTTCTGGTTCCGATGCTCTTGAAACACGTTTCAAATATGTTCAAGGTCAAGATAAGTCCTATGGAATTTGTAGAAAACGCCGATGTAAAAAGCCTCATGAGCTTTATAAATTATAAGAAGGCTGATATGGCAGACATAGCAGACATAGAGGAAGACCTGTGCGAAGTAGTAGTTATCTAGATACATTGGATGTATACGTGTTTAAAGATTTCAATGGCATATCGATAGAAGTTCTAATGGATAGGTTCTCAAAACTTCCAAGCTCCTGGAGTGGAAACGTCAAAAGGCTCAGGTATGAAAAGGATCAGAAGACAGCTATAATCGCAAGGCTTCTACTGGCTTATGCATTAATAAACAGTGATTACAAAATAAGCATAGATTCATTACCTGATTATTCATTTGGAGAGTTTCGAAAGCCTAAGTTTGATAAGGAATCATTATCATTCAATTATTCTCATTGCAAGGCGGCAAGCATCTGTGCCATAAGTAAAAAAAATGTTGGAGCTGATATTGAAGGACTTGATATAGATATCGAAACACTTAGCTTGGCTGTAAAATCTGTAGCAACATCGGAAGAATGGGAAGCATTAAACGATGAAAACGGTTCTAAGGTGGACTTTCTCAGATTATGGACAGCAAAAGAGGCATATGGAAAGTGGCTAGGAGTCGGTCTCAGATACGATTACAAAAACAAGTCTTTCAGAGATGTATTAAAAAAAGATTGCAATAAAAATCTAAGAATAATTAAGTTAAAGGACGAAAAAAAGCTATACTCAGTATACAATAAGGGAATTGTCTTCAGCATATACGGAGAGGGAAGCCTCAACATAGAGGAATTAAGCTGGGATGAGCTCATTAAAAAAATATAAAAAGCTTGATATTAACAACTTAATTATATATAATACTTAAGCTTGTATTTAAGTAGGTAAATACAGTGAATTTAGCACACTAGAGCTTATGCTACGGTGCCTGATTGATAATGAGGGTTTAAAGCATTTACGCTTTGGTGGAAGAGAGAAACCGGAGGTTATATTATGTCAGTAGTTTCAATGAAACAATTATTAGAAGCAGGTGTTCATTTTGGTCATCAGACAAGAAGATGGAACCCTAAGATGGCACCATATATCTTTACAGAGAGAAATGGAATTTACATCATAGATCTTCAGAAGACAATAAGAATGATCAATGATGCGTACAATTTCGTTAAAGAAGTTGCAGCAGAAGGGCGTCCAATTCTTTTTGTAGGAACGAAGAAGCAGGCTCAGAATGCAATCGTAGACGAAGCAAAGCGTTGCGGAGAATATTATGTAAATGAGAGATGGCTAGGCGGAATGCTTACTAATTATAAGACGATTAGTGCTAGAATTGACCGCCTGAACCAGATAAATGAGATGGAGAGCGACGGCACATTCCAGAAGCTTGTAAAGAAAGAAGTAATAAAACTCAAAGCTGAGAGAGATAAGCTCGAAAAGTCTCTAGGCGGAATCAAAGATATGAAAGGTATGCCTGGAGCAGTTTTTGTTGTTGATCCTAAGAAAGAAAAGATTGCTGTAAGGGAAGCAAGGATTCTCGGAATTCCTGTAGTTGGTATGGTTGATACAAACTGCGATCCTGATGATGTAGACTATATCATCCCTGCAAATGACGATGCAATTAGAGCTGTAAAGTTAATCACATCACTTATTTCCGATGCTGTTATTGAAGCTAAGGAAGGTGAGGCTGAAGATGTTCCTGCAGCCGATGCATCTGAAGAGGAAATAGAAGAAACAGAAGAAGCATAAATATATCATAGATAAAGGGAGGAAACAGTTATGGCAGTAACAGCAGCACTGGTTAAAGAATTGCGTGAACGTACAGGTGCAGGAATGATGGACTGCAAAAAAGCACTTGTAGAGACTGATGGAAATATAGATAAGGCAATAGAAGTACTTCGTGAAAAAGGATTGTCTAAGGCTGCAAAGAAGTCAGGTAGAATCGCTGCAGAGGGACTTGTAAGGATTGCTTATAATGAAGATAATTCTGAGTCAGCAATAGTAGAGATCAACTCTGAGACAGACTTTGTTGCTAAAAACGAAGAATTTATCCAATTTGTTGAAGATATGGCAAATACAGCACTTCTTCACGGAGATAAAGATATGGATGCGTTCATGTCTGTAGACTTCAGAGGGAAGCCCGTATCAGAGGTGCTCACTGATAAGATAGCTAAGATCGGTGAGAACATGAACATAAGAAGATACAAGAAGATGGCAACTGACGGAGTTGTTTATACGGGATATATTCATGGTGGCGGAAGAATTGGAGTTATTATCGGGATTAAGACCGATGCTACTGCTGATGAAATTAAAGTAGTCGGTAAAGATGTAGCTATGCAGGTTGCATCAATGGATCCTAAATTCATAAGTGAAGCCGATGTTGATCCTGAATACCTTGAGAATGAGAAGAGAATACTGAAGCAGGAAGTCCTCAATGAGGGCAAGAAGCCTGAAATCGTTGATAAGATTGTAGCAGGAAAGATCAAAAAAGAACTCAAGGAAGTATGTCTTCTTGACCAGCCATTTGTAAAGGATAGCGATGTAAGCGTAGGTCAATATGTTGAGGCAGAAGCAAATAAACTTGGAAAGAAGATGGAAGTTGTTGAGATGTTAAGATATGAGGTAGGCGAAGGAATCGAGAAGAAGAATGAGGATTTTGCCGCTGAGGTAGCTGCTCAGATCAACGAATAATTTCAAATTAATAAATATGACATAGAGAGCTGACGCCATTCCTTATTAACGGATTCGTCGGCTCTTGCTTTAAGACAATTTATATAGGCAAATATTATGGATAGACAAGCATGGGTTGAGATAAATTTAAAAGATCTCAGAAATAATTACAAAGCAATAGAAAGAAAAATTAAAGAGAATACAAGCATAGTAAGCAAAAATACCGGTAAGAATCTGCCAATACCTAAGATTGCTGGAATTGTAAAGGCTGATGCATACGGATCCGGAGCTATAATGTGTGCAAAAACTTTAGTTCAGTGCGGTTGTGATATGTTTGCCGTTGCTACTGTTAAGGAGGGTATTGACCTTAGATCGGCAGGAATTGAATGCAGTATATTCCTCCTCGGCATTGCACCATATACAGACATAGAAGAGATAATCGAATACAATTTGACTCCGGTAATAAGCTCAGTTGAATGTGCAGATAATATTAATAATGTCGCATCGATATTTAATAAAAAAATCAAATGCACAATAGCAATAGATACCGGAATGGGGCGTATAGGATGGCAGGTTTTGAGTGTTGATGGATCTGAAGAAAGCAAGCTTATAGAAAATGCTTTAACAGATATCAAAAAGATCTCAGAATTTTCCAATATAGAAATAATAGGAGCTTTTTCTCACTTTGCCGTTGCTGATGAATTTGAGAGCTCAGATAGGGCTTGTGAATCCATAGATTATACAAAGAAACAGTGCGAAATATTTTCTTATGTATGTGATAGAATAAAATCTAGCGGAGTTTCGTTAAAGGGGATAAGCATTGCAAATTCCTCTGCCATAATCGACTATCCTGAATCGATGTTTGATGTCGTAAGACCAGGCATAATCCTATACGGAGATTATCCTTTTAAGGGAATCGATGAATCAGAATTACCAATTAAATCAATAATGTCAGTTAAAGCTGAGATAGTATATCTCAAGAGAATAAAAAAAGGAACGAGCATAGGATACGGTAGACATTTTATTGCAAGTAGAGATTCAGTTATCGCAACACTGCCTATTGGATATGCAGATGGTTATTCCAGGATTATATCGGGGAAGGCATATGTACTAATAAGAGGTAAAAGAGTGCCGGTTATTGGAAGCATATGTATGGATCAGTGTATGATAGATGTTACTGACATAGAGGATGTACAAATCGGTGATCAGGCTATAATACTTGGTGAAGATGAATTCGGCAACAGAATTACTTCCTTCGACCTGGCAGAGCTTGAAGGCACCATAAATTATGAAGTCCTATGCAGCTTCGGTATGAGACTTCCTCACATATATATTGAAAACTAACATATATTTACCTTTATTTGACTACTTCATTATGTTATACTTCAACTATTATAATTTGATATGAAAATTTACATATTTTATAGATAATGGCATATGAAAGGGGCAATCGATGGCAAAAATTCTTCAAGAACCTTCCAGAACTTTCGCTGAGTACCTGCTGATTCCCGGATATACCGATGTGAACACGGTACCAGAGAACGTATCTCTAAGAACACCAATTACCAAATTTAAGAAGGGCGAAGAGCCTGAAATCACTATGAATATTCCTCTAGTTTCCGCAGTAATGCAGGCAGTGTCGGATGACAATATGGCTGTTGCACTTGCAAAGGAAGGGGGAATTTCTTTTATATATGGTTCACAGCCAATTGAAAGCCAGGCGGCAATGGTAAAACGTGTTAAGGATTACAAGGCAGGCTTTGTAAAAAGCGATTCAAATCTAAGACCTGATCAAACGCTTAAGGATATACTTGACAAAAAAGCTGAGACTGGGCATTCTACAGTTGCCGTAACAGAGGACGGAACTCCTGAAGGAAAACTCGTGGGAATTGTAACGAGCAAGGACTACAGGGTGAGCCGCATGGACCTTGATACGCCTATATCGGAATTCATGACACCGTTTGATAAGCTTGTATATGGAAAAAGCGGCATAAGCCTTTCAGAGGCGAATGATTTGATATGGGATAATAAGGTCAACCAGCTACCAGTCATAGATAAGAATAGAAGACTTACAGCCTTTGTATTCAGAAAAGACTATAATAGTCATAAGGAATTTCCTAATGAACTGTTAGATGACAATAAAAGCTATATTGTTGGAGCAGGAATAAATTCGAGAGATTTCAAGGAAAGAGTTCCAGCCCTTATAGAAGCAGGAGCAGATGTCTTGACAATAGACTCATCCGAGGGATATTCCGAATGGCAGGCAATAACTCTAAAATGGATAAGGGATAATTACGGCGACAAGGTAAAGGTTGGAGCCGGTAATGTTGTAGATAAAGAAGGATTTGACTTTCTCGTTAAAGCAGGGGCTGATTTCGTCAAAGTTGGTATTGGAGGCGGATCAATATGCATAACAAGGGAGCAGAAAGGAATTGGAAGAGGTCAGGCTTCATCTGTAATAGATGTTGCAAAGGCAAGAAACGAATACTATGAAAAAACCGGCATATACGTTCCTATTTGTTCTGACGGTGGAATTGTGTATGACTACCACATGACATTAGCCCTTGCGATGGGAGCTGATTTCATAATGCTTGGAAGATATTTTGCCAGATTTGACGAATCTCCTTCTGCGAGAGTCATGATTAACGGAAGTTATATGAAAGAGTACTGGGGTGAAGGTTCTGCAAGAGCAAGGAATTGGCAAAGATATGATCTAGGCGGCGAAGGCGGCAAGATGAAATTTGAAGAAGGAGTAGACTCATATGTTCCATATGCAGGAACACTTCACGATAATCTTACAATGTCCCT
The DNA here is from genome assembly GCA_902488835.1 of uncultured Ileibacterium sp. Classification (GTDB taxonomy): domain Bacteria; phylum Bacillota; class Clostridia; order Peptostreptococcales; family Anaerovoracaceae; genus Alterileibacterium. The sequence continues at coordinate 70,218 of CABTXQ010000002.1, forward strand.
TAATAAGATAAAATCTACTATGTGTAACTGCGGAGTAATTACAATCAAGCAGCTTCAAGATGAGGGCAAGCTGACGCTCGTATCAGCTACAAGTATCGTTGAAGGTGGAGCTCATGACGTAGTTCTCAAAGACAGCAGCCAACCGCAGGTAAGGAGATAGCTTAAGAGGTAAAAGATGAACAAGGAAAAACAATCTGAAAAAATTCTCATAATAGACTTTGGCGGTCAGTACAATCAGCTCATTGCTAGAAGAGTAAGGGAACTTAATGTGTATTCTGAGGTAATGGGATTTGAAAACATCACGCTAGATAAGGTGATGGAGTTTAATCCGTCCGGGATAATTTTCACAGGTGGACCTCAGAGTGCATACGGTGAAGGAGCTCCAAGCATTGACGAGAAGATTCTTAGATCAAATATTCCAGTATTAGGTATCTGCTACGGGGCACAGCTAATGGCACATATTCTAGGTGGAAAAATTGGAACAGCGCCATCAAGCGAATACGGCCATACTGACACTCATATCAAGTCTAAGGACGGCATACTTAAAGGGGTTGATGACGAGACAGTTACCTGGATGAGCCATACAGATTACATAAGTTCAGTGCCTTCGGGATTTGTAATCACGGCATATACTGACAATTGCCCTGTTGCCGTTATGGAAAATAGGGATATGAATCTCTATGCAGTTCAATTTCATCCTGAGGTAAATCACACTATACATGGTAGACAGATCCTAGAGAATTTTGTCAAAAATATATGCGGCTGTAAGGGTAGCTGGAAAATGAGCTCTTACGCAGAAGATCAGATAAGCGAATTAAAGGAAAAAATCGGCGACGGTAAGGTCCTCTGTGCACTTTCAGGCGGAGTTGATTCAAGCGTTGCTGCAACTCTTTTATCAAAGGCAATTGGAAAGCAGCTTACCTGCGTTTTCGTAGATCATGGACTACTTAGAAAAAATGAGGCGGATGAGGTAGCTAAGGTATTCGGACCAAATGGGAACTACGAACTTAACTTCATAATGGTTGATGCGAAGGATAGATATTACGAAAAACTTGCCGGAATAACAGAACCTGAAGAAAAGAGAAAAATCATAGGTGAAGAATTTATCAGGATTTTTGAAGAAGAGGCGAAGAAGATAGGAGCTGTTGACTACCTTGTACAGGGAACTATTTATCCTGATGTAATTGAGAGCGGTCTAGGTAAATCTGCCGTGATAAAGTCTCACCACAATGTAGGCGGTCTCCCTGAAAACATCGAATTCAAGGAGATAGTTGAACCGCTTAGAATGCTCTTCAAGGATGAGGTAAGAGATCTCGGCAGAGAACTCGGACTTCCGGATTATATAGTGAATAGACAACCTTTCCCAGGACCTGGCCTTGCCATAAGGATAATAGGAGAGGTCAATGCAGAAAAAGTGAAAATTGTTCAGGATGCCGACGCAATTTATAGAGAAGAGATAAAAAAAGCAGGACTCGATAAAGAAATAAGCCAGTATTTTGCAGCACTAACGAATCTCAGATCTGTAGGAGTTATGGGAGATTTCAGGACATATGATTATGCCATAGCACTTAGGGCAGTAAAAACATCTGATTTCATGACAGCGGAAGCTTACGACATACCTTGGGAAATCCTTCAACGGATAATGAATAGAATAGTAAATGAAGTGGATCATGTGAATAGGGTTGTGTATGACATAACGTCAAAGCCACCAGGTACGATAGAGTTTGAATAGAAGATATTTTGTTGAAAATGGCTTATTTTCAAGGTTTATAGCCCGTTAAAATAAGTAACTGGGACAAAATTGGGTAAAGATTTTAAAAAGAATAAATCGAGTAATAGCTCCTAGTGGCTTTACAAATTAAGAAAAAAATCAGACCGTAGCATGAGTGCTTCGGTCTTTTTGCGTCTATTTCTTAAAAATTATAAAATCATATTTGATATCAAAATATAGCGATTGAAATAATAAATTAAAGTATTTAATATAGATCAAGAACTCGTTCAATTTTTTTCTTTTTCTCGATAAGCATTCTTGAAATAAACTGCTCATAACTTTCATCGGGATAAAGTGGATTAGGTTCAACAACTTTCTCTCCTAATGTTAAATTAGTGATAGAGCTAAAAGCTGAAGCAATCTTATTTAGAGGTGAGTTTTTGTAATATACATGATTTTTTTCAATCATTTCATAGAGAATTTTTAATTGCTTGAGGTGTTCTTCCAGTATAAGCGGTTCTCCTTTAGAAGGATATAAGTATTGCATTCGCCTGTCAAGTATTGCATTTAGTTCTTCTTCATTCGCTATTTCACAAGATGTTCCACGGCGAATATAAATCATATTTTGTTTAAGATTCCCACGTTCCCTTTTTGATAAAAAAGGAATATATTTAGGTACATCTTCTACAAACAACATTTGAAATTTTTTGTTTTCTAATGCCTTATATTCGGATGTTGTATATGAAAAATCGTAGATTTCATATTTTAAATTTGATGATATAAAATTTTTTATTTCATTAGAAATAACGGCTTTATCCTTTATTTCAGGTAGTCCATCTATACATATACTGCTATCTTCATTTTCCGCTACTCCAAATACAATTATACCACCCTTAGAATTTGCTAATGCTAATATTTCTTTTGCTAGAGCGGCATTTTCAATCCATTGTTTTTTAAAGTCAATAGAATTATGTTCACCTGTTTGTGCGTGTAGAAAATCTCTAAATTTATCTAATGTTGGTTCTTGCAATAAATTATATACTATATCTTTTAATTGGCTCGGGAATTCCATGATAATCCTCCTTTACTGCGAAATTATATATGTTGGGTAATAGCCTAACAATGATGTCAGGTGAAGAATAAGATTGTTGCTTATTTATTCTTCTTTAAAAATCGTGATTTCTTAGGAAAAGACAACTTCCAATCTTTAAATTCTTCATCGGATATTTCTTCGTTATAGTGTTTCTTTCTCATTTCGTCCCATTCAATTAAAAAGTCGTCAAAATCCGGATTATGAGATAGTAGTGCAGTAGGCTCGCCATTTCCTGCAAGAGGACGGAACTTCATTTCCTTTTCGTAGTCGAAGATAATATGTATGATTTCAAAAATAGAATTCGGTTCATGGTCGATTAAAGCTGAAATATCACAGTTAAGTACATCTGCTATTTTTCTTAATTGTTCCTTATTTGGAGATCTATTTCCCAATTCATAATTACGAATTGCAGCA
>CABTXQ010000003.1 GCA_902488835.1 uncultured Ileibacterium sp.
CAGCCGAGTCCTTAATATTAAGCAATCATAGATTATTATTTCTTATTTATTTTCATCTTCCCAGACATATAAAGTCTTATTATCAATCATCGTCTTTATTTCATCATCTGAATAGCCAAGTTCCTTAAGAACTTCTGGGCCGTGCTCACCGATTAGTGGTCCACGCTCGTATGGCGTAGGTCCCATCTCTGTATATTTTACAGGTTGTCTGACAAGAACCCTTTCTCCATTAGGATATTGCATTTTATAGTAGCAATCATTTGCCCAAGCCTGCTCGTCCTCAAGAAGATCTTCCCAGTTCTGGCATTTCGAGAAAGGTATATCGTATTTAGTTAGGATCGGTGCCCACTCTTCATAAGTTTTCTCTCCAAATTTAGCCATTACCAAATCGTAGAGAGTGGTTGAAAGATTATTCTTATGTAGATTCTGTACCGGGAAGTATTTCTCATCTTCTACGATATTGTCAAGTCCAAGAGCAGTCATAAAGGTCTTGAAATAGTGATTGTAGTCAGGCATACATGTTTGAACATATCTATCGTCCTTGGTCTTCCAACAGTTAAGAATTGGGTTATTAGCTTCTCTTGCATCTATAGGGTACTTAGCTCCAACTTCAGGGTACTGAGCTGCCTGAATCATCATTCCCATATTGAATATAGCTGTCTCAAACAAACTTGTTTCAACTTTCTCACCCTCACCTGTCATCTTAGCGTGGTAAAGTGCACCCAAGATTCCTGCAGCGAGGTTAATTCCTACATTGTGGTCTCCGAGCCCAGGAATACCATTCATTGGTTTAGCATCCTTCTGCCTTAGAGTCTCTAAATATCCACCCCTTGCAAGGAATGCAGTAAAGTCAAACCCAGGAAGATCTTTTGCCGGGCCATATTCTCCATAACCTGTGATGATGGCATATACCAAGCTAGGATATTTAACCTTCAATGTCTCATAATCGAGTCCTGCTCTCTCGAGGGCCTGAGTTCTCCAATTCGTGATAAGAACATCCGCACCGTCCAGAAGTTTGAAGAAAGCTTCCTTTCCTGCAGGATCTTTCATATTGATAGAAATACATCTCTTGTTCGCGTTCTGAAGCTCCCAAGTTGTATTCTCATACATATCAAGCGGCCTTCCCTCTGTAGGAGCCGTATATCTTAAAGGATCTCCCTTTGCACTCTCAATCTTAACTACATCTGCTCCAAGGTCAGCTAAAAATCTACCTGTTGTTGCAGCTGCAATGAAATTAGCAAGTTCAACAACCCTGACTCCTTCCAGCGGTCTCTTTCTCGTGCTCATCTTAAATTACCTCCCATTTAAATAAAATCCAATAAATAATTACCTTGTAATATATAATGATGTCTGTTTCAACATTTCATTAACCATTTTCTTTAGATTCTTTTCGTCGATCTTACCAGTTGGATTCCTTGGAAATTCATCGACAAAGACTATGAATTTAGGAATCTTATACTTGCTTATATTATCACTCAGATATTCTCTTATCTTTTTCTCAAGAATGTCATCCTTCTTGCCTTCAATACAGGCAACGATTTCCTCTTGAAGTACTTCACTCTTCAACCCATAGACGAAGACTTCCATGTTCTCTTTAACCTGCTTGATATATCTTTCAATCTCAGTAGGAGAAATATTCTCTCCTCCTCTAATAATGAGATTCTTCCTTCTTCCAACGATATATAAGAATCCCTCTTCATCAAAATATGCAATATCTCCCGTCTTGAACCAGCCGTCAGGCATCAATGCATCACATACAACAGGATCTGTTGATAAATATCCTTGAGTTACATTGTATCCCTTTACGAAAACTTCACCTGATTCGCCGGTAGGACACTCCTCACCGGTGTCATTATTTATTATCTTTACATCAACATGGCTAATAACCTTGCCTGCTGATACCGCTTTTTTCTCAAGCGGAACATCTAAGTCGCACATTGCAACGCATGGAGATGTTTCCGTCAAACCATATGACGGTTGAAGCATTATTCCTTTTATCTTCTCACATACCGAAATATATTCTTCTTTGAGTATTGGTGAACCTGCAATTATGCCGCTTTTCAGGCTTGAAAGATCGAATTCATCAAAACGCTCATTCCTTACCATTGCAAGGAACATACTTGGCACTCCGTTAAGTATCGTGCATTTGTTATCCTGAATTGCTTCGCAGACACTTATTGACTTATATTTCTGTAATAGAACTATTGAATTTCCTGCTATAAGGCTACCGATTATACCTACCGTTATTCCAAAGCAATGAAAAAGAGGAACCGCGATGCACATTATGTCATCTTCATTCCATCTCATCACCCTCACCATTTCCCGGGCATTATTTATCAACGAATAATGAGATAGTCTAACACCTTTACACATATTTGTTGTTCCAGAAGTGAACAGTACGCATGCGGTATCCATGGGATCAGGCTGTTTCGGAAGTTCAAGCGAATCACATTCCGTTTTCTTCTCTACAAGACTCTTCCAATACTCATATGTGCCTTCTATGTCAAAGCATTTAACATGTCTTGTCTTCTCGTTTTCTTGGATTTTTTTCGCTACTACGCCATGAGCGTCATCTTCCTGTATATCGGTGTATAGCAAGTATTTCATATCCGACATCAGTATGCAGTCCACAAGCTCGCCTTCTTTAAAATAAGAATTAACAAGAACTGCAACAGCACCCAATCGCTGTATAGCCAAAAATAAAATTATCCAACTTGCACTATTTATCCCATAAATGCCTATGCTATCTTTGGGTCTAACTCCGTCTGTATAAAGTAATTTCGCAACCTTATCTACTATATTATCAATCTCTCTTACCGTAAATCCGCTATCTCCGTATTTAAGAAAAAGTCGGTCCGGTTCACGCTCTAACCTCTCGGTAAAACATTCGTATATCGTCTTTTTAACAAGTTGCATCCTATTATTGTAGCATCCCTTCCTAACTAAATTATCGATTTATAATAAATCCATCTGAATGATTGAGATAAATTTATCGTTCTCGTCATAATTATACACGAGATGTTAAAATTGTCAACCTGATAACATTAAGATAATACGTCTATACTGCACTATTTTCAATGTGTTAAGCGTTGTGTAAAATATTGCTAGAAATTTATCAACTTGTAGTGTTTTTTTATTATTCTCAACTATATATAAGTATCTCCTTGCTAAGCAAAAGAAAAGATGATAATATATCATTTAGTTAGATATAATTAACTACGGAGGGTTTTATGGCTAAAAAGAAAAGACAGGAATCTTTAGAAGATTACCTTGAAGGCATGCTAATGCTTGAAGAGGAAAAAGGGTTCATCAGATCTGTTGATTTGGCAAGGCTTCTTGGTGTTACTAAACCGAGCGTCTCTTATGCAACAAGGAAATTACGTGAGCAAAACTTTATTACTATGGACGACGACGGTTTAATAAGTCTTACGAGTGATGGATTAAAAATAGCAAAGAAGACGTATGATAAGCACAAAACTCTAGCTTCATTCTTCAAAACTATCGGAGTGGATTCAAAAGTTGCACAGCAAGACGCTTGCAGAATTGAACATGATATAAGCAGTGAAACATTCGATGCTCTTTGCAAACACATTGAAAAAGTTTCCTCATTTTATTCTGACGATAAAGGTAATCATAAAGAATAATTTTGTTAATAAAAAAGCAGTAGCAAGACATAGAATTGTTTTACTACTGCTTTTTTAACTATTGCATTTTACTTATGAAAGCCCGATAATCGTTCCATCTTCCAAAATATCCATGCCCTCTGCATGAGGAATCCTAGGTAATCCCGGCATGGTCATGATTTCTCCGGTTAGAACTACTATAAATCCGGCACCTGCTGAAATCTTTACATCTCTAACATGTATGTTAAATCCTGAAGGAGCTCCAAGCAGTCCCGGGTCGTCCGAGAACGAATATTGTGTCTTAGCAATACATACCGGCAGTCTGTCGAATCCGAGATTCGTTAGACTTTTTATTTTTTTTGCAGCATCATCTTCATAATTCACACCATCTGCTCCGTATATTTCCCTTGCGACCGTTTCTATTTTTTCTTTAATTGACATATCTAGAGGATATATAGGCTTGAACTTGCTTTCTTTGTTTTCGCAAATATCAACAACCTTGTGTGCCAACTCTATTCCTCCCTCTCCACCTTTTGTGAACACTTCAGAAAGGACAGTATCAACACCTTCTTCTTTGCACTTTTCTCTAATAAGTTCAATTTCAGCATCTGTATCCGTAGGAAATCTGTTTATAGCAACTACAGATGGTATACCAAATTTACGGATATTTTCAATATGTCTTTTTAGGTTAGATGCACCCCTGCTTAATGCCTCAAGATCTTCAATAGAAAGTTCGCTAAGAGCTTTCCCCCCGTTATACTTGAGTGCTCTTATAGTTGCTACAATCACGACAGTATCAGGCTTTAATCCAGCATACCTGCATTTAATATCGAGGAACTTTTCAGCACCGAGGTCCGCACCGAATCCGGCTTCAGTAATAACATAGTCAGCAAGCTTTAGTGCCGTCTTTGTCGCAACTACTGAATTACAACCGTGTGCAATATTTGCAAATGGTCCGCCATGAACTATGGCAGGGGTATTCTCGAGTGTCTGAACCAGATTAGGTTTAATCGCGTCTTTAAGCAGAAGTGCCATAGCTCCTACCGCATTAAGATCTGCTGCCGTAACGGGTTCTTTATCTTCGTTATAAGCAACGACCATCCGTCCAAGCCTATCTTTAAGATCTTCTATACCTTCAGCAAGGCATAATATCGCCATTATCTCGCTTGCAACCGTAATTTGGAAGCTGCTTTCTCTTGTAACTCCATCTCCCTTTTTTCCCATACCGATTACAATATGTCTCAATGCTCTATCGTTCATATCAAGCACTCTATCCCAAACTATGTTCTTCGTAACGATTCTTAACTTATTTCCCTGGTGTATGTGGTTATCTAGCATTGCTGCAAGCAGGTTATGTGCTGAAGTTATAGCATGAAAATCTCCTGTAAAGTGAAGGTTGATATCTTCCATAGGGACAACCTGTGAATATCCACCGCCTGCGGCACCACCCTTTATTCCGAAACATGGTCCAAGGGAAGGCTCTCTCAAAGTTGTCATGACATTCTTGCCTATTCTTTCAAGCGCCATGGAGAGTCCAACATTTGTAGTCGTCTTTCCCTCTCCAGCAGGAGTCGGATTAATTGCCGTAACAAGGATGAGTTTTCCATCAGGTTGGTCCTTTAATCTAGTCATTACGCTATTATTTATCTTAGCCTTATATCTTCCGTATTGCTCCAGCTCATCTTCTTTGATTCCAAGTTTTTCAGCAATCTCTGTAATCGGTCTAAGTCTTGCTTCCTGTGCAATTTGAACATCAGTCTTCATGCTTTTCCTCCTCGGTTATCTTGGCCATATTCTTTTCACTGATTTTCTCTCCAACTCTTTTTGCCGAAGCTATCAATGCAATACCTCCTGCAATACCGGTAGCTGCCATCCTTATCAGCGTAAATGCAAACTGCCTTTTCTTGCGATCTCCCATTATTAATCCTCCTCTTTTCACTCACTTTGTAATGTATTTACTATATATTTGATTTAACCGGATCTTCCCACAATGTGATCTCGCCGTTCTTTCTTGTTAAATTCATATCTATAAGCCTTTGATTTTGAGATCCGCAAAACTGAAGTCTTATGTCTTTTTTTTCTTCAATAAATCGTCCGTCTACTAGAACATCAACCATATTGAGCATCTCATCTGTTACATCCGTCCTTGAATATTCTCCTTCGGTTTTAAGTTCTTCAAGTGTAAATCCGGTAAATGCCCATATATTTTTACTTGGAAGCTCTCTCTTGATTCTTCTCAAAAAACTAACAAGTGCAACCTGGTTCTTCGGCTCAAAAGGATCCCCTCCAAGAAGAGTAATTCCGTCAATATATTCCTTATCAAGCATATCTATAATCTTATTTTCCGTTTCTTCAGTAAAAGGTTCTCCATATTGAAAATCCCATGTCTCAGGCTGAAAACATCCCTTACATGCATTTGTACATCCGGACACAAAGAGCGATACCCTCACCCCGTAACCGTTTGCTATATCAAAGTTCTTTATATTACAATAGTTCATTTGTTTGAAGCTCCCATTTAAAGGACCATCTCCAAAGTGGAAATGGTCCATATAAAATTAAATAATTCAAGTATTATAGATGCATTACTCTGTCTTTTATTTCCTGGGTTCTTCCCTGATTCCAGAACTGCGTGCCTATGTATCCGCAGGTCCTTCTAGCTACAGACATCTGATTCTGATCTCTATTTCCGCAATGTGGACACTCCCACACGAGCTTGCCATCTTTATCTTCCACGATTTTAAGCTCTCCATCGTATCCGCATGCAGCGCAATAGTCACTCTTAGTGTTTAATTCCGCATACATTATATTGTTATAAATGTACTTCATAACGTTGAGTACCGCTGCAATATTATCCTGCATATCAGGAACCTCTACATAGCTTATAGCTCCGCCAGGGCTTAGTGCCTGAAAATCTGCTTCAAATTTGAGCTTATCAAAGGCATCTATTTCCTCTTCAACATGTACGTGATAGCTGTTCGTTATATAACTCTTGTCTGTTACATGAGGTATCATTCCGAATCTTCTCTGTAGTGCCTTTGCGAACTTATAAGTTGTGCTCTCCATAGGAGTACCGTATACCGAATAGCTTATATTCTCAGCTGCTCTCCACCCCTTACACTTGTCGTTAAGTTTCTGCATTACCTTGAGCGAGAATTCTCTTCCCTCCGGCGTTGTATGACTCTTCCCAAGCATCCTCCAGCACATCTCACATATACCCGCATATCCCAAAGATATTGTGGAATAGTTGCCGTAAAGAAGTCTATCTATCGGCTCTCCCTTCTTGAGTCGTGCAAGAGCTCCATACTGCCATAAAACGGGAGCAACATCGCTTCTCGTACCGAGAAGCCTCTCATGTCTTACCCTTAATGCTCTATGGCAAAGTTCCAGCCTATCTTCAAGAAGTTTCCAGAATCTTTCCATATTTCCTTCCGATGAACATGCTACATCAACAAGATTTATTGTAACTACTCCCTGATTAAACCTTCCGTAGTATTTGTGCTCACCCTGATTGTAATTTCCTGCATTTGCGATGTTTCCCTCATTGCAAAGCCCTTCTTTATTGTTCTCGCTATCAGGTGTAAGGAAAGAACGGCAGCCCATGCATGGATATACATCTCCACCTTTGAGCTCTTTCATCACTTTTGCACTTATATAATCAGGCACCATTCTCTTTGCAGTACACATTGCTGCAAGCTCGGTTACATGCCAGTATTCGGAATCCTCTGTAATATTATCCTCATCCAGCACGTATATAAGCTTAGGAAAGGCAGGTGTAATCCAGACTCCTTTTTCGTTCTTTACACCACGCATTCTCTGTCTTAAAACCTCTTCAATACAAATTGCAAGGTCTTCTCTTGTTCTCCCTTCAGGTGCTTCATCGAGATACATGAACATGGTTACAAAAGGTGCCTGTCCATTACATGTCATGAGGGTTATGAGTTGGTATTGAATCGTCTGGATTCCACTCTTGATCTCCTCCATAAGACGTCTTTCGGTTATATCATCTATTATTTTCTCGTCTTCCGATTCTCCTGTAGCTCTTCTCTCTTCTATTACAAGTCCCTTTATCTTCTTCCTGCTAACATCTACAAATGGTGCGAGATGTGCAAGTGAGAAACTCTGACCTCCATATTGGTTTGACGCAACCTGTGCGATAATTTGTGTTGTGATATTACAAGCAGTATAGAAACTGTGAGGTTTCTCAATCATAGTCTCACTTATAACCGTTCCGTTCTGAAGCATGTCCTCTAGATTAATGAGATCGCAATTATGTTCTCTCTGCGCAAAATAATCTGCATCATGAAAGTGAATTATACCCTGTTCATGAGCATTTATTACCTCTTCAGGAAGAAGTAGTCTTCTTGTCAAATCTCTACTAACTTCACCAGCCATATAATCACGCTGAGTTGAATTAATTACTGGATTCTTATTTGAGTTCTCTTGCTTAGCTTCCTCATTATCATCGTTGATAAGCGAAAGTATCTTATCATCTGTCGTATTCGCCTGACGAACCAGAGATCTAGTATATCTGTATGTTATATATGCTTTTGCAACTTCAAATGCTCCGTGAGCCATTATGTGTTGCTCAACCATGTCCTGTATCTCTTCAACTGCAGGAGATCTTCCAAGCTCTTCACACGAAAGGCTTACGCTATCAGAGATCCTCTGGATCTGAACCTTTGTCATCCTTACGTTTTCTGCAACAGAATTATTAGCCTTTGTAATAGCATCTATTATCTTCTGAATATCAAACTCGACTTCCGAGCCATTCCTTTTAATAACATTCATAATTTATCCCACCTCTTTATATTCAATACAACATATTGTATTCGGTACTGGTGATTATACCCATATATATTGTGGTTGTCAATCGTATTTCGAATAATTGACAAATTTATTTTTATTAATTAAAATCTGTATGAAAGCTATTGCCTTAACACAAAAAGGAGCGACAAAATGCTTAACAACTTTGATTATTATACTCCTACGAAAATTATTTTCGGTGATAATACTGTGTATAAAGTCGGAAGCCTCGCAGATGAATTCGGTGCCTCAAAGGTTCTTATACACTATGGAAGCGATAGGGTAAAAAACAGCGGGCTTTTATCCTCAGTTAAGAAAAGTCTCGATGATTCAGGTATCAGACACATTGAGCTTGGCGGTGTTGTTCCTAATCCGAGACTTGAACTTGTAAGAATTGGAGTATCTCTTGCAAAAGAAAACAAGGTAGATATGATCATAGCTCTTGGAGGTGGAAGCGTAATTGATTCTGCGAAAGCTATAGCATATGGTGTAAAATATGAAGGCGATGTTTGGGATTTTTACAGTAAAAAATCCGTTGCAAAAGAAGCTCTACCGGTCGGGGTAATTCTCACGATGGCTGCTACCGGTAGTGAAATGAGTGACTCTTCTGTAATATCAAATGACGAAACAGCGGAAAAACTCGGATATAACAGCGATCTTTCAAGGCCTGCTTTCGGCATCCTCGATCCTTCGCTCACACTTACTCTTCCTCCATATCAGACCGCTTCTGGCTGCGTTGATATATTAATGCACACATTTGAACGATATTTTACTTCAAAGGGGAACATGTTGCTTACCGATGAAATTTCAGAGGGTCTCATGAGAACGGTAATGGAATGCAGCATAATACTTAGAGATAAACCTGCTGATCTTGATGCGCGCGGAGAGGTCATGTGGGCAGGAAGTCTATCTCATAACGGTCTTACGGGATGTGGAAATGGTGGAAATGATTTTGCAACACATAAGCTCGAGCATGAATTGTCTGCAAAATTCGATGTAACTCACGGCGCAGGCTTGGCTGCTCTATGGGGGAGCTGGGCTAGATATGTAATTGATGAATGTCCTATGAGGTTTAAGAGATTTGCCGTAAATGTAATGAATATTACTGATGATTCTAAATGCGATGATGAAAATAGTATCAAGAAGATCGGTTTGCTCGGGATTGAGGCTGCAGAAGACTTTTTCAAAAGCATTAACATGCCTACCTCGCTCAAGGAACTTTGGCCTGACATAACACTTTCAGATCTTGAAGATATGGCAAAAAGATGTGCTTCTATTAGTGGCGGTCACATAGGTGCTTGCAAAGTTCTTGATGAAAATGACATGCTCGAAATATACCGCATGGCTTATGAAAGATAGTTAAATATTCTAAAATCTTAATAATAATTATTTTCAAAAAATGAAGGGTTGATACCTGGCATTGGTATCAGCCCAATTTTTTGTGTAATTTACAATGTGCCTTCACACTTGCCCAATCTGTCTCTCATAAAATCAGCAATTACTATGGCAGATGCGGATTCAACACAAGGTAAAACTCTTGGAACAATGCATGGATCATGCCTTCCTTTTACTTCTATTGTCGAATTCGTTTTACCCTTATATTCAATAGTATCCTGCCTTATCGATATTGATGGAGTCGGTTTAATCGCAACATTATATACTATATCCATTCCTGAAGTAATTCCTCCGAGTATACCTCCTGCGTTATTTGTTTTTGTAAAAACGCTGCCATTATCGTCGTAATAGAATTCGTCATTCATCTCGCTTCCCGTTAGCCTGGCAGATTCAAATCCTGCACCAAATTCAATTCCCTTTACTCCCGGAATCCCGAATACCGCCTTTGAGATATTGTTTTCAATCCCGTCAAACATAGGCTCTCCAATGCCGGCAGGCACTCCGGAAATGGTGCATCTTACAATTCCTCCAACTGAATTCCCATTATTAGAAGCTTCTTCTATCGATTCATCAAAATTCGATTTATGACCCCCGATTTCGACTATATCTGCATTTATTTTTATGCCTATATCAATAAGAGCATGCTTCAGAATTCCTCCGGCAACGCAAAGCGGTGCTGTCAGCCTTCCTGAGTTATGACCACCTCCGCTGTAATCTTCATATCCTTTGTATTTAATATGTGCCGTGTAATCTGCATGACCGGGTCTTGGTTTTTCTGAAATTATATCGTAATCTTCTCTTCTTGAATCCTTATTGTAAATTAACGCTGTAAGAGGAGTTCCACATGTTACACCATTCAAAATTCCTGAAACAAATCTAGGCTCATCAGATTCATACCTACTAGTCGCAAGTTTTGATCTTCCGGGGGCCCTTCTTTCAAGAAATTTGTTAAGTTCTTTCATATTTACATTTATTCCGGGTGGAATTCCATCTATGGTTACTCCTATTGCAGGAGAATGGGACTCACCGAATATTGATACTATAATATTTTTACCGATTATGGATGCCATTCTTACCTCCACTCTATATTGGTATCAAGGTTAAATTTCCTTAGTTCGTTCTTAAATTCCGGATATGATTTATTTATCGCTTGAGAGTTTTCGATTACCACCGTCGAAGGACATGATTGAGACATAAGTGCAGCCATCATAACTATCCTATGGTCATCATACGACCTGATTTTTGCTCCTCTAAGCTTCTTAATGCCATATATTATCAGTCCGTCACTTGTTTCTTCTATATCTATTCCCAGGTTAAAAAGTACATCACATATCGTTTCTATTCGGTTGCTCTCCTTTATTCTGAGCCTTGATGCCTTTGTAATAAGGGTTGTACCTTTCGTTATTCCGGCAATTGCAGCTATGACCGGCACAAGATCCGGATTGTTTGAAGCATCAATCACATTGTCCCCTTTTAGATCCAGATTACCATTTATGTCTACATCGATAAATCTCATTAATATGTTCAATATGTCTTTGTCCGGCTGAATGGAATTATAGTCAAGCCCCTTGATTTCAATAGGATGTTTGAGGAGGACATCTTTTTTAAATTCAGCATTTTTGCCTTCATGTATAGAAAGAATAAGATTCAAAGCGATCCACACTGCCGCATTTGACCAGTCACCTTCTACCGTATAATGTGGCGGAGCTTGATACCTCTGTCTTCCACTAATCTCAAATTCGCTTCTGCTTTCTCTTATATCTATGTTCGACTTTCTTAAGGATGCTACTGTCATATTTACATATCCTAAAGATTCAAGTCTTCCTTTTACTATGATTTTACCTCCTTCATCTGTAAGAGGTAAAGAAAACATCAGTCCGCTTATAAATTGCGAGCTTATATCGCCAGGTATCTCGAACGTCCCGCCAAGAAGTTTTCCGCTCACTTTGACTTTATCGTCAAGCTCTTCGATTTCTATTCCCTTCTTCCTAAGTTCTTCCTTAAGCGGCATTATCGAACGGTGTCTTCCCTCATATCTTATAATTGCATTTATCCCAAGAGCTGCACATATCGGAATTAAAAATCTCAGATTAGCACCGCTTTGACCTGAATTGAGTTCCAGTACTTCACATTCTTTTATCCTATTATTCCTTGATTCAAACTCATAGAGCAGTATTTTCTTCATGCATTCCTTAATTGAAAGGACATCCTCTGATATGCCTTCATTAGAAACACGAGAATCTGCACTTATATATGCTTCTTCTAAAGTCTTGTTCTCATTTAAATTCTGAACTTCTGTAAGATAAGAACAAATGATAGCCCTCTCTGCATCTGATTTTGAAGGACATATTTGAATATAATTACTATTATTCATTTATGCCTCCCCCTTTCAAAGCCGTATCGAGAATTTTATCAAACTCTTTAAGCCCCATGTTAACGATCCTGCATCTTCCAATTTCTTCTATCATTATAAGTGATATTTGATCACCAATAACTTTTTTATCATTTTTCACTGCATCTAATATCTGGTTTGAACTGAACCCTATATCAAGATTGAATTTGCAGTTAATTAGTGTTTCTCTAATTTTTGTGCTTGTTTCTGTACTGCAGTAATTTAATAATTCTGAAATTTTTAAGATAACAGATATGCCCTTACAAACAGCCTCTCCATGACTGATTTCATAATTACTAAGTTTTTCTATTGCATGTCCTACCGTATGACCAAGGTTAAGAATGTGTCTATAGCCGTTATCCCGCAAGTCTTTCTCAGATACTATCTGTTTCAATTCTGCTGAACGATATACTAGTGATGAAAGCATTTTCTCATCCATAATACCTAATTCTTTAGATGCCTCAGTAAATAGCTCACTTCCTGAGATTATTCCCATTTTTATCAGTTCCGCATGTCCATTATGCCACTCCTTTGAAGGTAGCGTTCTTAGTAGACTTATGTCATGAATTATTATCTCCGGCAAATAAAATGCACCCGCAAGATTTTTACCCATCTTCAGGTTAATTCCGGTCTTACCTCCTATAGATGAATCAACCATAGAAAGTAGGCTTGTAGGAATCTGGCAAAGCCTTATCCCCCTTAGATATGTTGCAGCAGCAAATCCTGCAAGATCACCTGTAACGCCTCCTCCGAGCGCAATTACAAGATCTCCTCTAGTTATTCTTTTTTCTGAGAGAAATTCCAGCATATTGTTATATGTATCTATATTCTTATTTTTTTCTCCCGGTAAAAAACTATATCCTTCTACTTTAAAACCGGCAGCTACAAGGCTCTGCCGGCATCTTTCATAATACAAATTATAAACATTTAAATCGCTTATGATAGCAATCTTTTCACAGGGTTCTAATTCTTTTAAAACCCTTCCTATATCATCTAAGGATACATTTGATATCCTATTCTTCATCTTTTGCCTCTTCATCTTCTTTTTTTTCATCAAGAATGCCAAGCTTTCTCACAACATCAACGGCTTTAAGATATCCAAGCTTTGAGGATTCAAGATAAAGCTCTTTTGCTTTCTTAAGATCAACATCAACCCCGTCTCCGATATCGTAGATAACTGCCATATTATATAATGCCTTCGGGTTGTTTGCTTCTGCTGCTTTTGAATACCATTTGATTGCTTCTTTCGTATCGTGAGGAACGATTACCCCTTCGTCATAAATGAGACCGAGTGCAAACCAAGCATGTGCGTAATCCTGTTCCGCTGCCAGTTTATATAATTTTAATGCGCTTTCTTTATCCTCAGGTACTCCTCTTCCCTCATAAAACATAAGTCCGAGATTGTATTGAGCTTTTGCATATCCTTGTGACGATGCTTTTTCATACCATCTCGCAGCCTCTTCGTAATTTTGCTCAATTCCATCTCCCCTGTCATACATGAGTCCTATATTGTATTGAGCATCAATGTTTCCTCTTTCAGCTGCAAACATGAGCCATTCTCTTGCCTTTTCAAAGTTTTTATCAGTTCCTTTACCGAGTAGATATATGGTTCCAAGATTATATGCTGCATTTACATTTCCCTGTTTTGCCGCTTTCTCATACCAGCTTAACGCCTTTTCTATGTCAGGCTTGACACTCTCTCCCTTGTAATACATAACTGCCAAATTAAATTGTGCATTATCCTGATTCATCAATGCTGCTCTTCTAAAGCACGAGAATGCCTTAGTTAAATCTTTTTCGCATCCATCACCTGTATAATAACTCCATCCCATTTCGAATTGCTTGTCTGCATCACGGAGATTTGCAAGTTCTCTTTCATCCTCTATATATTCCATGAATGTCATCGCAACCTTATTGCCGCTCTGTGCACTCTTTTTGAACCATTCGTATGCATTATTGACATCCTTTGGAACCCCGAATCCATAATAAGAGCAAAGGCCCATATCGCATTGGGCGATCATATCGGTCTCTGCTTTTTCTTTGAATGAGGCGACGTTTGACTTCATTGTTTCGACCATTTGCAGAAATTCCTTAGATGCTCCCTTGCCCTCTTTTGCAATTTCTGAAAGGTGATCGTATGCAATATACTCTTCGCTAATCGTTCTAAGATATTCTTCAGTGATTTCGCCCATTGCTCGGTTCATAAGGTCATTTTGCATATTATTTAGCCTAACGCAATCATCGGGATCTGCTTTCTGTTCCTTAATTGCAAAATAACAGATTGCATAAACTCTTCCAGCCATAAATGAACCCTCATTGAGGTTAATGTTATATCCCGAAAGATGCGGTTCCATTATTATCTTCTCTATCTTCTCAGTTAGAGATTCATCTTCTTCAGAAATGGCCATGACAACATTTTCTTCGACGGAAAGACAGTAGTTCTCCCTAAGTTCTCTATACATGAGCTCTTTTTCCTGCTCGTTATAGATGCCTTTTCTGCTCTTTTCCATCCATTCTCTTGCATCTGCCTTATACTGATCTATGTTTTCCTCTGAACATCTTGTTATAAGCTTGATCAGCTTTTGTTTTTTTGAAAATCCGAACAATTTTTCATCCTCCAGGTCAGTGATTATCAATTCCGGTAAATACTCTTACTTCTTCTTTTTGTTTGCTTTAGCCTTCTCCTTAGGTGTCATAACATGGTCAACTACAGTCGTCTCTCCTTTGATATTCTTTTTTGCCTTGTCATCGTATGCATCATACATAACCGTTAGGATGTTTGCCTTAGCAATTTCAGCACTCTTTGGATCTTTCTCCATAACATAGAGCTCCTGATTGCCCGATGTGTATGTTCCTTTGAACGAGTCAATTCCTGTAAGATCATATTTCTCTATCGTCCACTTCGGCATATCTTCAAGCTGTTTTTTTACAAGAGATTTAATCTCTTTTTCGCTCATATTTGTACGCATATATTCTCCGAGTGCTGATAGAATCTTATTATATCTGCCAAGTAAGGTCCTGCTGCTTGTCATCTTCTCAATGATAGCATCCGCAACTATCTGCTGATTCCTTATCCTCTGATTATCTCCCTGATCAAAAGCCTTTCTCTCTCTTGCAAAGCAAAGAGCCAGTTCTCCATCCAAATGATTCATTCCCTTATCGAAATGGTGATATTCGGTCATATCTCCCCAGTATTTTGAGTCAAATTCTACCTCTGAATTTACATCTATGCCACCTATTGCATCAACGAGCAGTTTTACCGTGGTAAAATTCAGCTTAAGGTAATAGTTGACCTTAATTCCAAGCAATTCTTCTATAGAAGAGATTCCGGTTGAAACACCGTACATCCCCGTATGTGTCAGCTTATCTTTCGCCATATCGTGATCGACAAGGCTGATCTCGTAATCTCTTGGTATTGATGTTATGAGGACTCTGTTATTTCTTGGATTTACTGTAACTACCATATTTACGTCGGAGCGACCTTTCTCATTTTCGATGTCTCCATGAAAATCAAGCCCTGTTATATATACGTTAAACGGTTTCTTAGTAACAGAAACAGCATAATCGCTTTTTTTCTCAGATAGCTTATTTATGAAATGGTTGGTTCCCATCGAATATACAGATCCTACTGTAAACACCACTATTAAAATTGAGCTTAGTACAGTTGCAAATATCTTTGATTTCCTGTTTATCTTCATGTAAAAAAGTTGAGTAAACAATATTATGCTTAAGAGTCCGAGGATTACGACTGTCAAAATAAGTATTTTACCTGGCAAAATATCTACAATTACCAGACATATTTCAAAGATCATAAGTGCAAGCAGGTAAACTATACCCCATATTCTTGTAAAGTTTTTAAATCCGAACTTTCTTTTATTATGGTTATTATGGTTACGACTTTTTGTGTCTTTATCTAATTTACCCTTTTGCTTTTTTGTTTTCTTAACTTTTTTTAATTTGAAATCGGGTAACTTAAGGCTCATATATCTATAAATTCTCCTTGAAAATCAATAAAGGGTCTAAAATATTAGACCCTGAATCAGGCGACAATCTGTTTTGTCTACCGCCTTGTCTCAATTATACCGTACTCGTTGTTTTTTCTCTTATATACTACATTTACATTGTCTGTATCCATGTCGTGGTATACGAAGAAATTGTGTCCAAGCATCTCCATCTGTAGTATAGCTTCCTCTTCATCCATAGGTTGGAGGTCGAAGGACTTCCTCTTAGAAATAACTATATCCTCTTCTTCTTCGTCATCATCTGGAATAAATTCAAACTTAAGTGCCTTATTGCCCTTATATCTCGTTTCGAGTTTTCCCTTGAACTTGGACATTTGATTGCTCAACTTGTCTAGAACAACATCTATAGCATCATAGACATTATCGTTTATGTCTTCTGCTCTAAACAACATATTCTTCCCGTTAATTGTCGCCTCTAATTTCGTCTTGTCCTTGAATCTGGAAACAACAACATTCGTCCTTATGTCTTCATCATGGAAGAATTTACCGAGCTTTCCAAATTTTTTCTCGATATTTTCTTCAAGTCTTTCACTAACCTTATAGTTCTTAGCCAGTATTGTTATTTTCATGTAAAGCCTCCCTCTGCCGAAAATTATCGACCAAGTTTTGTATGTATTATACCATAAGTATTATTTCTTTATGCCATAATTTACAACTATATATTACATATTTTATACAGAATCATCTATAAAGAGTTTTTCCAAGTATTGAAGATATTGTCACCGGAAACCCTGACCCTCGGAAGTATGCTGTAATCGCTACCCTTCCTTACCTTTCCGTATTCCGTTGTGAACGAGGTTATTAATCCAGTTTCCTTTACAGCTTCTTTTGCGTCTTCAGTGTAATCTCCATATGGATATGCGAAGGATTCACCATTGCCGACCTCTGTTATTGACCTCTTAAGATCTGAAATTATATCTGATTTATTCATAGCACTTATCCTGCCATTATGCCCGATGTTACCTCCTGCCCTATGCATATCATATGAATGTGACTGAAACTGAACGTATGGCGATGCATTCTCTTTTACTTTCCTGGCTCCATCCTGCACTCCTATAATATATGATGTAATTGGAATCTTATATTTTTCTGCAATTGGTATTCCGTATTTAAAGAACCCCGACTGTCCGTCATCGAATGTAAGTATTACACTTTTCTTAGGCAATGAGATTTTCCCGTCAATATATGCTCTAAGTTCTTTAAAGCTCGGAAAATAATATCCGTTATCACTTAGATATTTGAACTGCTTCTCAAGATCCGAGGAAAGTATATAATTGCTGTTGATCTTTGAGGGTGAATCATCTTCCGTATACACATAGTGATACATCATAACAGGTATTCCGTCCGTATTCTCTTCAAAAGAATTCTTATCTATTACTTCAACTCTTCGAGTCAAAGTTTTTATTATGCCATCTCTATCATATTTGTAGATTAGCTTATATGTACCTGGCTTCGATGTGTCAACCTTACCTCTTACCTTTATGTACTTATCATTAACAGGACCATCTTCTTTATCAATTGCGAAGGCTCCGGATTCTATATAAGGATCTCCCTCTCTCACTACTGCATTACTTGACCCTTTTAGTCCCATGACTATTTTACCGCCATCCACCACCAAAACTTTTCTCTTCACCTTCTGATTAAGCAATTTGTATGTAATTATGTATTCTCCCGGTTTTGATGTGTCTACATGCCCTTTCATTTTCGCAAATCTGTGATTAGTTCCCTGATCAACATATTTCTTTCCGAGCTCATGACTAATAGTCTTTTCGCCTTTAAGCTTGAGCGGGCTTAGGAATGCAGTATAAAAAATACTTATTATGATAAGTATTCCGATTATAAAATCGACGGTTAGTATTATCTTGTTGATTTTTCTCCTTTTATTAGGCTTTTTATTATCCAATGTTTTATTCTCCATCTTTGATGACTTATCTTTGAAGATTTATTTATTTGTGTTTATAAAAAATAGATTGGCACAAAATTTATGTACCAATCTATTTTAATGTATTTTTTTATTTATAACAATATTTAATCCTTTATTTTAGCTATTGCTTTGACCGTTACCAAACTTAATAAGGCAACAATAAGAATATAAATTGCCTGGCTTCCGCTATCTCCGGTACTAGGATTGTTATCTGTTTTTATATTTTGATTATCATTATTGTCCGCTGGTTCGGAATTTGACTTGAATGTCCAAACACCTAGAAGATATAAATCATCAGGGGATTCAACAGTGGCTTTTTTTGAAACTGCCAATGCCTTGCGGTTCCCTATGAATCTAGCATCATTCTCAAATTTATCATCTGTGTTGTACCATGACTCAAATGACCAAACTCCATCGGAAACTTTTACATCTTGATATCCTGATAGAGCTATTTTATCTTGATCTAAGGCACCTTGTTTATCCTTAGCTAATTTGTCCTTAGGAAGTTTAGCCATTACTTCATTCGGAAGTGCCTTGCCCTTTGTACCGCTAACAAATTTGTAATAGACATTATTTGGGACATATCCAAGTTTTAAATCGTTAGATGGAGGGCAATTAATCTCCGTATCCGATTTTAACTTGATTGTAAAAGGTCCTTTCTTTACTTCACCAGCGCTAACGAACATGTGTCCTTTGATATTTCCATTTACAAGTAGTGTTTCTTCACCATTTGACTTAGCAAGTTCTCTTGCTTTTTCATCAGAAATTCTAAGAATCCTCTTATTCAGGTCTTCATCCTTAAGATCACTTCTCATGCTCTTAAGTTCATCCCTGGATAAGCATTTGAGTGTCATATTGCTTAGAATAGTTTCTGTTATTGTCTTGTCCTGATCAGGTATAATATCCTTTTCCGCTATCTTTTCTTTATTAGAATTATAATCTTCTCTTAGGATCACTCTAATTGTGATTTTTGATGCACCATTTGGCTTAATAGCAAATCTAACTTTCGGGTTAGTATTATTCACAAGCGAATTGAAGCTGTTTTTGTCGCTTCCTAATGATTCATCATTACTTGGGTCAAATATCTCAAGCTTGTTATTATTTTCATCCATTACATATAATGGGCGCCACGAATATCCAAAGAATTCCAGATAAAAAACCTCAGGAATTTGAAAGCCCTCATGAAGATCTACATTTAGGTCTACATATGTATAACCCGCATTCCTTCCTTTATCAGTAGTAAAATCTCCCCCGTCGCCTTTTCTTTTATCATAATCTCTACTCAAAATAGGTCTTAGCTGATTCGAGCCTACGGGGTTTCTATATGTAACAAGTGCAATGGTCGGATCCATGTAAAATTCAGACGACAAAATAACTTCATTGTTAACTTTATTTTTGTAATAATCAAGCATTGTTCTGACATTTCCAACTATATTATCACTATAATTAGGAGTATCAGGTCTTGTAGCCTCTCCATCTATGGAGTTATTAATTATTACTTTATTTTTATTAATTAAGTCCTTAAATTTTTCTCCCACTCTATTTATGGCCAAAATATCAAGGTTGCCTGTAAAAGGAGCATCATTATCTAATATGCTGAAATAAACCGCATATAATTCTGCACCTTCAGGGATTCCATCAGGGAAAGCCAAACTGATAGGATCTTCAGGTGAAAAATATCTCGCACCTTCTTGAAGATGACCATTATCTACAGGAGGCTTATCAGACCATGCAAGAAATGTCTTTGCCAAACCTCTGAGCAGACCTCCGTTTTTAACAGGGGATCCGATTTTTTCAGTAGCCGAATTATAAACTTTATCTGTACTAATTTTTTGGGATGATTCCCCCGTCCACTGCCCTACTAATTTGACAGTTCCAAAATTTCCCTTAGGAGCAGGATTGCCACTTTGTACCGGGGTAGACTGTACTGGATTAGACTCAAGGCTTTCTATGTTGTTTGTTTCATTTGCTTCATTTATTTTGTTTACTTCATTTGCTTCAGAATTTGGTGTTCTATCTTCACTTTCATTTGCAAATACCATGAAGAAGGAAGAACAAACCATGGAAAGCGCTAAAATTGCCACAATAACTTTTTTGTCATTTTATTTCTCCTCTGAATTCTTTTGCTTTTTTGATCTTATTGCAAGTGCTGCACCTAGTGATATGGCTAATATTGATATATGTACCGAGAAATTGTTATCACCTGTCTTTGGTGTATTTGTGCCTGGGTTCTCCACTGTATTCGGATTCTCAGGCGTTCCCGGATTTTCAGGTGTCCCCGGATTTTCAGGTGTTCCCGGATTTTCAGGTGTTCCCGGATTTTCAGGATCTTTTGGTGTTTGTTTCATCTTATAGACATATGTTACATGGAGTTCTCCCTCAATAACATTTCCATTTGCTTTTGCTGATCCAACTCCCATTTTTGTAAATTCATATCCATCAAAAGTCTTTTGCTCTGTAGTATACTCTGTTCCTACAGGTGCATCTTCTATTACTGCACTCTCAGCTTCCAATATTTTCCCGTCTTCCGCAACATATTTAACATATACGCTTCCTTTTTTAGGATTTGGATTTGGGGTCACGTTCTTTGTAAATCTCCATGTTCCAATAAACTTAACGTCCGCACCTTTTATTGTGTCTTCTTCCTTATCCCATGACACAAAGGTCCATTTTCCATCATTGACCGTATCGTCGTATTCCTTGTTATTAAATGTTGACGGTGTTACCTCTTCCCCATCCGGTATATTTTTTTGATCTGCCGGAGTCCAGCTTTTGATAGTATCCGGTAAAGACAGTTCTACGTCTTCTGCTGCTCTGAATTCATGAACAACATTATAAAGCTTGTCTTTCTTAGTATTTGTAACCTTAGATGAAATTGCATCTTCTTTAGGCGTGCTGTTATCTAGCTGAACTATTGTTTTAGTATATCCATCCGGCACAATAGGCTCATCTACTTTATAAATTAAAGGAGTGACGCCGTTCTCTTCGAACTTATCCAAGTTTTTAAATGTTTTGCTTAAATCTTTTCTATTTGCGGTAAAGCTTTCTTGATTATTTCCGTCCTTTCCCGGAGTCAGTATCAAAGTAGCATTTTTTGCTTGATTTTTTGCATCCTTATCATCCCACTCTTTAGTGATTGTAATTTCTAAAGGCTTCCAACCTGCATATACGTGTAACTCATTAGGATTGACAATCTTTGTAATCTTAGCTTCCGTATTCACAAAGTAGGCATCTTTAAAATTCACCTTTGATTCAGAAACGTCGTTCTCCTTCGTATTACGGAAATCTGCACATGATTTGTCAACGGGTGGCTGTTTTGGATTATGGTTATACCATCCGTCAAATATCCACTTTGAAACAGGCTCTTCTCCCAAATCTTGCAGATAATCTGCCGCCTTATTATCTATAGAAACCTTAGGTTCCCCACCACCTGAACCGTAGAATGTGTATATTTGCTCTTTTTTCTTAGATCCGTCTTTGAATTTTGCATTTTTATCATCGTAATTCGCATGGTAAATCATCTTGGCACGCTGGCCCAAGACTATAGTACTGTTATCAGGATTAAATACATAATCCCATTTACCAATTGACGTGTGGTCATCCGCCTCAGCTATTGCCTGCGAGGTGTCTTTAGAGACATAATGAATTTTCTTCGCATCTTCAGGCGTTGTCTTATACCCATCTGTTCCGCCTGCCACCGTATATCCTATACATCTCTCCTGTGTTTCGGAATATCGGTCAAAAATGCTCTTTGGATCACTATGCTTTTTTGGTTTCTCACTTATTGACACATTGATTTGATTTGTAAGTTTTCCTGTCAACAAAATCCTTGATTGCCCATCAAGGACACGAATATCATTACCATCAAATCTTGCCTTTGGTGTGATTATTACGTCCTTGTCAGCATAAATATTTATGCCTCCCATTTCAGTTTTATCAACTACATGGCCGTCCCCGGTAGACCAGTCACCTTTTTTATTGCCAGTAAAGATAGCATTATCGATCTTGAGATATCCGTCGTTATAGATTCCGCCAACCATATTATATGCCACATTCCCTGTTATCTTTGCAGGACCCTTGTCGCTACCTGTTATGGTTACATTTCCTTCGTTGAATATCGCTCCCGCATTGTTTGATGCTGTTTGTGAAGAAATCTTCCCACCTTCTATAGTAACCTTATTGCCATCTCCAACGAACATAGCTCCGCCATGTCCATTCCCCTGCCATACATAGCATGCTGTGTTTTCTATAGAAGCATCCCGCATCGTCAAGTTAACTGTTGCCTTATGACCTTTAGACTTTGCTAAAGAGATGCCTGCACCGGCACCATCTGCCATGAAGTTTTTGATCTCAGTATTTTCAATTCTTGCCGTTACGCTCGAATCATCATAGAAGCATATAGCACCACCAGTATTAGCAGTATATTTGCCAGCATTCCAGGATGCGCCTGCTCCTTCAAGTGTAGAATTAGTAAGGTTAAATTTTCCACTATCAGTTACTTGTATCAGACCTCCAGCCTCAAGAACTCTTGAACCCGTATTTGCCTTAAAGGAAGAACTATCAATGGATAAATTTGAACCTTGGGATGTTATAGCGCCTCCGGCAATTCCTATATCGCCTTTACCTGCCACTGTTTCAAAATGAGAGTTTTTAACAATAGCATCATTACATCTTTCAAATTTTATGGCTCCACCTGTGTTAAAAGGCCCTGTTATTTTAAATGTAGCACCATAAATATGTATTTTCGACTCTGTAGCCTCTATGGCACCACCTTGTCTTCCACCCTTGTCCTCTTTACTGTCTAAATGGTTTCCGTCAAAAACTGTAGTATCTTTTTTAGTTATATCCGGGTTGTTTATATTCAAAGTAGAACCTGGGTGCAATTTAATGGCTCCACCCTCACCATGAGAACTGTATTGTTTATCTACTTTTCCTGTATAATTATCCTTAAATACTCCACCGGTTATTGTGACATTTGCTGAATATGAAACGATTGCCCCACCGTGTGGTGCTCCCGGACTTGGTACAACACTCTTTGTATGGTTCTTTTCAAAAGTACTATTTTCTAGTTTAAGCGTAGTATGAGCAGCATAAATTGCTCCCCCTTCATACCTTTGTGTGTCCTTACCGTCAACAATCTTCTTTTTGAATGGTTCTGTTGTTGCATTTTTTAGTGTTGAATTTTTAATCGTAACGGTAGATTTCCCTGCATCAATAATACGACCGTGCTCTTTTCCGTCGAAAACAATATTATTAAATGTTATGTTTGCTCCGGATTCAATGACAAACATGTTATCTACATTTTGGGCAAGACCAAGTATTTTACCTTGGGATTTAATCTCACCACTGTAACTCGCTGGAATTTTCAGCTCATCAGTTATAGTAATATCAGTTGTTATAGTGATTGAATCTCCATTATTGATTGCCGATTTAAGCTGTGAAAAATTACTGACATCCACATTTACAGCAAATGACGGTATCGAATATAGAATACATAATATTAATATACCTACCGATATTAATATTATCTGTCTAGCCTTAGATATAGCTTTAATCATGATAAATTCCCTTCAACTTCAAGTCCTTAAATATTAAACTCCACACGTCTACTTATATTATACTAACCTCTCCAACATGATGATGTCAATCTTCTTTTTTATTGTTTAATTACATCCGCTCCTGCTGCGAAAGTTAATACGTCAACACCCGAAACTTTTATTTTCTTTAATACCCTTGTCATCTCATCGAGAGTTGCTCCTGTAGTATAAATATCATCTATAATTAATATCTTCTTATTTGCAAGGTTCTTTGCATATTTTGTGAGTTCAAATGAGCCGTAAATATTGGATTGCCGCTCTTCTGGCGTAAGCCCTCTCATTGGTATTGAATCCCTAACCCTTCTTACATGATAATCCTCGCATTTAATATTCTGATGTTTAGCGAATTCTCGTGCTATCAATGCAGCCTGGTTAAATCCTCTTTTTAATCTTTTTCTCTTATACATCGGAACAGGAATTATGACATCGTAAAGTAAATTTTCTTTTTCCATAATCATCCTGTCATGCATCATCAAGGCAATATCAGACGCTATATCCGTTCTTCCACCATATTTAAGTGCAAATATTATGCTTCTCGCATGTTCGCTATATTCACATACCGTAAATCCTCTGTCAAATTCATGGTTATTTTCCCTACAGTAAAAACAAATTTCTCCAGGATTCAATTCGGACAAAGGTTTCCCACAATGACCACACACCCTTCCATTAGCCCACTTTATCTCGTCAATGCAGGTGTCACAAAGCCTGTAGGCTCTCGAATCATCAATTATCTTCTTGCAACATATACAGTATAGAGAATTAGGATATGTGAGATCAAGAAGTTTGCTACCAAGTCCCCTTATGTCCATGCATTTTCTCCAAGTCTTTCTGAAAGTCCCGTGTATCTTTCATCAACCCTGTTATTGTCAATCATCGCATGCATTATTCCCTCATTCCCTATCAAAACAACTAGGTTCTTGCCGCGTGTGACTCCTGTGTAAAAAAGATTCCTGGTCATGAGCATCGGTGATACGGCTACTATTGGCATTATTATCGCCTTGAACTCACTCCCCTGGCTTTTATGCACAGTAATAGCGTATGCATGCTCTATTTCATCGAGATTTTCATTTGAATATGTAACGATCTTTCCATCGTAGTTCACAGTAAGTCTATTGTATTCATTGTCTATGGAAACTATTACGCCCATATCGCCGTTAAAAATTCCGGTTCCCTCTCCATCGTTTTCAAATAATGAGTTGCCGATTTCCTTCCACTCAATGTCATAGTCATTTATGATCTGCATGACCCTGTCTCCCTCTCGGAAAACCTTGTTGCCGTATTTTTTCTCATTCTTATCTCTAGATTTCGGGTTGAGGACATCTTGCAAGACCTTATTAAGATTGTGGGTTCCAAGCATTCCTTTCTTTGTTGGCGTAAGGACCTGAATATCATTCCATGAATCTATGAAATTATAGTATTTCTCAAGCCTGCCTTCCATAAGCTCAGATATAAGGTTGATAGTTCTTTCTCCGGATCCCTCTCTGATCATAAAGAAATCGCTTTCTGAACCGCCGTATTCAGGATATTCTCCATCGTTTATTCTATGTGCATTGACTATAATATTGCTTGACTTTGCCTGCCTGAATATCTCCCTAAGATGTGTTGTATGTATGGCCCCGCTTTTTATCATATCCCTAAGCACATTTCCTGCTCCAACGCTAGGAAGCTGATCCGAATCTCCAAAGATGATAAGTCTAGTGCCTGATTTAATCGCTCTAAGAAGGCCCTCCATAAGAAGAATATCTATCATCGATGCTTCATCTATTATTACAGCACCTTCATCAAGGGGATCATCTTCATTCTTCGTAAAATCGACCCTTTCGTCATCGGTAAAAACATATCCAAGCATCCTGTGGATTGTCATCGCAGTAAAGCCTGATGTCTCTGTTATTCTTCTTGCGGCACGCCCTGTAGGAGCCGCTATCGCGGTCTTTACACCAAGATCATTAAGTATTGATGCAATGAAATTGATAATCGTCGTCTTCCCTGTTCCGGGACCTCCTGTTATAATACATACATTATTCGTTAGTGCATCGTAGATTGCCTTATGCTGCTCATCTGATAGCTCAATTCTATCAACATAATCCCTTCCTATATTCTTCTTTTTCTCCATTCCGTTAATGTACGCATCTAAATCAGTTAGAGGAAGACTTCCGATTTCTGCTGAAATAATTCTCTTAAGATCGGCAGCTACACTTAACTCTGATGAATAGTAATCGTAAAGATATATTGCATTCTCATCATTTACACTTGCAGTCTTTATGTCTCCCGTAAATGCCATGCTTATAAGCGTATCTGCTATCATTTCTTCGGATACATCAAGAAGGATCGCAGCTTGCTCAATCGCCGTATCCCGAGGCACATAGGTGCTTCCACTTCCTGCAAATGAAGTCAGGACATGTTTGATCCCGCTTGATATGCGAAATTCGCTGTCTTTTTTTATGCCCGCTTTTAAAGCAATCTGGTCAGCACCTCTAAAACTTATACCTCTGATATCATCGACAAGTCTATATGGGTTTTCCTCAATTAAATCTATTGCATCTTTACCATATTCAGAATATATGCGTACTGCCTGAGCAGTTGTAATTCCATATTCTCTAAGTGCAAAGGATATGTGTGCGAATTCTCTTCCCTCGTTATATGAGTCAGTTATCTTCTTAAGAGTTTTCTTCCCGATCCCCTGTATTTCGAGTAAACGTTCAGGCTCAGTTTCCAATATGTCAAGAGCATCTTCACCGAACTTATCAATTATCAGTCCTGCCGTCTTATGTCCTATTCCCTTTATTGTTCCTGAAGAAAGAAAGGCCCTTATTCCGGGAGCATCATCAGGAATAACTTCCTCATATTCTAAAGCAACAAACTGCTCTCCATATTTTGGATGCACCTTAAAAGAACCTGTTATCTGATATCTTAGTCCCTCTTTCGGTTGGTGAAAATTGCCTGTTACGGTAAATTCCTCATCATCAGTTTCAAAAATTGCAACAGTATATCCATTATCCTTATTATTAAAAATTATTCTGGTAAGTGTGCCTTCTTTTATTCCCATCTAATTCAACAATCTCTAATCAGTCAAAAAGTCTTCCTGTATATCCTTCTATTATCAAGAGTCCATATCTTCTCTCCAAAAGCTCCCGGCTCAGTTGAACGTATGCTTTCTTCCATATCAAACATCTTTGCATCCATGTTATCGAGATGATGTAACATTTCGGCCTCCAAGAATAGCGGCTTCTTAGGACTTCCGAATTCAGGTTCATAGTGATGTGAGAGAATCATGTGCTCAAGTAGTACTGTCTTCTCTTCATCGATGCCAAGTTCTTTACATCTATTGTATACCATTCTTACACCGGAAACTATATGACCGATCATTTGTCCTTCGAAGCTATACCCAGGCGAAATACCGTTCTCATCGGACTCAATCTCATTTAACTTCTCTATGTCATGAATTGCTATTCCTGCAAGTAAAAGGTCCTTATCAAGGGATTTATAGACCTCGCACATCCTGATTCCCGCCATAAGCATTCTCTTAACGTGCCAAAGAAGTCCCGCATATTCAGCATGGTGGTTGCTCATTGCTGCAGGATAATACATTATCTTCTCCTTGTTATCTTCATATATCGATTTGCAAAGGAGCTTTAATTCCTCATCTTTGAAGCCATCTATAACTCCAATTATGTATTCATACATTTCTTCCGGTGCTTCCGGTGCCGCCTTTATGAAATCGCTTTTTTCGATTTTATCTTCTTTAACAGAGAATCTCATTCTGGTTATCTTAAGTTGTTTAATATCACGCCACTCCGTAACCTCAGCCTTTATCTTTACTATCTGTCCAGGCGATAGCTTTGACATTTCTGATCCCTTGGGTTGCTCTATATCCCACTTTTTTCCGTTAACCTCACCCGTCTTATCTGAAAGCGTGATATCGAGATATTTCTTTCCATTTCTGTCTTCTTTTACCTCGAAGCTCTTTACCATAAAAAAATCAATAATTTCCTGACCGACGACCAAATTCTCAATAAATATCTCTTTCATCCTTTCTCCCTCTTATTACTGAAGTGTATGATTTTTATACGTGTAATTATAGCATATAAGCTATAGGCGGTAAATGTTTTGCAGTTGTTCAAAACAAGGGGCTATGTTAAAATTTCTAATAATATTATTTCTATTTTTTACATAAGTGGAGGAAGGTATGAGTCTTAACTCAACTCCAAATTCAGAAAGGTATACCATCGGATTATTCGGGTGCATCAATGCAGGAAAATCCTCTCTTATCAATGCACTCACGGGAGAAGAAATCTCTATAGTCTCAAGTACTCCGGGAACTACAACTGATCCCGTCTCTAAGTCTATGGAAATGCTTCCGATTGGTCCTATTCTTTTTATTGACACTCCGGGTCTTGACGATTACGGAGAACTGGGAGGTAAAAGGGTTCTTTCAGCTAAAAAGTCGTTAAGAAGATGCGATCTCGTAATCTTCGTAATTGATATAAGTAAATCTGACGAAAAAAACAATATTAATTGGAATTTTCTCGACATGGTGCAGAATGAAAATCTGCCGGCAATAATTGTCTACAATAAATCAGATAAAGCTTCATCTGAAAAACATGCTATTGCTTATACATCTAAATACGACTTTCCATTTGTTTATACTGATGCCTTATCTGGAACCGGAATTTCTGAACTGAAATCTGCGATAATTTCTTCATGGAAAAAATATTACGAAAAAAGAACCATCCATCTTACCGATGGTATAATTGAACCTGGAGATCTTGCAGTCCTTGTTACACCTATTGATGAAAGTGCTCCTAAGGCGAGACTGATACTTCCTCAGCAAATGACGATTAGAGAGATCCTCGATGTCGGTGCGACAGCTATTGTAACTAAAGAAACAGAACTACAATCTTCATTGGAACTTCTTAGCAAAGCTCCAGACATTGTAATTACGGACTCTAAGGTGTTCAAAGAAGTTAGCGCTATAATTCCTAAAGATGTGCCTCTGACTTCTTTTTCAATATTATTTGCAAGGATGAAGGGGGATCTCGACCAATTTATTGAAGGTGCAAATGCTTTAAAATCGCTCAATAAAGGAGATATGGTTCTTATATCTGAGGCATGCACACACAAAAGACAGTGTAATGATATTGGAAAAGTTAAGATACCTTCACTTCTTTCCAATATTACAGAAGAATTGAATTTTAAATGGACCAATGGAAGGGATTTTGATGACGATCTCTCATCTTACAAGTTGATAATTCACTGCGGAGCATGTATGCTTAACAGACGTGAGATGCAGGAAAGGATTAAACTTGCGAAACAACAGAATGTTCCAATAACAAACTATGGAATTCTTCTAGCTTACACAAGCGGTATCTTGCCTAGGGCAATTGAACCATTTTTGTAAAAATTGCTATTATTTTGAAGGGAGTTAATCATGGATTTTGATGCAAGTAAGGCAGCAGATGCGACAGTTTCATGGGTCAGAGACTGGTTTAATAAGAATGGTAAGGGATGTAACTGCATAATCGGTATCAGTGGAGGGAAGGACAGCTCTGTCGCTTCAGCAGTATGTGTTAAGGCTCTCGGGAAAGAGCGTGTTATAGGCGTAATGATGCCGAATAAAGATCAGGCAGATATCGACATGGCGGAACTTCTCATTGAACACCTTGGGATAAAGAGTTACACGATAAATATAGGAACAACCTTTGATGCTTTAGTTAAGGAAATAAGGGATAAGACCGGGGAGATAAGCAACGATTCAATAATCAACCTTCCTCCAAGACTCAGGATGTCTACTCTTTATGCAATAGCCCAAAGCCATAATGGCAGAGTTGCAAACACCTGTAACCTTTCAGAGGATTGGGTCGGTTATTCAACAAGGTACGGAGATTCCGTAGGAGATTTCAGCCCTCTTTCTTCATTTACAACAGCGGAGATAAGAGCAATTGGAAGGTATCTTGGACTACCTGATGTATTAATTAATAAGGTCCCTTCAGACGGGCTTTCAGGAAAGACAGATGAAGACAAGCTCGGTTTCACATATGAAGTCCTTGATAAGTATATCAGGACAGGCGAAATCGATGATATAAAGACAAAAGAAAGAATAGACATGCTACATGAGAGAAATCTTTTCAAACTTCGTTATATGGATCATTTCGTATATAAGCCTTGAGAAGTCACTCTTTAATTCTGTCAAGAGCCATCCTATATCCCCCGGGGCCGTACATAAGGCATTTGTTTACCCTGCTTATTGTTGCAGAACTTGAGCCTGTTTCCTTGATGACTTCATTAAACACCTTGCCCTCGCTAAGCATCTTAGCTACATGGAGCCTTTGAGACATATCTTGTATTTCTTTTATTGTGCATATATCTTCAAGGAACATGTCAACTTCAGACTCAGTCTTCAATGTTAAGAATGCTCTTAAGAGCTGCTTTTTCTGTTCTTCAAAATTTTTTCTTTTATCGATATTTTTGTCCATATTCACCTCATTTGTTGATTTTTATTTTATTTTAATGATTTAGATTGCTAAAGTCAATTACATAGTATGTCGGTATGAAAAATTATTTTGACTCAAAAAATTTAACAATGATAATTTACTCATTTATGATTTTTATCTTGCTTCTTCTCACATCGGTTGAGTTATTTGCTTTCAATTCTAATTCATTTTACATTCATGAGTTCAACAGGCATTCTGTGCTTGATAAGACACATCCGAATATTTCTATTGACGAAGCCTTGTATATTAAGGATGAAATTATTATGTATTTGAAAGGTGAGCGAAATGTGCTTTCAGGAACGATCCATAGAGAATCTTCTGATATTGAATTCTTAAGCGAACGTGAAAAGCTCCATCTTTCTGATGTAAAAAAAATTGTAAGAAAATGTTTTATATTTCGAAACTTTTCCTTTATTCTATTTTGTATTATGACCATTCTATTAATAAAGGATATTCGGCACAAAAAAAATATGAGGGATAAGTCCCTCACCTTCATTAAATCTGCCCTATTAATCAATTTATTTTTTGCAATTATCGCCTTGCTTATTTATTCAAACTTCGACAAATGGTTTATCAAACTACATCTGCTGATTTTTGATAATAACAATTGGTTGCTCAGTTCAGATAAGGATAATATTGTGAACCTTCTTCCCGAAGCATTCTTTGAAGATATTATCAAGTATTCTTTGTCATTATATGCAGTTTTTGTCCTGATATTGATTTTAATTATTACAATATATATTATTTTTACAAAGCGTAAGAACGCATCACAAATTCAATAATCCTAGATGTTCTGATAAGATTTTTACTCCGAGAAGTATTAAAACAACACCTCCAATCAACTCTGCCGTGTTTCCATATCTTTTTCCTATCATATTTCCAAGCATGACACCTATATATGAAATTATAGCGGTTATGATACCAATAAAACCGGAAGCAATGATAATGTCAACATTAAGAAAGGCAAGTGTAACACCTACTGCAAGTGCATCAATTGATGTTGCAAAAGCCATTATCATCATACCCTTAAATCCGAAATCTGATGACACTTCCTTGTCGCTTCTTGATTCCCTTATCATCGAAATTCCAATAAACGAAAGCAAAATAAAGGCGATCCAGTGATCATAATCTGAAATAACTCCGGCGAGGCTTTTACCTGCAAAATATCCTATAACCGGCATTATCGCTTGAAAAAAGCCGAAATAAATGCCACATAAAACACCGTGTTTTACTTCAAGCTCTTTTACGGAAATTCCCTTACATACCGATACGGCAAATGCATCCATAGCTAAAACAACAGCTAATAATATAAGTTCCGGTATGCTCATCTTTTTCTCAACCCTTTAATTATCACAAAAATATATTTGTTAAGCGTCTCCACTACCGTAAATCCAAATGCCATAGCAAGGCAGGTTGCAACAAGCATAGTTCCGTTATTCTTAAACCCAACCATGTCACCCACTACGATATCGTACATCATATAATAAAGGTTGGCTCCCGGTATAAGTGGAAATGCTGATGAAGCAAGGAAAACAGTTGCAGGTGCTTTATTAACCCTTGCCATAACTTGAGCATAAATTGCTACAGCTATAGCCGCAATCAACGCAGCAATAAATCTTGATCTTGTGTAGTCCTCAATTAATAAACTATTAAATGCTGCAAGGTATACAGCCCATGTAAAAAAGGCACCTATTCCTGCAAAAACAAGATTCTTTCCTCTCAACTTAAAAAGAATACCAAATCCAAGTGTACCTATTGTGCATGAAAGGAGCTGTACCCAAATATTGGATGCTAATGTCGCCATTATATCACCCCTTTCATAAGTAAGAATGATATTGCAATTCCAGAAGCAATTCCAGCAGCTCCGAGTACTGCATTTACGACATTTATCATTCCTGACATTATGTCCTTATTTATCATATCCCTCATGCCATTAATGACACCTATGCCAGATACCATTAGCATTACAATACCGATTGTAACTGCGCCCGGATTCCTTGCGATTTTGAGCACACTTAACAGAATTATTACGAGTTCAGAAATAAATGCTAATCCGAAATTATATATCATTGGATTGCTCTCGTCCTCTGAAAATTTACTGCTCAAAAAAATTATCAATATAGAAACAATCGCAGAAGCGATCGCATCAAAAGCTCCCCCTCCGAAAAATATTGTAAATCCTGAACCACCCATGATTCCACCGAGGTATCGGAAAATCATTCTGTCTTCAGAAGCTTCAATTATATCTATAAATCTATTATTAAGTTCAGCTGCATCAGGTTTGTTTTCACATGCATATCTCGACAAAGCGTTTAACTTATTGAGAGTGCTGAAGTCGTTACTAATGTGTTCGATATTTCTAATCTGCGTATGTATATTACCCTTATTAAGCTCTATTGTAACCTGAATATTTGAAGGTAGCGCGAATATATCATATCTTTCAAATCCATAGCTTTTGCACATACGAAAAAGGCTGTCCTCAACTCTCGAACATTCAGCACCACATTTCATCATAAAAGCTCCGATGTCAAGTATTGTCTGGACTAGCTTCTTATCTTTGTATATCTCGTTATCAATAATCATTTTATTATTCATAGAGTCTCCTAATTTTTAATTATATATTTTTTATGACACCTTTCAAGCATAGAAAAATGTGTTACAATTACTCGAAAGTAAATCTTTTATGAGGAATAGCGATGAATAAAAACGACAAAGATTTGAATTTTGTGAAAAAAAATTTAAGGTATTTCATACTTGTTGCCTTATTGTTGATATTTATATTGAAATTCTGGAATGGGTTTACAAAGAGTCTAGCCTCTGTAATTCTCGCATTCTATCCACTTATTATAGGTCTGGCGATTGCTTATGTGTTAAATCTTTTGATGAGTTCTTTTGAAAAGAAATATGTCAAAATATTTGACCAAAGGAAAAGGCTCTTGAACTACAAGCGTCCGATATGCCTTAGTCTTGCATTTCTAAGTCTTATCATCATTGTTTCAATGATAATGATTCTTGTTGTTCCTCAGCTTATTTCCTGTATAGAGCTTATAACGAAAAACAGCACTACTACCGTGAAATATATCTCGTCATTTATTTCGAAAGTTCCTGTTCTTCGTAGTAGAGCAGACTATATAGACAGAAATTTCTTATCTAATTTTGACCCTGAAGATTTTATGACTAGGGTTGCAAAATTTCTTTACAATGGTCTAGGCGGAAATATTGGAAATATATATACCACCATTAAATCAGTTATATCAAAATTTACGATGGTATTTATCGGCATTATCATATCGATTTACATTCTAGGCTCTAAAGAAAAACTAAAATCACAGATAAAAAGGTTAATGAATGCGTATGTTCCTAAACATAGCAAACGAATTACTCATATATTATCCGTATTTAACGATAGCTTTCACAATTTCATCATAGGTCAGGTAAAAGATGCGATGATTCTCGGAATCATGGTAACTCTTGGTATGTTCATTCTGAGACTTCCATATCCTATAATGATTGGTGTTATCGTCGCTGTTACTGCACTTGTCCCTATATTTGGCGCCCTAGCCGGAGCAGTCATAGGTGCAATCCTTATACTTCCTGTATCTTCTGTAAAAGCTTTGATATTCATAATATTCTTTATTGTAGTTCAGCAGATTGATAATCACATTATGTATCCAAAGGTTGTCGGAAATTCAATAGGACTTCCAGGTCTTTTTGTCCTTGTAAGCATCACTGTCGGTGGTTCACTATTTGGAATGCTCGGCATGATATGTGCAGTACCAATCTTCAGTGCAATCTATAGGCTTCTGAAAGAAGATATCAGGAAACGCGAGCAATCAGAAAAGACAGCCTAGGCTGTCTTTTTATTAGTCTTCAAAATCTATTTTCTCTAGGTCAGGAATAAGACTGGCGAATTCATTGTCAAGAGGACTTTCTACCCTTGCCTCATTGATTGCGACATCTAGGTTTTTCTCCGACTTACTTAGAACCTGCAATGTACCTGCGCCTCCAATGCAACCTCCTGGGCACGCCATCCCCTCAATTAAGCAGCCGTCATATTTCCCTTTGGTGGCTAACTGCATCATTTTATTGCATTCTTTAAGTCCTTCAGCTTTTACAACTTTTACATCCATCTCAGGTTTAACTCTATTAATATAATTCGCCACGGCCTGTGCAACTCCGCCACCTTTTGCAAAACCATATCCGTCTTTACTAGCCTTTCTTAATGGCTCTCCTTCAGGAATCTTATCAAAGTCAACACTCTTGGCCTCAAACATGCCTGCCACTTCCTCAAAGGTCAATGTAAAATCTACACAGCTTTTGATCGATTTGCGGCTTGCTTCCTGTTTCTTTGAAAGACAAGGCCCTATGAATGCAACCTTGCAACCTGGATGTTTTTTCTTTATGAGTCTTGCCGTCAGTACCATAGGAGTTAATGCCATGGAAATTGTATTGCTGTATTCTGGAAATTGCTTTTTTGCAAACTTTGACCATGCAGGGCAACAACTCGTCCCCATGAATGGCAAATTACCCGGAACATCTTTTATAAAGTGTTCCGCTTCCTGAATAGTACATAGGTCTGCACCAATTGCAACTTCAAACACATCTTTGAAGCCGAGAATTGAAAATGCCTCTTTCATCTTAGTGTCTGTTAATCCCTTACCAAACTGACCTGCAATCGCAGGTGCAACAATTGCATATACATCCGTATCGCTTTCTATGGCTTTAATTGTCTGATATATCTGACCTTTATCTACTATTGCTGCAAAAGGACAGCTTGAAAGGCACATGCCGCATTGAACACATTTATCTTGGTCAATTCTTGCATGCCCATTTTCATCCTCATCTATTGCACCAATACCGCAAGCTTTTTCACAGGGTCTTTCTTGTTTAACAATTGCATTATATGGGCATGATCTCATACATAGTCCACATTTAATGCATTTATCCTGGTCAATTACTGATCTTTCATTTTCAACCTCTACGCATTTTTTTGGACACACTTCTTTGCAAGGGCGTTCCAGGCATCCCTGACACGCATCTGTAACAAACACTCTGTTGACCGGACATTTGTTACATGCGACCCTAAGAATTGTGATCAGCGGTGCTTCATAATATTTCTCAGCAATCATGCTCATATCCACTCCCTTTGACACGGGAGCAGGTTCGTGAATCGATCTCTGAGACATTCCCATTGCAACTCTTAGCCTTTCACCGACAAGTTCTCTTTCGAAAAAAATTCCCTTCCTGAAAGGGTCTTTACCGCTAGGAACTATCTTATAAGGAAGTTCATCGAGCTCTTTTGCTCCACCTCCCTCATATGCGAGTCTTGCAACTTCTGTAAACACCCTTCTTCTGAGCATTAATTTATCTGTTATATAACCTTTCATTCATATCTCCAAAATTACAAATACGACTATAACCTCACGTAGTCATAGTAACATACCATTGTTAGACACTCAATCTATTATGCAACAAAAAGAGCCGATTATTTATCTAAATCGGCTCTTTCTTAAACTTATAATCACATATTGTTAATTACTCTTCTTCTTTTCTTTTTAATGATCTATAAAGCAATATTGTGCTTACTAGGAAGAGTCCTCCGGAAAGCAAAACATAACTATCCGCATCACCAGTCATAGGTGTGTTATTATTTGGGTTAACAATTTGCTCAGAATCTTCTTCGTTAGCTGCAATAGTAAATGTACCTATATTCGAACTTCCATATTCATACTCAAATTGGAATGTATGTTTTCCTGATGAAAGTCTATTCCAATATGCACTAGGAATAGTTACAACGGTAGAACCCGAAACTGCCTTATATTCATTTGCAGGAATAAAATTGCCATCTATTGTAATACCTGTGAAGTATTTGAGGCTACCATTACATGAAAATTTGAGAGCTTCTTTAACACCCGATGTTACACCTGATTTATCTCCATAAATCAATTTAAGGAGCGTCATAGCATCAATCTTAGCAATATTGAGTTTCTTAACTGCATTAAGATATTCATTTTTCTTGCCATCCAATGCTTTTGTCGCTTCTTCAAATGCTTTCTTTGCTTTTTCATTTTCAGTTTTTGATTTGCTTAGTTCAACTTCTGCATTTGTCTTAGCTTCATTAGCGGCAGCTAATGCTTCTTCTTTATCTTTTACAGCCTTATCGGCATTATCAAGATTTGTCTTTGCAGCTTTTTCTTCCTCAAGCTTTGCTTCGTAATCGTTTAATGCCTTTGTCAAGTCCTCAAATTTCTTGGTATCTTCATTAAGCTTATTGTTGGCATTATCTCTATCAGCTTCTGCTTTTTCTGCTTCTTTAGTCTTCGCATTTAGATTATCAAGTTCCTTCTGATGTTCATTTAAAGCCTTTGTTTTCTCCTGTTCAGCATTGCTAGCCTTAGTATTTGCATCATCTCTAGCCTTTTTAGCCTGTTCCATTTCTGTTTCTGCTTTATTTAATGCCTCTTGTGCATCTTCTACAGCTTTTCTAGCCTTAGTTATCTCATCATTTACTGCATCAAGGTCAGCCTGTGCCTTTTTGAGATTTTGCTCAGCTTCGTTCTTTTCATTTATCTTAGAATCTACTATGCTCTTTTTAGCTTCTGCATCTTCTCTTGCTTTATCTGCTAATACTTTAGCTTCATCCAATTCTGCTATTATATTGGCATTATCTTCATTGAATTTCTTAAGATTGTCCGATGCTGCCTTTTCATTCGCAACTGCTTCACTCTTCTCCTCTTCAATTGAATTTATTAGATTTTCCTGATCGCTCAATGCCTTAGATGCATTATTATATGCATTCTCAGAATTCTTAACAGCTTCTTTTGCATTTGTAACTTCTGTATTAGCATTATCACTATTTGATTTTGCAGCTTTCTGTGCATCTTTAGCATTTTGCAGTTTGTCTTCCAGAGGTTTCTTGCTGAAAGAATCCTCATATTCAGCAAACAGTGCTTTCATTTCAGCAAAAGTATACTTGGCTCTTCCAGACGAGTTGTACTGCCCTACAGAATTTGTCTTGAAAAATTCAGAGTCCTCACTTGAGTCTTCTTGAGTTCTTCCGAATCCCATTACTGTGCCAGAGTTTGAATATAAGAAAAATGTATAGTGCCCAATAACACCAAGTGTAGCAGCCTTATTTTCAATTTTCTTTAAATCTTCATAGCTTAAATTATCTAAATCGGTTATTCCAAGTTCTTTTGCAGCCTTATCAAAATATATCTTCTCTCCGTATATCCAACTCCATCTAGGATCATTTATCGATACAAAAGCATTATCGCTAGAATGTAAAACTTCTGCTTGACCGCCCTCATTCCAACATTTAGGATTATGACCTAGATAAAATCCATCTCTATTTGAATTTATTTGAGCACCAACTATAGCTGTAAAGCTAGTATATGCAACACCATCATTTGTCAAAAGGCTTTGATTATTCTCTCTAAGGTATCTAACATAAGCTTTTCTATATGGATCAGTCGACTCTTTTATATACTTCTCTGTTTCATCAAGGAATGTCAGTGATTTCTTGAAATTATTGTATGAAATTGCATCATTTTCGTAATTTAGTCCTGCCGTCTTGCCCTTTGTCGGTTCCAATCCTGTCATTGGATTGCCATCATCATTTTTCAAATCCGGAGCCCAAGATGAAACATCTTCATTTAGTGCATTTTCTATTAAAGTTTTAGCTCTGTTGAGATCATATTTTTGATCTTCAGTTAGGGTAGAATCTTTCTCTTCAAGAACCCATTCTATGAATCCTAATGTGCCTCTTCCTTTTCTAATGGCAAAATTAGCATCTGCTTCTTGCAATGCTTTAGTTGCTTCTTCCACAGCATTGTTTGCTTCAATTAATTTAGTTTTTGCTTCTTCTGCATTCTTCTCTGCTGTTTTTAGACTATTTTTTGCATTAGTCAATGCGTTGTCTGCCTCTGTTTTCTTTGAATTTAATTGTTCTTTCTTCGAATTGGCTTCTTCGAGTTCCTTATTTATCTCTGTTACCTTATTCTGAGCTTCTTTAAGTGTATTCTCAAGCTCTATTCTTTTAGCACTTATTGATTCAGACTGTTTTTTTAATTCCTCATAAGCCTGCTCTTTTTCATCTGCATCAGCTTTCGCCGCATTATAATCTTGCTCTGCTTTTGTAAGTTCCTCTTTTTTCTCATTAAACTCAGTATTTGCTGCTTCTACTGCCTCTTTAGCATTCTGATATTCAGGATTATCCCTTGTCAAAGCATTGAGTTTA
Organism: uncultured Ileibacterium sp.; assembly: GCA_902488835.1. Lineage (GTDB taxonomy): Bacteria > Bacillota > Clostridia > Peptostreptococcales > Anaerovoracaceae > Alterileibacterium. Next base: position 38,487 of record CABTXQ010000003.1, read on the forward strand.
TCCTCTGCATCTTTTCATGCTTGTTCTGCCTTGTTCTTAGCTTCAGTCTTTTCATCTAAATCAGCTTGAGCTTTTGTCAGTGCTCCATTAGCAGCATTGGCCTCTTCTTCTTTTTCTTCTTTTAGCTTCTTTGCCTCAGCCTCTTTGGTTTTTGCCTCTTCAAGGGCAGCTTTCTTATCAGCGAGGTCTGCTTCAGCTTTCTTTAAATTTTCCTTATCCTGCTCAATCGTATTAGCTGCATCAGGATTTTCAGCAACTAGGTCATCATATGCCTTTTTTGCCTTATCCTTTTCTTCAACAGCCTTATCATATGCGTCTTTTGCCTTTTCCTGTTCAGATTTTGCATTCTCAAGATCACTGGTTGCCTTTTCTACAGCTTTTTCTTTATCTTTAATTTTTTCTTGAGATTTGGCAAGAGCTTCTGACGTCTTATCTACTTCACTCTGTTTTTCATCATATTTTAGATCTTTTTTTGCATTATCATAAGCATTCTTCTTTGATTCCAGTTCTTCTTTAGCTAAATCAAAGTTTTTTTCCGCTTCAATTATATCGACGGATTTTACACTGTTATTCTCTTGAACATTCCCATCTTTTGGTGCAGGAGCAGGTGTTATACCATTACCCATCTCTGCATATGTTCCTGCTACAAGTGAACCGACCATTGATGTCGTAAGTGCTGCTGTAATTCCAACCTTCTTTATCTTGCTTACATTTTTCATAGCATAGCTCCTAATCTTTTTAATTATTTATAAAACTTTAAATTTGCTTATAAAATATTACAACTATACATTATGAATTCTACCCCCAATATAGGTTTTAGTCAACTATAATGAACCATTTATACTGTACCTAAAAGGTTGCAATTTCAGGCTCTAGGGGATTTGTTCTTTTTACATATGCGCAGTGAAGTACAGGCCCTTCTTCACGATAGGAATCGTTATATTCATTCCTTATCTTCGCTTTGATCTCAACCCAGTCCCCGACGTTATATTTTTCTGCTTCTTTCCAATGTGCTGCAAGTCCTGCAAACTGTATATCCTCAATGCAGCAGGTCATAACGTGTCTTCCGAAGGCAAACTGCCCAGGTGGCATCTGATCCACGAGTGCCACTCTTCCTGTAATAATTAAAGTTTTTCCTTCATAGTTAATCGGATTCTCATTGATATCCCTATACCATTCTGCGAAATATTCAGGTTTAATCTCAATTATTGATTTATCCATGTCATATGGCAGAGGATCCTCTATCATATCAGGCTCGACATCATCAGGACCGTATTCATATGCAATCTGAACCTTCCTACTTGCTATTCTGACCTCTTTATGAAATGCATTTTTGTCAAACTCTCCACGTACACATCTGTTGAACACAAGTAGGTCGGGCGTTTTCATCTTATCAAATGTCTGCTGTCTCATGTTCTTATTATACATTTCAAAAGTAGTAGCATCCATAAAGCATATTTCCTGTGCAATTATCCAGTTAGGAGGCATTGCTCTAAATAATGACTCGAGCAACCACATACCGTTATATTCAATCATTACGTCATCTATATTATGCCTTGCTTCAAGGCTTGAAAGAAACGTTTCTGTAAGCTCTTTCTCGGATTCCACCATCTGTATTATTATATTCTCACTTGCAAACCTTGACGGATCATATTCGATCTCCCCATCTTCGCAAACAAGGAGAAGTGTCTTCTTCTCCATGCTATCATCCGGTGTATCAAGAACGCTTTGAATAAAAGTCGTCTTCCCCGAATCAAGAAATCCGGTAAAAAGATATACGGGAATATCCCTTAATCCATTCTGCAATTTAGTCCTCCATTCCAAAAAGCTTCTTTATCGCATCTTCTTTAAGATCTGTCCCTATTACACATAATATGCCTGTTACCTCAGAGGTTCCCTCTCTTATGTCTCCTTCTCCAGGTACGTAATCAAAGTGGATCCATTTGCCGTCAAGAGCTTTAAGTATTCCCTTTGCCCTTATTATCATCCCGTATTTTTCTTCATCTTCTATCTCTTCAAGGATGTCCTCAATCTGCTTGCGATTGAAGATTTTGGCTGTCTCTATTCCAACTGTGCTGAAAACCTCATCCGCATCATGTCCGTGATGGTGGTGATGATGGTCTTGTCCGCAGCCACAGTGTTCATCATGCTCATGGTGATGTTCGTGTTGATGTTCATGTTGATGCTCATGGTGGTGTTCGTGTTGATGATCATGCTCATGGTGATGTTCTTCTGACTCCTCTTCACGAAGTTTTTCCATGACGTAGTCAAGGCTTCTTCTCTCTTCCATTGCATCGATAATATCTTTTCCTTTAAGCTCTTCCCAATCTGTTGTTACGATAGCAGCCCGGGGATTCAGCTTTCTTAGCATCTTTACAACTTCATCGATCTTAGCCTCATCAAGCCCTGATGTGTGAGAAAGAATGATTGCACTTGCATTCTCTACCTGATTCTCAAAGAATTCTCCGAAATTCTTAAGATATTTCTTGGCTTTTTTTGCATCAACCACCACAGGAAAACTGTTTAATAGAATGTCCTTGTTATTCAGGCTCTTGACTGCAGATATCACATCTGAAAGTTTACCAACTCCTGAAGGCTCTATTACTATTACATCAGGCTTATATTCGTCCATTACCTCGGAAAGTGCTTTCTCAAAATCACCGACAATGGTACAGCATATGCAGCCTGCAGTTAACTCATTTATTATAACCCCTGTATCTTTAAGAAACCCTGTGTCTACACCTATCTCTCCGAATTCATTTTCGATAATAATTATCTTCTTATCTCCATATCCTTCTTCTATGAGTTTCCTTATGAGGGTCGTCTTACCTGCACCAAGAAACCCCGAAATTATATCTACTTTGGTCATTTTTACCTCCTGAAAAATTCTTAATGTTCAATATTTAATATACATCAATAATTTTTTTATGAGTGAAGATTTGAAAAAAACTTCCAAGATGCTAGAATATAACCAGATTCAAAAGGAGAATATCTAAATGGATTTGAATTATTTAATACCTGACTATGTAAGCGAAGATGTTAGATCATCCATACTTATGTGGGAAAATTTCATGAACAGACGTGTCGTTTTCTCTGAATTCGGTAGTGAAATTCACACTAAGAAACACTGTGGTCGTGTGCTTCTTTTTGCTGAGCTGATTTCAGACAATATGGACCTCGATGACAGCTCAAAAGATGCTCTTGCAATGGCTTCAATATTTCATGATTCAAGACGTAAGGCCGACGGACCGGATGTTGGTCACGGAAAGAGAGCTGCTGATTATTACAAGGAATTCTGTGAGAGTGGAGTTGGAATGCTGCCACTTCCGTTTGACATGAGAACATATTTCGCAATGGCTTATCATGACCGTAATGATGCACTTGGTATAAAACAGATTAGCGACTATTTTAATAATGAAAAAGAAAGAGAAAATGCAATTTTAATATATAATATTTTCAAGGATTCAGATGCTCTCGACCGCTGGAGGCTTGGACTTCGTGACGGGCTTGACCTAAGCTATCTTAGGACTGATGAAGCTAGGCGGATGGCAGATTTTTCAAAGGATGTTGTAATAAAATCGACTGATGGCACTGCGCCTAAGGATCTTGCAGAACTTAGGCGACGTTTCAAGGAGAAATATCATAAGTAGTATTTGTATTCATATCTATATTTTCTTATAAAATACGTTGAAACTATAACTGATAAAAGCTCCGCTGAAATTACTGCAGAGAACACTCCATTAAGCCCAAATATTTTAGGCAAAATCAGGATCGAAAGGCATTGGAATACGAGTGTCCTTCCGAAGGCAATTATAGCTGAAACCCTTCCATTATTAAGTGCCGTAAATAGTGATGAAGCATATCCGTTAAATCCGAGTATGAGATATGAAAATGAGAATAATCTAAATCCGCTTACTGTCATCTCCATAAGCTCCATGCTGTATCCGAAGAAAATCCTAACAAGTGTTACAGCAAAAATCTGTGCTAAGGAAAATGAGATTATCGATGCTACTGTGATTATTCTCACGCTTTTCGAAAATAGATTTTGTAACTCCTTCTCGTTCCCTGACCCATAGTGATAGCTGACGATCGATGAGCTTCCGAATGCATACCCAAACAATATTCCTGTGAATATGAAATTTATGTACATTATGACTCCGAATGCAGCAACTCCATTTTCTCCAACTATTCTAATCAGCTGAATATTATAAAGCATATTTACAAATGACGATGAAATTATCGTCATAAATTCGGATGCACCGTTGCTTAATACCTTTAGTATAGATTTATATTCGAATCTCGTCTTCACGAGGTGAAGCTTGCTTTTATTCGGACTGATGAAATATATAAAAGGCGTAACCCCACCGACGATCTCACTCGAAACCGTGGCCCAGGCAGCTCCAGGAACTCCTAGCCCGAGTATGCCGACGAATACCAAGTCTAAGACCATATTCGTTACGCCTGCCATTATTGTTATGTATAATCCAAAATTAGGTCTTGCTGCAGTAACCATAAGGCTTTGAAATGAAGTCTGAAGCATGAAAAAAGTGAGTGATACCATGGATATTCTTCCGTATAGAACTGCATCCCCCATCATAGCATCTGTCGCTCCGAGCAGTCTTGCAACCCTAGGCATCATTATAGCCATTATTATAGATACAATTATTCCAACAATTATTAATATATAGATTAACATTGAGAAAACTTCTGATGCTCTCTTTTCATCCTGCTGCCCTAGAATCATCGAAACAAGTGCGTTGCCGCCTGTTCCAACCATGAATCCGACTGCACTTAGTAGTATTATTACAGGCATGATGAGGTTGACTGATGCAAAAGCATTGGCCCCGACATAGTTTGACACGAAAAATCCATCTACAACTCCATAAATTGAAGTAAATATCATCATGAAGATAGATGGTAGCGTAAATCTTATTAATTTTTGATATGTAAAATGTTCACTGAGTTCAATCTTCATTTTTAATAAATAAAATAATGTATCTTATACTTTGAATAAAAACAAATATAGTATATTCTAATAGCATGTTTAATTCAATTTGCAATGTACAACAAATAAATGGGGTAAATTATGCAGCAATATTTTATAGATAATAATATAGAGTCAGATTTTATCACTATAGATGATAAATATACCGCTAATCACATCTTCAATGTTATGCGATTATCTGAAGGTGAAGAAGTCATTCTCGTAACACCTGATGGTATGAAGCATGTATCAAAGCTTGTAGACAGAGATTCCAAATTATTCAAGGTTATCGATAGCATCTATGAAAATTTCGAGCTTCCAATCAGGTGTGCAATCGCTTCAGGATTTCCCAAGGGAGATAAATTATCTTTTATTTCGCAAAAAGCAACAGAGCTTGGAGCTTCCCAAATATATGGTTTCCCTGCTGATAGATCAGTAGTTAGGTGGGATAATAAAAAAATTGATAAACTGCAGTTAAAACTTGAAAAAGTGGTTCAGGGTGCAGCTGAACAGAGCAGAAGAAATTATATTCCTGAACTTATGCTCTTCAAAGATAAGACTAGCTTTGTTCAAATCTTTGAGAAGTTTGATAGAGTAATCGTCGCATATGAGGAGTCAGCAATGGAAGGGGAGTCTTCCGCACTTTCTCGTACTTTAAGAGATATAAAACGAGAAGAGAGCCTCTTATTCGTATTTGGTCCGGAAGGGGGACTTAGCGAAAAAGAAATAGCTCTCTTCAATTCAAAGGGCGGAATATGTGCAGGTCTCGGTCCTAGAATAATGCGTGCAGAGACCGCACCTTTATATGCCCTATCTGCCGTAAGTTATGCTCTTGAACTTGATCTATGATTCTTCCTTGATTTACTTTACTTTTGCTGCCTTTTTATTTACATTGGCGAGGAATTTTTCATTATCTACTATGAACCTCTGATGTTCACCTTCTGATATGTCATCAAGTTCATCCCTGCATTTTACTTTGAACACAAGTCTTGATCTGTCAATTTCAACAAGTTCTGCTTCACAGGTCACTTCCATTCCAATAGGAGTTGCTGCCTTATGGTCTGTCGAAATTGAAATTCCAACTGTTCCCTTGCCTTCTTCAAGGTGGTCATCAGCAATAGCCTTGCAAGTTCCTTCCATAAGGGCAATCATATCAGGAGTTGAGAAGACTTCAAGTCCTCCACTTCCTACTGCAGCTGCTGTATTGGTCTTATCCACTTTTATTTTTTTAATATTTTTCAATCCTGTTTTTAGCATAATCTGATCCCCTATTTTTATTTACTAGCTTCAAGTATCCCAAGAAGGTATTTCCATGTTCTTCCAACAGATGGAATTGAAAGGCTCTCATCTGTTGTATGTACGCCCTTCATATCAGGTCCTATTGATACCGCATCAAATTTACCATCATTCATCTTTCCGGCAAATAGACCACACTCGAGTCCTGCATGAATTGCTTCTACCCTAGGTTCTTCGCCATATTGCTCTTTATATACCTTAATACAGGTGTCACGAAGAGGTGAGTCTGTCCTATATTCCCACCCCGGATATGCTCCTGAATATTCAATTTTTCCACCGAGCATTTCTACAAGATTATCAAGTTTATCGCAAATACTTTCTTTTCTCGTGTTAACTGAACTTCTAATTGAATGAAGTGCCGTAAATGAGTCTTCCAAAGTCTTTAAGGATCCGAGATTTAAGCTCGTCTCTACAAGACCTTCGATCTCCTTACTCATATTCTGAACTCCATAAGGTGTGTTCATAAGCCAGGTTATTAATTTCTTAAGGCTTTGATTGCTATAGACCTTTGCTTTTGCTATATCTGATGACTCGCATTTGATCGTAAACGAAGGATCTACAGTCTTTAATTCGTGGGCTATCCTAGCCTCTATTCTTTCAACCTCTTTAATTAACTTATTTTCGTCTGCCTTTGAAATAAGAATTTTTGCATCTGTTTTCTTGCAAATTGCATTGTCCTTATTTCCTCCATCTACACTAATAAGCTTATAATCTGCTTCCTTTGAAAGCTCGTATAAGACTCTTCCCATGAGAACATTTGCATTACCGTGTTCCTTAATAATCTCAATTCCTGAATGCCCGCCAAGCAGTCCATCTATAGTAAGGTTTACACCTAATCCCTCGGCATCTTCCCTAACGATAGGAATAATCGCCTTTGCAGATACTCCACCTGCACAGCTTACAGTTATAACGCCCTCTTCTTCAGAGTCGATGTTAATCATCTTTCTTGCACGAATATTGGATACATCTATTGCAAATGCTCCTATTAGCCCAACTTCCTCATCAGATGTAAATATACAGTTTAATTCAGGATGTTTATATTTATCTGAATCTAGGACCGCAAGTGCCATTGCTACTGCAATTCCGTCATCTCCACCAAGGGTCGTATCTTTTGCACGTAACATGTCTCCATCTACATAAAGTTCAAGAGCATCCTTGGTCATATCTATACCACTTCCAGGTACCTGTTCACACACCATATCTATATGACCCTGAATCATTATAGGTTCGCTTTTCTCATATCCCGGTGTTGCAGGCTTATTTATTATTACATTATTTGCATCGTCCTGAAAATATTCAAGACCTCTTTCTTTTGCAAAGCTAACTAGGTAATCGCTGATCTCTTTCGTATTAAATGAACCGTGTGGAATCGATGCTATTTTTTCAAAAAAATCGAAGACCTCACGTGGCTCTATTCTTAATTTCTCTCCCATCCTAATTCTCCTTTTCCGAAAGCTTGTAATAGGTTTTACCCTTAACTGCAGTCCTTGTTATGTAATTTCTTCTAAGCATATAGTCTATAAGTTCTTTTTGAAAATCTTTGCCATCCCTTATGACTGCAGTTTTCTTGGAATGGAATTCCCTTGCTTTCACTTCCTTTATAAGATAGCCTATACCATCTTCTGTTACCGTTTCGTGATCTTTGAGATATTTGGTTACTTTTAGTGCCGCATTATTGAGGAGCATATCTTTAAGCCGTTCATTCTCCGTCATCTTTTTTCTCAAACCAATTATGTATAGAGCGGACGTTATGAATGCAAACATCAGTACCGCTATTATTAAAATTAGAGTATGATTCATATTAGTCTCACCTAAATTCTATATATTTAACTTCCGATAGAATCTGCACGAATTTAATAAGCCTCGGATAAAGAGGCTCTGCTTTTTCGCCAAATCTCTCCTTAAGCATTTCTCCGATTTCGATCAGATTACGCTCGCCATCCATACATAGCCAAATAAAACTCCCAGTTTCATCGAGATCAATATTGCTCTCTTTTGGAGTTTTAAAAAATTTCTGTGCTATTCTGTTATATATACCCGTATTCTTCTGCACTACGGTAACAAGTCCGTTATTTTCCATCCATTCAAGGTCCCCACGAATTGCAGGGACCTTTTCAAGATAATTTGCTTCTTTTATTTCTCTTTTTCTACTCATCGTATTTTGCAGTCTTTGTATTCTTCTTTAGACATACTCTTAGAAGTGTTGCGATTAATGCCGCAAAGAATATAAGTGATCCAATATTCCCAAGGCTGAAGCTTCCCGATATATCAATTGCTTCTCCTAGCGTTTTTCCACCAGATACCTTGATAATTGCGAACACTGCAAGTAGAATACCAACAATTCCTTCGCCGGCAATCATTCCTGATGAATATAGTACTCCATTGCTTATCGCCATTTCTCTTTCTTTCTCTGTATTGAACTTCCTCTTTTGAACAAATAGTTTTACAAATCCTCCTATCATTAGAGGTACAGATAGGTGAATTGGAAGATATAATCCTATTGCAACCGGAAGTACAGGGATTCTCAAGATTTTGATAATTATTGCAAAGAACACTCCTATAAATACAAGTACCCAAGGAAGATTTGCATTCATAACGCCTTCTATTACCATCTTCATCAGCATCGCCTGTGGTGCAGGAAGTTCTTTGCCACCATATCCCCATGCTGCATTGAGAAGGTAAAGCACGCCTGCGATAGCAAGACCTGAAGCTAGCGTACCAATAAGCTCACCTATCTGCTGCTTGTATGGGCTTGCTCCAACTATGTATCCGGTCTTAAGGTCTTGTGACATATCTCCAGCCATAGCTGCAACGATACATATTACTGTACCTATCATGATTGCTGTAACCATGCCCTTAGTACCTGTAGCACCGCTCATCTTGAGTAAAAGTGTTGATATAATAAGTGTGGCAATTGCCATTCCTGATACAGGGTTGTTGGAACTTCCTACAATTCCTACCATCCTTGATGATACTGTTGCAAAGAAGAATCCAAATAAGATAATCATAACCGCACTTCCAAATCCAAATGGAATGCTTGGTGTTAAGACAAGAATTGCAATTACTACTGCAAGCATTATTATAAGATATTTTGCATCAAGATCCTTGTTCTGACGATTGATTGCTACCGCACCGTCCTTATCGCCCATGCTCTTAATGCTATCCTTGAATGTCCTTATAATAAGAGGAAGCGAACCGATAAGCGACATTATACCGCCGGCAGCTACTGCTCCCGCTCCTATATATCTTACATAATTACCCCACAGTCCCCATGTATCCATGCTGCTTATTGGATCTGTTGAAGGGAACATGACCATGTCTCCACCAAAAGCCTTAATCGTAGGCATTATGATGAACCATGCCATAATAGCACCTGCTATCATATATGAAGAAATTATAGGTCCGCATATGTATCCAACTCCTGCAAGTGCAGGGAGAACGTCAACACCTATTCCGGAACCGTCATATTTCTTAAATGCCCAATCGGCTTCGCTTGGGAACAGCTTAACTCCATCGGCAATGAACTTATATAAGGCTGCAATTCCAAGTCCTTTGAATACTGTTGCAGCGTCTGCTCCTCCTTCTTCTCCGGCTACCAAGACTTCTGCGCAAGCCATACCTTCCGGATATGGAAGATTGCCGTGTTCTTTAACAATCAAAGCACTTCTAAGTGGCACCATGAAAACTATTCCGAGTAGTCCTCCGCTTATACAGACAAGTGCGATTGTAAGATATCCCGGAGGTGTACCGGCTCCCTCAGCTGCCCACATGAATACTGCAGGAAGAGTAAAGATAGCTCCTGCTGCAAGAGATTCACCTGCAGAACCTATGGTCTGAACCATGTTGTTCTCAAGTATAGAATCTTTTTTCATAATGACGCGAATAACTCCCATCGAAATTACTGCGGCAGGAATTGAAGCTGAAACTGTCATACCAACTCTCAGTCCAAGGTATGCATTTGCACCACCGAATATGATGGCGAGAATGATACCTAAAATGATTGAGGTTGCTGTAAATTCCGGCATTATCTTGTCCGCCGGAACAAAGGGTTTGAATTCTTTATCGTCCATAAAAATTCCTTTCTCAAAACCATTTTAACTTTCATTTCGAAACAACTTATAAAAAATAATACCCGTCTATTATAACGTATTTTATAATCAATATCAAAAAATATACCCAAGCTATCGAGTCTTATCACTTAATAGGAGATTCTTAACTACAATCATGGCATATATAAGCCCTACTCCGAGAAAAATATGACCTATACCGGATATTCCTTCCATCGCCATGATATTTACACTTTCAGTTCCTTCCGAAACTACTTCATAGATTCCGATAAGCATCATGTTTCCTATGGTAAACACTAGCCCAAAGTTATAGATATATAACGGTTTTTTGAGATTATATATCCTGACATCTTCAATATTTTTAACTAGAATATATACTATCATTGTTATAACTAGGCCAAGTACAAGCGTGTGAACGTGGAGCTTTCCAAGATGAGTATCCTCTTCAAATCTATAGTACTTTGTAAACTCCCTATAGAAAACTCCGCCCAAAAGTCCCATTACAGCATATGTTATCGACATATCTAATATATTCTCTTTGCCGAAGTCTTTAATAAAATGCTTGAAACCTCCCAAGATAATAAACACGTAGGCAACTGTTTTTGGCATCATAAGAGCTCCAATTGCAGGTATCTTGTCTGAGAAAAGAACGACTGGAACATAAAATAAAAAACTCAAGAATATCATTAGACTCATATTCTTAAGTCCTTCTAGATCTTTTTTTCTACCGGTCCACAGCATCAAAAGTATTCCCATTATTAAAAATGGTATATTCCTTATTATGCCCATGTTGTAGTTTCCTCCCGTTGACCAGCTATTTTGTGGAAGAAGGACCAACACAATTCTTACGGCAGAAAGTGCTATTATTATCCATTTTTTCTTATCATCTTTATCCTTTGAAATTTCTCTGTAATAAAAATAGAAAAGCAGGTAAAATATGGTCATTGTTATTCCGGTTACCATCTTTCCATATGAAAGAGCGAGTGCATGAGCGGCAAAACCTCCCGGACTCAAATGTGATATAACCCTTGGTAACAGGTGAAATGCATCTCCTACACCTAGTATAACCGCCATGATGCCGAATAATCTTGCATTCTTATCCTTTATAAGAAGCAATCTTACCCCAAGCCCGATTACGAGCATTAAATATGTGATATCGAACAAACTCTCTATTAATCCCATTTTACTCCTCCTTTTATCCACGCTATATAGTTCCCAAATTTTTCTATAAATTCCTCACGACTCCATCCATTCACATAATTTCTTTCTATAAGGTCATGAACAACTGACTTAATGAAGTGTGTTACTTCATCGTTATCAAATCTTTCATCATTGAAATCAATAATCTTTGAATTTTCCTTCTTATACTTTTGCCAATTCTTTTCGAGATGCCAATTCCAATGAAGAAATCTGTTCTTATATATATTGTAGTTTTCCTTTTCAAATAAAATCTCACTGAGTTCTTTAGCATAGATTTCGAGCGACTCAATTAATGCAAAATCATTATTTCTGAGAATGTATAGAAAAAGATGATGAATATCTACTGTCTCCATATCAAGAATCATAAAATAAGCATCCTCAATATCATCGAAGTATTGGTAGAAGCTTCCTCTTGAAATATTTAGATCCGTAACGATCTCCTTTACGCTTGCTTCAAAAATGGTTTTTGAAGCAAAGGTTTTTCTAAGAGAACTTATAATTCTATTTTTTTTATCATCTTTCAAATTGTAAAAAGTATCACTTGGCATAGTTGACCTCGACTTTCATCTTATAAATCTTATAAATCACAAAAAATGACACTATGTCACTTAATTGTTATTATAAATGACACTGTGTCACTTTTCAATATACAAGGTTATATTGATGAATTATTTCTAAATTATAGTTTATAAATTGCATTTTGGAGGCATTATATGCAATTTGATCTAACAAAGGGTCCTGTAATAAAGTCCATGCTTTGTTTTCCATACGTTTTGGGCAAAGGAATGATAAATTACTTATTGAAAATCTATCGGCATCTTTTTTCTTTATTACTTTTGTTACCTTGCTACTGAATGTTCTATCATTTATTCTTTTGTATGAAATTCGCACTTTTCTTATGGTTCCTTCTGAAGTATGGGCAGCGATTACCCATCCATTTGGTATCAGCAGCAGTCATAGCTTTCTTAAATTCCGAATCCTTCTCCCCACGTTCCCATATTTCTTTAGGCCACATTCTCTCTCCCGGGAATTTCGCCCTTGTGTATTCTTCATAGTAATCGATTCCACCCCATAATTTCATTTCTGGGATAGGTGCATCCGCTTTCCTCACTCATAATTATTCCTCCTTTGCGTCCTGTGCTGCATATTTAGCTTCTGTTTCAACCCAGCTAGCATATGGTTCAGACATCTGTTTGTTCAAATCAAAGCCTTTCTTCTTGAGAGAAGCTCTTCGATAGAAATAGAATGCGTACCATGCGACATACCATACAATGATGGTTATAATCATACCTCTATTCAACGTTATACAAGTCGAAATAATTTGCCAGATGCAGAATACTACACCAAATATACTCATCACCATTGTAATCCTAGGGTTCATAGTGAAGCTTGCATGCTTAAAAGTATGCGGATACAGCTTGTGCACCTTATTTGCCGGAATAAATAGAACCAGCAGACAGAATAAATTCAATAGCGAATAAGCGGTCAATAGCGTTCCAATGTTAAATCCAAATCCAACCAAAACTGCAGAAACGATTGCCAGCAACCATACCGTGTTAGATGGAACATGATTTTTGTTAAGTTTCCCAAACCAATCTGTAACAACCTTATCTTCTGCTACCGCGCTTCCCACATGACCTCCTGCAACAAAGACGCCATTGAGCGATGACAGTGTGGCAAAAATAGCACCTGCACAAATGAAGAAGTGATACTGAGGTTTGGTAAGTACTAGTTTCGCAACATCCAGTAAAGAATCAACTTGATCTAATGGAATAACTCCGATAGTAATTATACTTACAAGCATGAAAGTAAAACAGCAGATTCCGGTGGAGAGGATGAAACCGAGCGGAACATTTCTTCCGGGATTCTTAATCTCATCTGGGTAAAAGGCAATGCTTATACCTCCTTGCAAGCTCGAACTAAGGAGTGCGACTGCAGAGCCAAGTGCAACAATTGACATATTCTTAGGAGCTGCAACAGAACCAATGGAAACTAGATTTCCGTCCAGATGCGGCATACCCAACACTATGTACATAGCCAGCGATATGAATAAGCAAACCACCATAAAGTTCTGTACCCTTGTATTAGTCTCAACCCCACGCCCGGTAATAAATGCAAAGATTAGCAATGCCATAATTCCTAGAATTCTCTGATCAATCGGAATATACACCGCAGCATACTGAGCAAAAGTTCTTGTTATCGCGGCCAAAATAAATACATAGTTGAAACCGTATATGACCTGAATATAACCAATTACAGGACTTACCATGCGTGTAGAGTGCATGTACACGGTAAATGGTGCCGGCAACACTGAAATGGTTACCAGCTGAGGGAGATAACATAGAATAATGCTCAACAAAGCGATAATATACGCCCATTCAATTCCATTTCCGACCATACTTGCGGCAGAAGGAATCGTACCAAAAACACCTGCACCCACAATCGTTCCGATTGCCATACATGTCGCAGAAAATAGACTAATCTTCTTTTTCATCGTTCGCCTCCAATACAAAAATAATTATTTCCAACTAACAGTTATTACACAAGGAGTATTCTCTCGGTATTTCTTTTCCACGCAGCATTCTAAGTGCTCCATTGCAAAGAGCAGTCATCTCATCTTCGCCCGGAACAACTTCAACCGGTGCAATTTTACCAATACGACCTTTTATACCATTCACTACACATTCAAAGTAAGCAATACCTCCAGTCAAGATTATGTAGTCAACGTCCATATACATAACGGATGACATGTCCGCAATGTCCTTTGCCATCTGATATATAAAAGTATCAAGGAGCATCCCACCTCTTCCTATTGCTGCATCCATGTTCTCCGGTTTCATGTCATGCTCCAAGAGCACTTTCAAAACCAAATCAATCCGCATATCAGCTAGTCAGGTATTATATCATACTTAGAGATAACATCCGTCGGATGCTCAATGTTCTCTCCAAATAACTTGGATTCTCTATCCATGCATACAATATTTTTCTAAAAGTATATCGTACCCTTCGGACCCCTGGGATTAACGTTATCCTTATATAATATCATTAGACAATCGCTAATCTTATTCGATCATTATAGTACAGAATACGAAGGAATATGTTGATTAAATTGCTTTAATTTCTTTAATCGTGATATAATGCATTCGAAAATAATTGCTTGAACTGTATCAAAATTAACATGGAGGAAGTATGAAAGGTAAATTAAGACTTTTATTTGTTTTCATAATGGTATTGACATTATCATCGACCCCCTTAAATGGATTCGGAGAAGAACAAGCGGGCGGTGCTGGAAAAAGTGAAGACATATCTAAGGTAATTAAAGATGTTCAAATGATTAGCAAAGATGTTGATCGCTTTGGCAAGCCGGCTGTTGAATGGGCTTCATCAGTTTTCAAAATTAAATTGGCTTATAATCAAGATATACTAGGCCGCCCAATAGCTGAAGGAGAAAAGCTTTCTATTAAGCTCGTACCTGTTGATGCATCTAAAAGTTTCATCAATATGGAGTATAAGATATCTCAGAAGACTGAATTAGTCGACGGTACTAAAAATCCTCCTTTTAAGGTTGCTAGCTTGGATATGAAAGGAAGAAGAGGTGTAGACCTTACATTTAAGGGTGGAAGCGAAGAGTTTGAAGCTCTTTTAGAGTTACCATTCCAATTGAAGAATGACTCTATTTTTGACTATTTCCAAAATCATCCAGGCGAGGAAGAAACTAATTTCCAATATAAGTTACAAATAAATGGAAAGGATGTCCCTGATAAGGTTTTTGAGTTTACAGTTAAAAAACCTGAACTTAAGGAAAAAGACCAAGAATTCTATAAGACGTCTGGTACATATGAGCAAGAAGGAGAGCTAGGCGATGGAAATTTTCACTTTAATATTAATATAAGTACAAAGCTTCGTTCTCCAAATGAATATGTAATATATGATTTACCAGATGTTAATCTTGGATTTGAAGGTAATTTGGGAATCTACGATGGTCATGTTTCTCCTTTTGGTAAAACCCTACTGGATAGTGACAAAAGCAATATAAAAAATGAAGCAACAGATTCAACGGGAAGTAAGATAAAGGTATATGATGTGTATTTCTTGACAGAGGAACCTGCGAGTGATAGAGACTTTAGGGTTTCAGCTTGGGAAGAAAAGACACTACAATTCCATAGGGATGATGTGCCAGGAAACGTTATAGATAGTGCAGCAACAGCAACTGTACCTAAGAATATACTCTTTGAAAAATTAGCAGGAGAAAAACTTACACCTGAAGAAGAACAGTTGATTAAAGACAATGGTGGGCTTTACAAAAAGGTTGGAAAGGGATTTAAGGTTACAATCTCTGACTACAAGAGCAACTATTTTGATAAGGGTGGCTGGTTGACATTAGTATATCGAATGGAAATTAAAAATCCATCGCCAAAATTAGACTCTAAGGGAAGACCAATGCACAGGAATTTTGCGACTTTCTATGCTCAAGAAATTCCTAATTGCAACGAAGAAGATGAAACTTGCACTCCTATCGACTATGAAAAGAATAAAAAAGATGATAATGGTTCACCAAATAATCCTATAGATGTTGTCGTAGAACCGGGAACTATAGGTGCTACTGTAACAGTACCGCCGGTATCATTTACTAAGGTAGAGGCTGATAGTGAAGGCAATCCAATGGAAAATAAGCCATTGTCCGGTGCAAAATTCAATATATATAAGCTAGATCAAGATGGGAAAAGGCAAGGAATAGCAAGTAATAAAGAAGGTGTGGAATTAAAAGATTTAATTACAAATAAAGATGGTAAATTAACAAAGGATGATAAAGTAATTAAATTAAGTCTTGATACAGGCTACTACCAATTTGAAGAAACAAATGCTCCAGAAGGATATAAGGTAGTTGATAAAAATACTAATGTTACAGTAGGATACAAAGCGCTTAAAGTGCTTGTTACAAATAAAAAAGAAGCAAATTATAGGGTGACATATGAGTTCAAATCAGCAAAGGCTAGTATGCCACTTCCTCAAGAGGTTATGCAATTACTTCCTATAGATGATGCTGAATATAGAGATGGACTAACTTTAAGCCCAATGCAACCAGCTTCAAAAAAAGTCAAAGTAGCTGATGGTACATGGGTATTCAAGGGATATGATAAAGAAAAGGATACTATAAACAAAGCAGATCTTCACTTCATAGGTATGTGGGATTTTGAAAAAGGTTCAGAAAGCCAAAACTCTGGTGGCGAACCGGGTAAGCCAAAAGAAAAAGACAGCATAACTTCACCAAATACTGGAGATAGTACGATGGTTTATGCCTATATTTCTCTTTGCACACTAGCCATATCAGGTATATATATTATTAGAAAAAAAGCCAAAAATAGTAAGATAAAATAAGATCATGTGAACTGATATGGTAATAAACAAAGTCCAAGTCTTTAAATAGGCTTGGACTTTACTCATTCAGATTTATTCCATCTTTATCATTTATGTGACAAAAGTGCAACCGTCTCATCAGTGATTTTATCTATAAAATGTCCATCATGATCCAAAGATGAAAAGAAAAGCAGGTGGTTTTTTCTGTCCACCTGCTCTAAATACTTCTCGTGTTCTCG
>CABTXQ010000004.1 GCA_902488835.1 uncultured Ileibacterium sp.
TGAAGATTGCTGCTTTATAGTTGCACATCTAGGATCAGGAATTTCGATTGTAGCACATAACCACGGAAAGATGGTTGATGGAAGCGGAGGAAGGACTAATGGACCATTCTCACCAGAAAGAAGCGGTGGACTTCCTACATATCCTTTGATAGAGCTATGCTATTCAGGCAAGTACACACATGATGAAATGGTATCTAAGGTAAGCAGCATAGGAGGTATGTATGACTATCTTGGAACAAAGGATCTAATAGAAATCGAGAAGAGAATCGAATCTGGAGATGAGAAAGCAAAGCTGATATATGATGCATTTATTTACTTTGTTGCACGTGAAATCGCCTCTTACATTCCTGCACTTGATGACAAGGTCGACAGAATAATAATAACAGGAGGAATTGCACACTCAAAATATGTTACAGAGGAAGTTGCCAGATTGAATAAATCAATAGCTCCTACAGAAGTTGTAGCAGGAGAGTTTGAGATGGTTGCACTTGCACTTGGTTCACTTAGAGTGCTAAGAGGAGAAGAAGAAGCAAAAATTTATTAATAAATATAATAAAGAATAATTAAATTAGCAATTATATATAAGGAGGTATGAAATGGTTTTTTCTATTCGAATGAGTCGCATTAAAGAGTCCGGTATTCGTGCAGTTCAAAAGCGAATTGTAGGAAAACAGAACATTATTTCATTCGCGGCAGGTCTACCAGATCCAAATCTTTATCCGATTGATGATCTGAGAAAAGCAACGGAAGAGATGTTCGAAAAAGAAGGGCAGAAAGCCTTTTCCTACGGATTGACAAAGGGGTATGAACCTTTACTTCAGCTATTAGTGAAGAGAATGATTGAAAAAGAAGGCGTTAAAGACTGCACGAGAGATAATATCTGTATCCTTTCCGGTTCACAGCAAGGACTCGGCCTTGCGGGGCTTATGTTTATTGATGAAGGAGATGTTGTAATCACAGAGAATCCTAGTTACCTTGGAGCAATCAATGCATTTAGACCTTACGGTGCGGAATTTGCTGGAGTAGATACGGATGATGACGGAATTGTAATCGAACACCTAGAAAAGGTTCTTAAAGAAAATCCACGTGCTAAGATGCTTTATGTAATTCCTAATTTCCAAAATCCTACAGGTAAGGCTTGGACGCTCGAAAGAAGGAAACGTTTCATGGAAGTGGTATCAAAATATGATGTAGTGGTAGTGGAAGATAACCCATATGGAGAGATTCGATTCAGAAATGAACCATTACCTGATCTCATTTCTATGGACAAAAAAGGACAGGTAGTATATCTTGGCTCACTGTCAAAGGTTCTTAGTCCTGGAATGCGTATCGCGTGGGTATGTGCATCCCCTGAGGTTGCTTCGACTGTTGAGGCATTAAAAGAGACAAACGATCTTCAAAGCCCTGAACTTACACAGATGATAGCTGCATATTATATGAATATGTTCGATATGGATGCACATATTAAACATATTCAGGAGACATATAAGAAGAGGGCTGATCTCATGGTAAAGATGATCGAAGAAAATTTCCCTAAGGAAATTAAGTTCACACGACCTGAAGGCGGAATGTTCTTATGGCTTGAACTCCCTGAAGGACTTGATAGTGACAAGATACTCGATGATGCGGTAGATGCAGGAGTTGCATATATACCTGGAGAATCATTCTTTGCACATGAAGGCGTTAAGAATACCGTGAGAATGAACTTTACACTTGTAACAGAGGAACAGATAGAGAAGGGAATAAAGATTCTCGGAGAAGTATTCAAAAAGCACATCAAATAGCATTAAAGGTAATAACTAAAACTAAGGTAATGGAAAGTTAATAATATTGAGGAGATTTTTATGAAACAAAAACTCAAGTTGGTAATTACTATGTTGGTGCTTGGAGCATGTTGGGCAGTTGTGTACCTCGTGCCGTTCCTTCAGTACACATGGTATGATCCTTTCAAGGAATTTATAGGTGGGACAAATACTGAACTTGGACTACTTCTTACAATTTATGGATTCGGTAACGTATTCGGTGCTCCTGTGGGCGGATGGCTTGCAGATAGATTTAATTACAAGATTATATATGTGCTATCTGTATTTCTAAATGGAGTATTTGGAATCCTTTTTCTTCTGCATCCGACATACGGATTCGCTATTGTAATGTGGATTGGATTTGCAATAGCAAGTCTATTCTTTAATTATCCGGCACACATCAAGATAGTTAGAGAGCTTGCAAAAGATGAGGATCAGGGTAAAATATTCGGATTTAACGAAACATCAATAGGAATATCAAACATACTTATAAGCTCAGCAATGATGTTTGCTTTTACAAAATTTGCAACAAATGTCGGGGGAATAAGGGCAGCAGTCATATGTAATGCAGTTATTTCATTCATATTGACTATTGTTATAATAATTGTTCTTGATAACCCAGCAAAAAAGAAAGTCAAAGAAGAAATCAAGCCTGTTGAAGTGATCGAGGAAGAACATGAAGAAACGTCAAACTTCTTCAAGGATTTCGGTAAGATAGCAAAACAGCCTGCAACATGGCTTGTTGCAATAAGCATTTTTGCAGTATATTCATTCATGACGACACTTACATATTTTACACCGTATTTTACACAGGTAATGGGAATTACTGTAACGTTTACCGGTTGGGCAGCAATTGCAAGGCAGTACGGTATGCAGATCGTTGGAGCACCTGTTGGAGGAATAATAACAGATAAGCTAAGGTCTCCATCAAAGGTACTGATAGTCGTATATATAATAGGAATTGCAGGACTTGTGTTCATGCTTTTGCCAAAGAAAAGCATTACGGTCACTACAGTAATTGTGATAACTCTAGCATTATCATTCTTCGTATATATAGGTCGTGGTGCATATTACGCAACATTGACTGAAGCAGGTGTACCTAGAGAGTTAAGTGCATCGACTATAGGTGTAGCAGCAGCACTCGGATTCTCTCCGGATCTGTTCCAGTTTACCTTATTCGGATACTGGCTTGATACATTGGGAAAACGTGCGTTTGACTACATATTCATATATCAGATAATTGTTCTCGCTATCGGAATACTCGCAGCTATTGCGATAATAAGAATGAGCAAGAAGAATAAGCCAAAAACATCTGATGTGTAAAATTACTTAATCATCAATTTATCTCTATATAAAAAGCGAGCATCTTTAATATTAAAGATGCTCGCTTTTACTAAATTTACATATTACCAAATTATATCTTCAGGAGATACATCTTCAATTTTTCTTATTGTAAATCCTGTGATGGCAAATATAATTGCGACAAGCGGATTAACAAGATTGAAGAAAGCATATGGAAGGTAGCTTATAGTAGATACTCCTAGGTATGAGCTTATAGCAACAGCACAAGTCGTCCATGGAATTAATGATGACGAGATGGTTCCGAAATCCTCAAGAGTTCTAGACAAATTTTGCGGTGCAAGATCTCGCTTCTTATATTCATCAGCATACATGTTACCCGTTATCAAAAGAGATAAATACTGCTCCCCGCATATGAGATTTACGAAAAATGCTGTAAAACCGGTGGCACAGATTAGGGAACTGTTCTTCTTTGCCATCTTGAGAATGGCTTCTGCGATAGTTTGTAGCATTCCGGACTGATGCATTATTCCACCAAATACGAGAGAACAGAGTATTAATGATACAGTCCACATCATATTCTGAAGGCCTCCCTTTGAAAGCAGATCATTAAGCATCTGATTGGAACTTTCCATGGTATATCCGTAACTTAGATAAGTTCCTATTTGGACAATTGAATCACCTTGAACAGCTACGGAACATATAACACCAAAGAGTATACTTGCGATTAGCCCCGGTATTGCGGGAAGCTTAAAGTATATCATGAGAAACATGAAAAGAACCGGAAGTAGAAGCAAAGGCGATATCGTGAAATTATCTTTTAATGCACTTGAAACATTGACAATATTCTTATTACTTCCCTTTGAAGATGAAATAAATCTGAAATTAAGCAAGAAGTATGCAATCAAAGCAATGATGTAACTTACACCAGTTGTGTATACCATATGCCTTATATGAGCAAATAATGTTGTACCGGCTACAGCAGGAGCAAGATTTGTTGTATCTGAGAATGGAGACATCTTATCACCGAATACTGCTCCGGATACAACGCAACCTGCGGTAACAGCAGGAGGAATGCCTATGCTTATTCCAATACCAACCATCGCTACACCAAGTGTGCCCGCGGTTGTCCATGAACTTCCGGTTGAAACTCCGACTATTGAACATACAAGCAAGCATGAAACAAGAAAAAATCTTGGAGAAATAATCTTAAGACCGTAGTAAATCAAACTTGGAACAATTCCGCCGGCAATCCAAGATCCTATTATGAGACCGATAAGACATGCAATCAGTATGGCTTGCATAGCGTTTGTAATTGAACTTATCATACCTCGCTCAATATCTTCCCATTTGTTCTTAAGTACAACAGATGAAATAAATGCGGCAATAACTGATGCTGCAATCAGAGGTATCTGAATATCAATCTCGTATTTAAGAAGGGCGAGCATAAGAAAAGTAAAAACACATACAATTGGAATAAGAGCTATTCCAAGGCTTGGTTTCTTAGGTTCGGACGCTCTAGTTCGGTGAATTTTCATATTATATTCTCCTTAAAGTATGTAAACGACATAAAAAGCTGAAATGGAACATCGTTCTATTTTAGATAAAAATAACATAAAAAAACAAGTTTGTAAATAATTCAGATAGATATTTGACGAATATGAATAAGAATGTTATAATTCTAATAAGCGGAACAATGTTCTAACAAATAGAACAACATATGTTAAATCATATTGAGATGTTGAAAGGACGATTGTTTATGGAAAAGGTAAGAGTAAGAGAGGAACGGTGTAAGGGTTGCTATCTTTGTATAGCTAATTGCAAACAAGGAGCACTGAGCTTGTCCGGTAGAACTAATGACAGGGGTGTTATTACCGTAGCTGTCGATCAGGATAAGTGCATTAAATGCGGTTGCTGTTATGCTATGTGTCCGGACCTTGTTTATGAGATTTTGTAGAAGTTGGTAGATGTAAGGAGCGTATGATTATGGAAAAAAGAATCATGAAAGGTAATGAGGCCCTTGCAGAAGGTGCTATCAGAGGTGGATGCCGATTTTATGCCGGATATCCGATAACACCTCAGTCAGAAATTCTGGAGTGGATGTCATGGAGACAGAAGGAAGTTGGAGGAACCTTTGTTCAGGGAGAATCTGAAATTGCCAGTGTAAATATGACATTTGCAGCACGTGCGATTGGTTGCCGTGCACTAACATCGACATCAGGACCTGGATTTTCACTATATCAGGAAGGAATTGCTTACTGGGTATCTGCGGGAGTTCCTGCTGTTGCTGCATGCGTACAGAGATTCGGAATCGGTGACGGATTCATTTCTGCAGGGCAGGATAACTATTGGCAAGCTGTAAAGGGTGGCGGAAATGGAGACTATCATTTGATAGTTCTGGCACCTAATTCGGTGCAGGAAAATGTCGACATGGCATACGAGTCATTTGAGCTGGCTGAAAAATGGAGCCATCCGGTACTCATTCTTTCCGATGGAACAATTGGACAGATGATGGAGCCTTGCGTACTTCCTGAGATGAAGGAGTACGACATGGACCAGGAACAGCCATGGGCTGTAAAGGGAGTTGAGCCAGGAAAAGAGAACAAGGTAATAACAGATATTACATACTTCAAGGATATCGATGAGTGGAATGACGATTACCTTAAGAGAATGCGCCTAATCAGCGAGACGGAGCAGCGTTGGGAAAGCATCAATGTTGATGATGCTGATATCGTTCTTGTAGCGTATGGAATATCTTCAAGAGTCGCACAGGGTGCAGTTGAAAAAGCGAGAAACGAAGGGTTTAAGCTTGGACTTATAAGACCTATTACATTATGGCCATATCCTCGTAAGGCATTTGATGAAATTCCTGATACATGCCGTGGAATTATTACAGTTGAAGCTAATATGATGGGTCAGATGAGAGATGATGTAATCATTACAGTCAAGGGTAAATATCCAACCTATTCACTTGCTACACGTCAGCGTATAGCAAAGGTTGATCAGGTAATCGATTTTGCTAAGGCTGTATATGAGGGTAAGGTTAAGGAAGAGGAGGTATACTAATGGTATCAAGGAAAGCTCCTGAATTAATGTATGCCGAGAACAGATTCTGTGCAGGATGTGGACATGGAATTTTTGACAGGATTCTCGGAGAAGTTATGACAGAGATGGATATTGTAAGCGATACAATAATCTGTTCAGATATAGGTTGTAACCACCAATTCCAGTTCTGCATGAGAGTGGATGCTATAGTTCCACCACATGGTAAGATGGGAGCTGCACTTACAGCTCAGAAGCGTATTCGTCCAGACAAATATGCTTTCACAATTTGTGGAGATGGAGGAGCATATGCTATTGGACTTGGTGAGACAATGGCAGCTGCGACTAGGAATGAGAACGTAACATTCTTCGTTATGAATAACACCGTATATGGAATGACAGGTGGACAGATGGCGCCAACATCCATGATTGGACAGAAAACAGCTTCATCAAAAGAGGGAAGAACTTTTGAGGATAGCGGCGATAACTTTGATGTTGTTAAGGTTATGGGCGGTCTTGATATTGCATATCTTGCAAGGACATCAGTAACTAGCCCGGCTAATGTTGCTAAGACAAAAAAGCTTGTACGTAAGGCACTTGAGAAACAGAGAGACAATAAGGGATTTTCGCTAGTTGAAGTTCTGGTTCCTTGCCCTACGAACTGGGGAATGTCGGCACCGCAGTCGATGAAATACATAGACGAAGTTGTTTCAAAGCAATACGAACTCGGTGAATTTATTGACAGATAGTGGAGGGATTTATGATAAAGAGTATCATTTGTGCAGGTCTTGGAGGACAAGGCGTTCTGACAGCAGGTAAATTGCTTATGCATGCCGCACACGAGAAGAATTTGAATGTTACATGGTTCCCGTCCTATGGTAATGAGATGAGAGGCGGAAATGCAAACTGTAATGTAATAATAAGCGACAAGAGAATTGCAAGTCCGTATGCAGATACACCAGATATGGTTATGGCTATGAGTGATTCTGCTGTTGAGATTTATGAAAAGACTATGGCTCCTGGTGGAGTGCTCTATGTAAACAGCTCGTTGGTTGATAAGGATAGAACATATCGTGATGATATAAGGGTAGTTAAATTCCCTGCAACAGAAATCGCACTAAAGATGAAACGCGAGATGAATGCAAATCTCTGCATGCTCGGAAAAATTATTAAGGATTCAGGGATATTCACTCTTGAAGAATTTGAGAATGCAATGTGCAATTATTTTGAAGAGGCAGGAAAGGGCAAATTCAACGAGAGCAATAAAGAGATAGTAAGGGCAGGATACGAGGGATAGAGTTCATACTTTAATTAACCAGATATTGATTCCGGCATCTGCATAAGGCAAGTGCCGGAATCATTTTTTAATAAAAAAATTAAAATGATTGAATTTTTAATAAATTTAATCTATCATTGCTCATGGAGGGCACGAAAAATGAGGGCAAAAGATGAGAAAAATAACAGTTCGGTTATAATAAACGCGGTTGACAGAACGATTGATATTATTGAATACATACATAGGTCTGGTGGAGGAGTCTCAATTTCCAAGATTAGTAAGGACCTTAACCTATATAAGAGCACGGTATATAGAACTCTTATAACTCTCGAAAATCGAGGGTATATTTTACAAGATGAAAAAAGCGAACTATATTCACTGGGCCCCAAATTTTTTCTTCTTGGCGAGGGGACAGATGAAAATAAAGAATTGTCTACAATGTTAATGCCATATATGAAAAGGCTAAATGATAGATATGGAGAATCTGTAAACCTTGGAAAAATAGAAAAAGATGATGACGGCATATACAGGCTTGTTATCATAGCAGAATGCGAGAGTAAGCATTCTCTAAGTGCAAAAATCAACATAGGGGCAATGCACGAATGCTACTGTGCATCGCTTGGTAAATGCTTAATGGCATTCTCTAAGGACATAGATCTTTCAGCATATGAAAAAAGAGAGCTTAAGCGCTTTACGAACACTACAATAACTACATTTGATGGACTGAAGAAAGAGCTTGAGCGAATCAGGAAGGACGGCTATTCTCTTGATGCTGAAGAAAGAGAGAAGGGACTCTTCTGCATAGGTATACCAATTATGAAGGACGGATACTCAATTGCAGCAATGAGTATATCCGGTCCTACGGGTAGAATTAAAGATGAGAATTACCATGAAAAAATAGAGTATATGAAGGCACTAAGTAAAGAAATCGAAAAAGATGTTTTTATATAAGCGTCTAAGCTTCTTATGATAAGAGCCTCGTCCATCATTTGGACGAGGCTCTTTATTTTTGTATTATATGAATATTAGTTGATCTTACGCCTTAGGAATATAAATCCAAGAGCGGATATTAATGCAATGACTCCCCATGCATATAGATGATTACTATCACCTGTTCTAGGACCATCAGAACCCGGTATTGAATTTGTTATTACATATCCACTGATTTGGTTGCCGCTTATTTTTGTTTCATAACCTGGCACCTTAGTTTCCTTAACAGCATATGTTATTTTATTCCCATCAACATCCGTTTGTGGAAGATCCTTGAATATTCCCTTCCATCCATTGCTGCTATCGAGCGTTAAAAACTCATCTGTAGGCTTGCCATTCTTTATCAGAGTCACAGTAATGTTGTCAGGGCGGTCATTCGGATTATCATTTACCCATTTTTTTGTAACAGGAAGGTTGACATATTGTATTTTGTTATTTTTGAAAATAAGTGGAGATTTTACGGTTCCCCTACCCTTCATACCATTTGATGAAAGGATTGTAATTTTTTTACCCTCAACGCTAATTCTTATAGGCTTCGTAAGCTTTATATAACCATCAGGAGATTTAATCTCTTTGATTTCATTAATTCCTTCTTTAAGCTTGGTTATATATATCATACCATTGGTGCCGCTAGTATATTTAACCTCATCCTTATCTTTGTTTTCGTATTTGAAAGTAGCACCTTCTAGAGGATTTCCGGCTGCATCCACCTTTTTTATTGCAAAATATGGATAGTTTTGAATAGTTGCAAATGCAGCATATCTTTCCGTTGAAATTTCGGAATGTCCTTTTGCACCGAGAGTCTCTTCATTGGCAGTAAGTTCAACATCATTTGCAATAATCTTTGCATCAAGGTTTGTTGGTCTCATTATTGTTTCATATTTAAATATATATGAATATGGATTTGTTTCAGACGGTGTATCAGGGACTGTAAAGTATATATGATGTTTTTCAGCATCATATTTTACGGATACCTCTCCGTCCTTAGGTGAATCCGATGATACTACCTTGACTTCTGTTGGGTTATCATAGCTTCCATCCGACTGTAAATCATTAGACCTAAAAATTTTAAAGTTATCTAATAAGATATTTCCTTTCTTATCTGTAGGAAGCCCAATGTTTTCATCTAATTTATCGTCGAAAACCATATTTTTTAGATTTATGTTAAAAGGCCTATATTCAAATGTCCATTTGAGTCTATCTCCAGATATGCCGGGAACGGACTTTGTCAACATATGAGGATTTGCCTCTGCAGTAGCTTCTGCCTCTGCCAAGTCTTTATCTGAAATTTTCAAATTGACCTTATTTTTGAACTTGATAGGATCCCCTTGCTTAGTTGTTTTTATTATCTCTTCAAACTTCTCTTTAGGAACCTTTGCTCTGATTACAATTACATAAGGCTTTCCGTTGTATTTTTCAAACGTCCACTTCAAATTATTCTTATCAAAGGAAACCTTAGCTTCTTCCGGCTCAATCTTTTTGAAGGCTTTTGCTGAATTATAAGGTTCAGATGGATCAGCTTCATAGATATAAAAGTCAGGCCCATCCTTTATAACCTTCTCGAGCTTCAAATCTTTATCAAGAACATCAGTAACTTCAAGCTTTGTAAAATCGCCTTTAGGCTTATTTTCACCACTGAGTTCTTTTATATAATCACTAAGATTCATACCGTGACGATTTACATCTATACGGAAAAGAACTGTCCTGTCCTTATAGTTGAAGGCTTCACCGGCACCTGCAGGGATAATATTATCTAGATACTCACGCTTAGGTTCGGTATTATTGCCTGGATCTTCCGGATTACCGTTGTTCCCGGGATCAGCTTCGTCGCCTGGTTTTTCTACAATCGTAAGATCAGTATCGCGTTTGATTAAATATTTGCTCAGCAAGTTTACAGGAAGCGAACGTGATGCACTGTCATTTAAAATCTTAAATGTAGGACCCATACCAACAGCTAAAACTGCAGTATTTTTGTATGTCTTATCTCCTGCCGTCTTTTTCTCCACGTTTTGTTCAAGGTGTTCTATTATGTCTTGAGCCATCGTTTTCAATGTGAAACTGTAAACCTTCCTTTCATCAAAACCATGAATTTTTACAATTTCTCCGACACGCACTCCAGCCTTGTTTTTTAGCGGGATAATAGTATCCTTTAGTGGTTCTTCAACATTAGCCGGTTCACCAGGCTGCTTCCCTTCATTTTCTTTATTAACCGGCTTTGACTTTAGAGAACCTTTTACATATGCCTGATTGAAGTTGAAACGTGTAGGTTTGTCTTCATTTCCAATTAATGACTCAAAAACTTCATCTGGAATGTCAGCACTATTATCAACTTTTAAATCCTTCTTTTCTGCCTTGAAATCGTCTTCATTCCCCCAGTAGAATGCTTCATAGACAAAACGATTGCTCGATGGGAACACTTTGCTGAAATCTACCTGGACATTCCAAGGAATCTTCCCCTGACTAAGCTCTTTGTTGTATTCTTCACCATATTCATTGTACTTGGTAATTGTACCTATTGCAGAATATACAGGGGGTTCTTTCGTTATAATAGAACCTTCGGTACAAGTATGAATCTCTGCTTCATTCTTTAGAGGACCTATTTCGACATCCTCGTCATAATAAAGCTTGACTGTTATGCGATAAAGGCCATCAAGATCTTTTATAAAAAACCAGTGGTTCTCTAAATGTTTATAATCACCACTTTCTTTGAGCTTTACAGGGTCATGCCAGTTCTTTCCTAATTCATAAATTTGGTGATCATATTTTGCAAAACTTGGGCAATTAGTCTTTTCTTCTGGAAGCGTAAGCTCAGGAAAATCTTTAGGATCAAAAGTTCCTGCTTTCATTATTTCGGCGGAATCAACAGGGATCCAAGAATTATCATCCTTGCCGCTTTCGCTGTGTTCATATGATAATTCAACTCTCTTAGGTGTTTCCTGACCTTTAAGTGTTCCACTGAGCACATCACCTATCCAAGCTGGTCCAAAGTTTTCATATGGTGCTCCGGCAACAATTGTCCAGACCATTTCCCGCTCTCTCTTGTCTTTATCATAATTAATGCTCTTAAGATTTTTTGTTATCCCAAGAGAGTTATGGATCGGTACGCTTGTTTTAGCCTCCTTGTCTTTCTTTTCCGGGATTTCAAGGTTTGCTTTATTGTCAACCTTCATTATCTTTTTTCCATTTTTATCTTCCTTTGGGACCTCGGTCTTGAAAGTTATCTTTGCATTATCTTTATCATAATCATTTTTAAATTTATATTTGATAGTTTTTGTGACTGGATCATATACATCTTTATCTTTTACTTCTTTTTCATTTATCATAAAAGAGCCTGGAATATATTTGCCTACTTTTTCCAAACTATCCTTAAAAGTTTCTCCGCCCAGCTTCGTAGGGTTACCGAGGTTTGAAGATTTCTTTACAGTACATGTCCAAGTTATGGAGTCCTTTGTCTTCGGATCATTAAGCTTGCCTGATTTTTTGAATTCATAATTAATCTTCTCTTCAACTTCAGGCACTTCAAATTTCTTGTCTAGAACTTCTACCGTGTTGTTATCGGAACCCGGAGTAAAGGATGCTTCGTCATCAAGCTTAAACATTCCGGAGAATTCAACTGTTAAATCTTTTCTGCCATCTTTTTCATAATCAAATTTACCGTTCGGATCAACAAAATCCATCCTGGCTTGCAAGGTTCCGTCTTCCTGCTTTGTAAGGGTTATTGTTCCAATCTGATTGCCATTGTCCGCATCTCCCTCAGCATTTATATAAACGCCAATTTTGTTTTGCTCAGGCGGGTTCGGTATTAGATTTTTACCAAGCGTGAAAATAGCATAATCACCCTCATCTATCTGTTGTGATACATCGGTAATACCGTCAGCGGCTCCTGCCTTGATAAGATTATTATCAACGATTGGAAAGGTGAACGTCATAGATACTTTAAAATCGGATTTAGGATCAATAGTGTCCGTAAGTTCTTTACCGTTTTGAGTAACAGTAGTACTGAGAGTTCCATTTATGAGTTTTGATTTGTCCTTTGGGTTAGGCGTGCTTTCTGCTGTAGAAAACTCAGGAAATACTATTCCCGAGATGCATAACATGAATGCCAACATTATAGCAAATGCCTTAGACCACTTCTTTTGCAGTTTCAAGATATCCCCCCCTAGCCGAACTGGCATACGTGATAGAAATATTTAAATTTTACATATACGATTAATATGGTACAGTATACAACTATTCTTAAAAAATATCAAAAGTTTTCAAATTATATATGCATTATGTCGAATAGCAAATATAAAGGGTTGTTATCGTAAAGCCACATGGTGAATATGGAATCTCCAAGCTGGCTTTTTAGCACATCTGAGAATCCCGGATAAAGCAGTAGAGAAAGAGGAAACATTAGGGCAAGCAAAACAAATATTAGAATCGAACCCTTGATGAATCCGAATATCATTCCTGCTAATTTATCCGCCGAACCTATAATGCTGTTCTTACTTCTTGCTTTTGAAAATTTCCGTCTGATAATGGAAGCTATTATCCAAGCTACTGTAAATATAATAAAAAAAGATATTACACTCGATGCTGCATCGCTAATATTTTTGCCAAAAATTCCCTTATACAAGCCCTTCGGAATAGTGATGGAAAGGTCAAACTTTGAATCAATAATATTATCGAGATGAATTAGATGTAAAATCTTGCCGAAGTTTCCCGTAAAAAAGGCACCAAGAAGTACGGCAAAGAGCAAGAGGATAACTTTGATAAAAGTGTCTGAAAACCCCTTGTGTTTGCCGCGTGCAATAGAAGCGATCATTATAATTCCAATAATTCCATCCATTATCATAGTGATGTAATTATACTGATTTTTTAAGATTAATTCAATTTACAAAGAATCAACAATGAATCTACAATATGACTATACTTTAATGATGTAACATTAAAGATATAAATTAACAGAGACTTAAAAATTTTAGGTATGGGAGGCAATATGGAGACGATATATTTGGCAGGCGGATGTTTCTGGGGAGTCGAGAAATTCTTTTCACAGTTCAAAGGCGTAATAAATACAGAGGTTGGGTATGCAAATGGAGACGTTGAAGAGGCAAGTTATGAGGAGCTTTGGAAGACTGGACATGCTGAAACTGTCAAGATTGAATACGATCCCAGTATAATTGATTTGGAAAAACTTCTCGATTATTACTTTATGATAATAGATCCGCTCTCTATCAATAAGCAGGGACCTGATGCAGGTAGGCAGTATAGAACGGGGATTTATTACACGTCGGAGAACCAGATTGAATCCATAAAGAATGTTATAGACAAGGTTGAAGAAAAGCTAAAAAACAAGATTGCTGTTGAGGTGGAGCCTATCAGGAATTATCAAACTGCAGAAGAATACCATCAGAAATATCTCGATAAACACCCGGGAGGGTACTGCCACATAAGAAGAGATATGTTCCATTTAGAAGACTAGATATTTTTTGTATGTAGTATCTGCGAAAACGCTTGACATTTTTATTCGCGTTGATAGAATCTAGTAAATCGATTGAACACAATTAAATTATATATAAGATCATAAGGAGGTAAAGATGAAATTTTATGATTTTTCAGTAGAAAGACCTGATGGAACAAAGCAGGAGATGAAGGATTTTGAAGGTAAGGTTGTAATGGTTGTAAATACAGCTACAGGATGCGGTTTTACTCCACAGTACGAAGATCTTCAGAAGATGTATGAGAGATATCACAACAAGGGGCTTGAAATAGTGGATATTCCTTGTAACCAGTTTGCAGGTCAGGCACCTGGAACTGATGAAGAAATTCATGAATTCTGTACTCTAAATTACAACACAAAGTTCCCTCAGATGAAGAAGTCTGAAGTCAATGGAGATAACGCGCTTGACCTTTACAAATTCCTCAAGAATGAAAAGGGATTCAAGGGATTTGGAGACAGCCCTGAAGCAAAGGGCATGGAAGAGTTCCTATCCGGGATGGATAAGGATTATGCTAAGAACGATGATATTAAGTGGAATTTTACAAAATTTATCATCGATAGAGAAGGGCATGTCGTTAGAAGATTTGAACCTACAATTGGGATGGAGAAAGTTGAGAGCTTTACAGCATCTTTACTCTAAGCCCAAAATATTGAGATTAAGGGGTGAGCCGGCATGGGTGATAAGTATGATGCGTTAAAATTGGAGAATCAGCTTTGCTTTCTTTTGTATGCGACATCAAAGGAAGTCGTTAGACGTTATAAGCCTTTACTAAACGAGCTCAATTTGACATATACACAGTATATTACTTTGCTTGTGCTATGGGAACAAAAAAGTCTTAGCGTTAAGGAACTTGGAGACTTCCTTTTCTTAGATTCCGGGACGCTTACACCGGTGCTCAAGGCGCTTGAGAAAAAAGGGTATATATCAAGGCAAAAATCAAAGAAAGATGAGAGAGTCCTTACAGTGACACTGACTGAAAGCGGAATGGAGCTTAAAGAAAGAGCAGTTCATATACCATCAAAAATAGCTGAATGCATAGAGATTGATGAAGAGGAAGCAAGGAAACTTTTCGATATTCTTAAGAAAATGCTTGATGGATTTAAACTGTAAATGGGAGATAAATAGCTAGGCGACTCGGAAAATTCCGGGTCGCTTATTGGTTTTTGTGTTTTGAAAGACAAATAATTAGCCTTGAATAAAAGACACAATAGATATATAATTGTTGAACGATAGGTATTATTAAATCAAACGCTTTTGCGAAGTGAAAGAAGGTAGTCGTGAAGAAAACGGGAGCAGTAATTGTAGCAGCAGGTATGTCGTCAAGAATGAAGGCTTTCAAGCCTTCGTTACCTTTTGGGGATTCGACTGTTGCTAACCATAATATATATAAACTCAAGAAACTGGGAATCGATCCGATAACAATAGTTGTCGGGCATAAGTCGGAGGAACTCAAAGGTAGCATTTACAGCGAGGACATACGTTATGTTAAGAATGAGAATTATAACGACACACAGATGTTTGATTCAGTCATAATGGGCGTTATGGATATCGCTTCTATGTGCGAAAGAATTTTGATCATGCCCATGGATCTTCCGGCAATTCTTGAATCGACGATTGAAAAGGTGCTGAGCATTGATGCCGGTATGGTTAGAACAACTTTTAAGGGAGAGCCGGGACATCCGATAATTATTACGAGTGAGTTTGCAAAGACACTTAAGGACTATAAAGGTGATAATGGGCTTAGAGGTGCGATGGAGGCAAGTGGCATTCCAATTACAAGTATTGACGTTGATGATGCGGCAGTTCAGTTAGATATAGATACTCCGGAGGAATACCAAAGGTTGATTGAGTGGAACTATGAGAGAGGGGAAGGTTATCCAATAAGCCCAGAAGTTGAGGTTAAGCTCAAAGCCAAAGAAGTATTTTTTGACAGGGAAGCTTTTAAATTGCTAAAGAACATCAAGAAATGCAGTAGCCTTCAGAAGGCGTGTGTCGAAACGGACATTTCTTACTCCAAGGGAAGCAGAATGATTAAAGATATTGAATGGGAACTGGGCTTTCCTATAGTTGAGAAATGGACCGGTGGAAGCAAAGGCGGTGGAACATCAATTACAAAAGAAGGAGAAGAGTTGATAGAGACTTATGAGAAATTCATTGACGAAGTAATTGAGTCAACCAAGAAATTATATAAGAAATATTTTTCAAAAGGCATAAGAAAGTAAGAGCAATATGAGAAATCTTTATTTGATAAGGCATGGAACTCCGGATTTTAATGATGGTATCAAGCTCTGCATAGGAAGGACAGATATAGATATAGGTGAAGAAGGCAAAGAAGAAGCAATAAAACTTAGAGATTTCTTTCGGGATAAGGATATATCGAATATATATTCAAGCCCACTTAAAAGGTGCATTCATACAGCTAAGATAATCGCAGATGGGCGAAAATCAGTAATTACGGAAGACGATCTAATGGAAATATACATGGGATGCTGGGAAGGAGTTCCGCTTAAAGATATTGAAAAAGAGCTCGGAGATGAACCTGCTGACGGCGAAAAGCGAGTCGATGCACTTAGAAGAATGAAAGAAGCAGTGGGGCGGATAATGAATAATACGGATGGAGACGTGATATTGGTTGCACATGCAGGAGTTAACTGTGCATTCATAGCCGACACAATAGGAAGAGATATAAGAACATCGAGAGCTTTGAAACAACCATGTGGTTCTTACAATCATTTCATATTTGATGGCAAGAGATTCTTGCTAGTCGAGATGGGTTGTCTACCTTAGAGACAGATATATAAAGAAGGGAAATTTATTTATGAAAAAATTATTTGAAATTCTTAATAAAGAATTAGAAGCCGGAAATGACGTTGTGATGGTTAGCGTTACAGCTTCATCGGGATCAACGCCGAGGGGTGCCGGAGCAAGGATGATAATTGGAGAAGCCGGAAGACTTTATGGAACAATAGGCGGAGGAGCAGTCGAGTACAGATGTGAAGAGAGAGCTAGGGAAGTTCTCAAGACAAAAAAATCCTTTAACCAAAGCTACATGCTTAGAAAAAATCAGGTAGAGGATCTGGGAATGATCTGCGGAGGCGATGTTGAGGTATTCTTCCAATTTATTCCCGCTGATGATAGTTCGATGAAGGAAGCGGTAAGTTATGCTATTGAGCAGTTTAATAATCATAAAGATATTTGGATTATAACCGATATAACGGATAATAAAGAGGCCGGTCTTGCTATTTATAGCGAAAAAGAATCAAAAGGAATGGAAGTTACAGACGAGATAATCGAGCACCTTAAAGAATCACCTTTCAAAAATGAAATTGGAGGAAGAATGATATGTGCGGAGAAGATAAACGAAAGTGAGCTCGTGTACATATTCGGCGGTGGTCATGTAGCTCAGCAGCTCGTCCCTACACTTTCCAGAGTTAACTTCAACTGTATCGTAATTGAAGATAGAGAAGAGTTTGCAAACAAAGAATTATTTGAAGGAGTGCTTGATACAAGGCTTGTCGATATGAATAATCTTGATGATGTTTGCAAAGATATTACGTCAAATGACTACATCTGCGTTATGACTAGAGGGCATGCAAATGACTATGAGGTAGAAAAACATGCATTAAGGACTCCTGCAAAATATATCGGTGTGATAGGAAGCAGAAGAAAGATTGCAGGTGTTAATGAAAGACTTCGTGCAGACGGATTTAATGACCAAGATTTAAAGAGAATTACAACGCCGATAGGTCTTGAAATTCATGCGGAGACGCCTGCAGAGATTGCAGTAAGCATTGCAGCTCAGATGATATCTGAAAGAGCAAAACGGTAAATAAGTAAATATAAATAAGCAAATAATTGAAAAAAAGGTAAGGTAATAAATATATGAAATTAGTGAAAACAGTAGATGCTGAGGGCATGGTGCTTTGCCACGATATAACTCAGATCATTAAAGGAGTTGTCAAAGACACGGTATTTAGAAAAGGACATGTTGTAACAAAGGAGGATATACCGGTTCTTCTTAGCGTAGGGAAAGACCATCTATACATATGGGAAAACGATGAAAACATGATGCACGAGAACGAGGGAGCAGAAGTACTCTCTGAACTATGCTTAGGTGATAATATGAAGAGGTCTCAGCCTAAAGAGGGTAAAATCAATATCTCTTCAGATTGTCACGGACTTCTCAAGATAAATAATGAAGCACTTGTTTTGGTTAACAGCTTTGGGCAGCTTATGATTGCTGCAAGACATGGCAATTTCCCTGTAAATAAGGGAGATAAGATAGCAGGTACGAGAATTATTCCACTTGTAATTGAAAAAGAAAAGATGGAGAAGGTTAAAGAGGAAGTTAATGCCATAACAGGTGGTAAACCGATTTTCGAAATAAAGGAATTTAAGGGCAAGAAGGTAGGAATCGTAACGACAGGTAATGAGGTTTACTATGGAAGAATAAAGGATACATTTACACCGGTAGTTGTTGACAAGATAAAAGAGTTCAAGGGGGAGATGTTTGGTCACACCATCCTTGACGATGATGATACCAAGGTTACAAATGCCATATTGAAGTTCATTGAAGACGGTGCAGATATGGTTATATGCACGGGAGGAATGAGCGTCGATCCGGATGACAAGACGCCTCTTGCAATCAAGAATACAGGAGCTCGGATCATTTCATATGGCTCACCGGTACTCCCTGGAGCAATGTTCCTTCTGTCTTACTATGATAGAGGAGAGGGAAAAACTCCTGTTCCGGTTCTAGGCCTTCCAGGTTGCGTTATGTATTCAAAGCGTACAATATTCGATTTGATTCTTCCACGCGTTATGGCAGATGATCCGGTTACTCCGGAGGAGCTAGCAGAGCTCGGTCAAGGCGGTCTTTGCCTCGAGTGCGATATTTGCACATTCCCAAACTGTGGATTTGGTAAATAAGAAGGAGAATCAAATGAGTGAATTTACACATTTTGATGAGAGCGGAAATGCAATCATGGTAGACGTAACAGATAAGAACGATACGGTCCGTGAGGCAGTTGCCATGGGTAGCATTAAGCTTTCAAAGGAATGCTACAACAAGGTTAAAGCCGGTGAAATGAGCAAGGGAGATGTGCTCTCCGTCGCAAGGATTGCTGGAATAATGGGAGCGAAAAAGACTTCTGACTTGATACCTCTTTGCCATATATTGAACATTACAAAGGTCAAAATCGATTTTAACACAGATGACGATAACACGACAATTACCGTTCTATGCACGGCAAAGACTACGGGAAAGACCGGGGTTGAGATGGAAGCACTTACAGGGGCTGGAATCTCACTTCTCACAATATACGATATGTGCAAGGCAATCGATAAAGGAATGGTAATCAGTGAAATAAAGCTGATGAAAAAAACTGGCGGAAAAAGTGGAACTTGGGAAAGGTAGATGATTAATTGAAAGATTCTTTTGGAAGAAAGATAGATTATATGCGTGTATCGATCACCGACAGATGCAACTTAAGGTGCAGATACTGCATGCCGGACGGGGTAATACCTTGTGAACATAGCGAGATACTTACATATGATGAGATAGTAGCGGTCTGCAAGGAAGCAGTAAAGCTAGGTATTGTTAAATTCAAGATTACAGGCGGAGAGCCATTAGTTCGAAAAGATTGTGCTAAATTGATAAAAATGATTTATCAGATCGATGGTGTTAGTGAGGTTACGCTTACGACTAACGGAGTATTGCTAAAGGAATATCTTACTAAGCTTATTGATTCCGGTATTCGTTCTGTAAATGTAAGCCTTGATACTCTCGATAGAGAAAAATACAAGAAGATAACCGGATTTGATGAACTCGATAAAGTGCTTGAATCTATAGAAGCTGCACTTAATGCAGGGCTAAAAGTCAAGATAAATTCCGTTATGCATACGAAGGATTACAAAGAAGATTTTAACAATCTAATACTGATGGCGAAGGAGAAATCGATTGACGTCAGGTTTATTGAGATGATGCCGATCGGATTTGGGCAAGAATCATATCTAGTATCAAATGAAGATTTATTTCTTGAACTGAAGAATAGGTATAAGGGGATTGAATTCGATGATGTAGAGCGTGGGAATGGTCCATCAATATATTATAAAATCCCTGGATTTAAGGGGGATATAGGATTCATAAGTGCAATTCACGGTAAGTTTTGTAAAGACTGTAATCGTATAAGGCTGACTTCGGTGGGAGAACTCAAATCATGTCTATGCTACGGAAATGAAATATCTCTCAAAAAAGCACTAAGAGAAAGAGACGGTGCAGAAGTCGGAAGGCTCATAAGAGAGAGCATAACCTCAAAGCCAAAACAGCATTGCTTTGAGGAGTTAGAGAATATTACAGAGAAAAAACGCATGGCTCAGATAGGTGGATAGAAGAAGGGATAATAGATGGCAAAATTATTAGGGATATGTATAAGTGAAAAAAAAGGGACTCAAAAACATGAAGTGGAAAGTGCAAGGCTGATACCGAACTACGGAATTGAAAACGATGCACATGCAGGCAAATGGCATAGGCAGGTAAGCCTACTGAACTTTGAGAAGATAGAAGAGTTCAGGGCAAAAGGTGTAGATGTTTCTTTTGGAGCCTTCGGAGAGAATCTTATAATAGATGAATTTGATTTCAGAAGTCTTCCTGTTGGGACGAGGTTTAAGATAGGTGATGTGCTTCTTGAACTCACTCAGATAGGTAAGGAATGTCACTCTCATTGTGCCATATATCATGCAGTAGGCGACTGCATAATGCCAAGAGAAGGAGTATTTACGGAAGTGTTGGTTGGTGGAGTAATAAAAGTCGGTGATGAGGTATTGATGATTCCGCCTGAAGAGGGAAGAGCATTTACAGCGGCGATAATAACTGTTAGCGACAAGGGTGCTCTTGGTAAGAGAGTTGATGAGAGCGGACCTTTGATTGAGAGGATGCTTAAGGATGCTGGATATGATGTTAAGGAGACATTGATTATCCCGGATGAGAAGAGGCAGATATCTCAGAGTCTCATAAGGTTAGCAGACCAAAGACAGATAAATCTGATACTTACAACAGGAGGAACTGGTTTTTCACCTAGAGATGTAACCCCTGAAGCCACAGTAGCAGTTTGCGAAAGGATGGCAGACGGGATTTCAGAAGCGATAAGGATGAACTCCATGCAGTATACAAAAAGGGCAATGCTAAGTAGGGCAAAATCAGGCATAAGAGGTAAAAGCCTCATTGTCAATTTGCCAGGAAGTCCTAAGGCAGTAAAGGAGACACTCGAATTCCTTATACCGAATGTAAAGCATGGTATTGAGATCCTAACAGGCAATGCATCTGAATGTGCGAGAGCATAAGAAGATATATAAGTTATTTAGCTAAAAATCAAAAGGAGATGAAAAATGAGCAAAAGTATGAAGAGATGGCTATCAATTGCAGTAGTATTGATACTTTGCGTTTCAACGGCAGCACTTCTGTCATCTTGTGGTAAGGACAAGAAGGATGAACCTAAGGAAGAAGTTGAGGTTAATCTATTTATTGCAGCAAGTCTTACCGATGCAATTGGAGACATTGTTAAAGATTTCGAGGCTGAAAATCCTAAAATCAAGGTTAAGGTTAACCCAGACAGCTCTGGCAAATTGAAGACACAGATTCAGGAAGGATTTGATTGTGATATCTTTTTCAGTGCAGCCACAAAGGAAGTTGATGAACTTAAGGACGCAGGTCTGATTGAAAAGGATGATTCAGTAAACCTGCTTGAGAACCAGCTTGCTATCGTAGGTGTTAAAGATTACAATGGAAAAGTCAAAGAACTTGAAGACATTAAGAATGCGTCGAGCATTGCACTTCCATACGGAAGCGTACCTGCAGGATTTTATACAAGAAAAGCTCTGATTAACAAGGGTATGCTGAGCGGTGACGCTGAGGACAAGGATGCTGTAAAGGCAATAACAGGTGACGAAGTTTCAAGAGCACTAGGTGGAGTTACTATCAGCGAGAAAGACAATGTAAGTACGGCACTTGCAGCAGTTGCAGAGGAATCAACCGAGATTGGATTTGCATATACAAGCGACGTTAAGAGAAATGCAAATACAGAGATTATCAAGAAAATCGATAAGAAGCTCACAGGAGAAATAGTTTACCCTATAGCAAAGGTAAAACCTAACGAAAAGATTTCAGATGACAAGAAGAAGAGTGTAGAAAAGCTTTATAAATATCTACAGAGCGATAAGTCAAAGAAGATCTACGAGAAATACGGTTTCACGGCTAAATAATTTTACTAAAAGCTTAAGTAACAAATTAATCTACAAGGATACAAAGGAGACTGATTAATTGAACAGCAGTTTATTGGAAATATTAAAAGCCTTGGACTGGAGTCCGCTTTATATATCAATAAAGACGGCGATTGTTGCGACGATTATTTCGTTTGCTATCGGAATACATTTAGCAAAAAAAGCGACATTTTACGGACCTAAGAGAAAAGCCTTTGTTGACGGGATTCTATCTCTTCCGATAGTTTTACCACCAACAGTTGCAGGTTTTATTCTTCTGATAATTTTCAGCAAGAGGAGACCGCTTGGTTCATTTCTCTTCGATAAGTTTAATATTTCTGTGGTCCAGACATGGCTCGGATGCATACTGGCTGCGACAATAATCAGTCTTCCTCTCATGTATCAGAACGCTAGAGCTGCCTTCGAGCAGGTGGATAAAAACATAATATATTCTGCAAGGACTCTTGGAATGAGTGAACGAAAGACTTTCTACAGAGTTCTAGTGCCAGCAGCAAGACCGGGACTTGTTGCTGGAATAATTCTTTGCTTTGCGAGAGCGATGGGAGAGTACGGTGCAACTTCCATGATTGCAGGGAATATTCCGGGAAGGACAGGAACAATTTCACAGACTATAGCGATGGTAATAAGTGATGGAAATTATATGAAGGCTGGTATTTGGGTAGTTATAGTTCTTCTTATTTCATTCGTTATCATATTTGCAGTTAATATTTTTTCAAACAAGGCTGAGTAAAAATGGCATTAAAGGTTGATATTAAATCAAAACTCGATAATTTTTCACTAAATATTTGCTTTGAAACAGGAGCAAAGAGGGTTGGTGTACTAGGCGAGTCTGGAGCTGGCAAGAGTATGCTGCTCAAATATATTGCAGGTATTTTTGAGCCTGATAAGGGGAAAATTTTCCTGGATGGCGTATGTCTACTTGATACAGATAAAAAGATAAATGTCAGACCTCAGGATAGAAATATAGCGTACATGTTTCAAAACTATGCGCTTTTCCCAACTATGACGGTTAGAAAGAATATCGAGATTATCGCAAAAGGTGATAATCACGAAAAGAAAGACAAGGCGGACTACCTTCTTAGAAAATTTCATATAGAAGAGATTGAGAATAAGAAACCACCTGAACTTTCTGGTGGGCAGCAACAGAGGGTTGCACTAGCCAGGGTGCTTGCGTATGAGCCTAAATTGATTCTGCTCGATGAACCTTTTTCTGCGATAGACCAGCTTCTAAAGGAAAGGCTTCAGATAGAGCTTGAAGCAATGATTTCGGATTTCAATGGGCTTGTTATCATGGTATCTCACAGCAGGGAGGAGCTATACAAGTTCAGCGATGAACTTATAGTAATCAGTAATGGAGAGGTTATTGACTCGGGAAACACCAAAAGCATTTTTAGAAAACCCGGGGCATCAAGAAGTGCAGGACTCATAGGAATCAATAACATTCTTCCCGCAGAACTCGATGCTGATGGAAAACTTGTTATACCTGATTGGAATATAAGATTAGACTGCGGTAAAGATATACCATCGGATATAAACTTTATCGGGATAAGAGATGATGATTTGATTCCGTTATGGGATGATGAAACATCTTGTGAAGATTGTATCGAAATTACGAATGTGAATGTTTATGAAACAATTCGTGATAAGAAGGTATTCTTTTCTGTGAAAAATAAAAAAGATAATAATTCAGAATTCGGGAAATATTCATTTGTAATGAGAGATGACCCAAATAATGAGTCTATATGTAGTGTGCCACCCAAAAAACTTAGAGTAAATATAGATAAACTTATTTTTTTTAACAAATAAGTTCTGGCTAATTGATAGGAATTTATAAAATATCAAACAGACAAAGTTAGAAATTTAGTCTAACTTATCTGTTTGCTTTTTTTGTTTTTGTATTGTAGAATTATATGCGACAGAAATCGCACTCATTTTTTGAGGAGGCATTTCTTTATTTTAGTAAAAATTAAATTAAGGATAAATGTTTAAAGGAGGAGTTATCTATGAACATTTTGTGCAATTACGAATATCATGCACCTAAAACTAAGGCGGAAGTCTTGGATTTAATTGCTGATATTGGCGACAAGGCTAAGATCCTTGCAGGAGGAACTGACCTTGTTATCATGCTTAAAGAAAAGATGATAGCACCAGAGCATGTTATCAATGTTGCTGAAATTGAAGAACTTTCAGGAATCAATTTCACATCAGATGGAGTTGAAATCGGTGCATGCACTAAGATTTCAGACATTGGAGCATCAAAGGAACTTGATAAAGAATATCATTCACTTTGTTATGCTGCTGATCAGCTTGGTTCATATCAGGTAAGAACAATGGCTACAATAGGCGGTAACATCGCACATTCACTTCCTGCAGGTGAGACTCACACACCTCTTGCAGCAATGAATGCAGAAGTAGTAATTGAGAGCAAGAAGGGAGAAAGAAGAGTAAAGCTTGAAGACTTCATTCTCGGTAACCGTAAGAATGTTATGGAATCTGACGAAATGATTACTAAAGTATTCATTCCTAAGCCTGCTCCACATTCAAGATCAGAATATGGTCACATCGGTCTTAGAAGAGCTATGGAGATTGATTGCGCTAACATGACTGTTAACCTGACTCTTGAGGATGACAAGAAGACAATTAAGGATGTTAAGCTTGTAATGGGTTCAGTTGCACCTAAGCCACTGGTATCTGAGAAGGCACCTGAAATTCTCATTGGCAAGGCATTGGATGAAGAGTTAATTCAGAAGGTTAGTGAAGCGGCACAGAGCGAAGCAAAGCCTATTTCTGACATCAGAGCATCTGCTGAATACAGAAGAGATGTAATCGGTGCTTTAGCAAGAAGGTTAACTAAGAAGGCATATGAATTGGCAATGGAGGCATAAAATGAAACAGGTAATTACTTTAAACATAAACAAC
Source organism: uncultured Ileibacterium sp. (assembly GCA_902488835.1). Taxonomy (GTDB): domain Bacteria; phylum Bacillota; class Clostridia; order Peptostreptococcales; family Anaerovoracaceae; genus Alterileibacterium. The sequence continues at coordinate 25,092 of CABTXQ010000004.1, forward strand.
CAGGATTATGAGGTACTTGTTACACCTATGGATCTCCTGGTAGACGTTATAAGAAAGACTGTAGGTCTTACAGGCACAAAGAAGGGCTGCGGACAGGGAGACTGCGGTGCATGTACAGTTCTTATCGATGGACATCCGGAATTATCATGCATTAAACTTGCTGTTTCAGCTGTAGGCAAGAAAATCACAACAATAGAAGGTATCGCAAATGAAGACGGATCACTTCATCCGCTTCAGGAAGCTTTCTTGGATGAAGGTGCTGTACAGTGCGGATTCTGCACACCTGGAATGATTCTTTCATCAAAGGCACTTATAGACAGAAATCCTAATCCAACAAGAGAGGAAATCAAGACAGCTATTTCCGGTAACACTTGCAGATGTACAGGATATATCAATATCATAGCCGCTGTAGAGTCATATGCAAAGTCAGTTGCAGAAAAGGAGGCTAAGTAAAATGGGAAAAATGTATGAAGTATCAAATAGATACAATAACTATAAAGACTACACCAAGGAATTTACCGAAGTAGGTCGTAGCATTCGTAGAATTGACGGACCTGACAAGGTAAAGGGTAAGGTTCAGTATACAGATGACCTAACCCTTCCAAGAATGGTATATGGAAAACTTCTTAGAAGTAAGCATGCACATGCAAAGATTGTAAATATAGATTATAGCAAGGCTCTTGAACTTGATGGAGTTCTTGGAGTTATAACAGGTGAGGATTGCCCGATCCCATACGGAATTGTACCTCACAATGCTAATGAGCACGCTCTTGCAGTTGATAAGGTAAGAAACTGGGGTGAGCCAGTAGCAGCCGTAGCAGCTCTAACAGAAGAAATCGCTGAGAAAGCTCTTGAGCTCATCGAAGTTGAATATGAAGTTCTTGAAGCAATTGTAGACCCTAGAGAAGCTGTTAAGAGAGATGATTTAAGAATTCATGAGGACTGCCCTAACAACATTTGTTACGAGGGTGTTCAGGTATATGGAGATCCGGATAAGGCTTTTGAAGAGTCCGATTTCGTTCTTGAAGAAGAGTATTACTCATCATACGTTAACCACGGATTTATCGAGCCACAGTCAGCACTTGCTGATTTTGATGTTGCAACAGGCAAACTTCACCTATATGCAACTTGCCAGGTGCCTCACTATACACACCAGCAGCTAGCTAAGGTAATGGAGATGCCACTAAGCAAGATTAGAATTACAGTTCCTCTAATCGGTGGTGGATTCGGAGGTAAGGGTGTAGCTTCTCAGGCAGACTTCTGTGCTTCACTCCTTTCAAGAAAGGTTGGAAGACCTGTTAAGATCACATACGAGAGAAGTGATGTATTCGCAACAAACAATGGAAGACACCCATGTTACATGAAGATGAAGCTTGGATTTGATAAGACAGGTAAGATTACAGCTTGTGATTTCACTAACCTCATGGACGGTGGTGCATACGCAGGTTGGGGTATTGTAGTATTGTTCTATACTGCATCAATGGTACATATCCCATATAAGGTTCCTAACGTAAGATTTGACGGTAAGAGGATCTACACGAACAAGCCTACATGCGGAGCTTTCAGAGGACTCGGTGGTGTACAGCCTAGGTTTGCTATGGAGCAGATGCTCGATGAAGCTGCTCAGCACTTCGGCATGAACCCATATGAGATAAGAATGCTTAACGCTGTAGAATCAGGATACACAGCTATGAGTAAGATGTATGTACCTCATACTGAGTACAAGGCGTGCTTGACAGAATGCGTTGAGAAATCAGGATATAACGAGAAGCACGGTAAGCTTCCATTCGGTAAGGGTATCGGACTCTCAGGTGGTTACTACATTTCAGGAACATCATATACACTGTATCTGTCATACAAGCCACATACAGTAGCAACAATCAAGGTTGATGAAGAGAATGACGTTACTGTATACTGCGGTGCTACAGATATCGGACAGGGTGTTGATATGGTAATGGCTCAGATGGCAGCTGAGACTCTCGGTGTACATACTGAAGACGTTACTGTAATTCCAAGAGATACAAAGGTTTCAACATTTGACCTCGGTACATTTGCGAGCCGTCTGACATTTGCTACAGGTTGGGCAATAAGACAGGCAGCAGAGAAGATCAACGAAGAGCTTAAGCCTGTTGCTGCTGGAAAACTTGGCGTAAGAGGTGAAGAAGTTGAAGTTCAGGGCGGAGAGTTCTACAATATTTATAAGCCTTGGAAGAGAGTACCTTGGAGAGAAGTTGTATCATTCTACATCCAGACAAACGGACCACTTTCAAGAACAGGACAGTTTACACCTCCTAGAAGAAAGGGTATCCAGCAGGGTGGTAACATTGGACACTCACCTACATTCGGATTCAGTGCTCAGATTGCTGAAGTTGATATAGATCTCGATACAGGTAAGGTAAATGTAGTTAATATTACTGAAGCAGGAGACTGCGGAGTAGCTATCAACCCTCAGAGTGTAGAAGGTCAGGTACACGGATCAATCGGTATGGGAATGGGACAGGCTCTATATGAAGAGATGAAGATCGCTCCTGATGGAAGATTCCTTAACCCTTCACTGCACGATTACAAGTTGCCTACAGCACTTGATATGCCTGAGATCGATGCGAATATCGTAGAAGCATATGACCCTTCAGCACCATATGGAGCTAAAGAGTCTGGAGAAGGTCCTATACAGCCTACAATTCCAGCAATCTTCAATGCTGTCTATGATGCTATTGGCGTAAGATTTACAGAGATGCCACTTACACCTGAGAAAGTACTTAATGCTATCAAAGAGCAGAAAGCAAAGGGTGTATTCTAAGAAACCGCAGAGGTTAAATATTTAGATATTACAAAAACTCGTATAGGTGCTATCTAAACGGTAGCACCTATACAATTGTAAAAAAGCAGGAGGAGATTTAATGCGCGACCTAAGATTTAGAGCATGGGATGAGAAAAATAATAAGATGTATTCTCCAGAAGAACTTGAGCAGGAAGATGCAAAGGAAGTTGATAAGACGATATACGGATATCTTTCTTTTGGAAGCCTTATGCTCTTCGATTTCAAGAATCCGGAAGATCCTAATGAACTGTTTCCATTGCAGAGCACTGGATGGTACGACAATGATCAGAATGAAATATTTGAAGGAGATATAGTAGAAAGCGATTCTGGTGTTTATCAGATTATGTGGAGTGAAGAAATCGCAGGATTCATCCTCCTAGGAAATGACGGTTCGATGGGAATGGGCGGACCGTATATGTCGGATGTATTTAAGCTAAAGGGTAATATTTATCAGAACCCCGATATGCTTAAGTTTGAAATGAAATAAGAGATTAAAAATGTTTGATATAAAAGATAAAGATTTTTTTGAAAAAGCGAATGGAAAGTCTGTAGATTTTTATATAGAAGATGATATGTTCGAACTTGAGGGACGATTCGCAATTGAAGAAGGCGAAGTATATATATACGTCGTTGATGCGGTTAGTCATATGCTCAAGATTGCAGGGGATAAGCTTCTTGTAAGGCCAAGATATGACAGATTTACCGCAACAAGAGTCGATAGTGGTAAGACATTTGACCTTGAGATTAACAGGGTTTTTGTTCCACTAATTGATCCTTCGGCAGGGGATTTCGAGGAAGAATTTAATAAGGGGACAACACAATTCTTCAATAAACCTGATGATACACTGGTCTGGTTTGATTCTGATAAAAACAAGTGGTTCATGGAAGTCAACAAAATCAATATGTATTCAAGTGGGGATATATATGAGTTTGATACGCTTGATGAGCTATTCGAAAAATCAAAGAAATATACCAAGGGGAAGTGGCAGTGTATATATTTCTCTGCTGAAGTTGAAGAAGAAGGGGGTTACTATGGGTAAACATATTCTAGAGAAAAACTATCACCGCCTTGATCCTGTAGGACAAAGCGACCAGTGTAAAGATTGCCAAACAACTTGTAAAACAAGTTGTGCAAGGCATCCGGCACATAATATGGGATTTGATGTTCCATATATTATCGGCGAAAAAGAGGATGTTGTTGTCGATAGATTTTATGATGTTACAATAAAAAGTGTAGACGGCATACCATGCGATATTAAAGATCAGAAACTCAAATATGATGTGGATGGCAGAAGATTAGAAGGCGAGATCGAGATGCCGTGGCCGATGAATTGGATTTACGAGGTTATTGAAGATTACTTAAAGAAGGATTCTCACCTTTCGGGGACAAAGACAGAAGAATTTCACAATCCTGATGAAGATGACCAAGTAATCATATGTGAGATTGAAAGCTACATAGAGAGAAAATAAGATGAATATTCATAGACCTTGAATTCAAGGTCTATTTTATAATAAGAGAGTTTTTTCAAAGAAGATGAAGACAGATAAGAAATATGATAAGTCCTTTTGCCCTGATAAAGAAGAATGCTATGAAATCCTTAGGGAATATGGAACACCGGAGCATGTAATAAGCCACTCTGAAGCAGTAGCAAAGGTGTCCATTGCAATCGGGAAAGAATTGATATCCAAAGGACTAAAATTAAATATTAATCTAATTGAATCAGCTTCATATCTTCATGATATAGCAAGAACAAAGAGCAAGCATGATATGGTTGGTGCTAAATATCTGTATGAAATAGGACTTATCGATATTTCTGAAGTGATTAAAGACCATACATTCCATCGAATTTCAGATGATATAAGCACTCTTAACGAAACTGACATACTTTGCATTGCAGACAGAATGGTTATTGAAGACAAATTTGCAGGTCCTCGTAATAGAATGAAATATATTATAGATAAAGCAGTCCTTAAATTTGGAGAGGAGAAAAGAGAAGAGCTTGAACTAAATTTAGAATCGTTTGTTAAATTCACAGAAGGGCTTGAAAATTACATAGGAAAGAAGATTATTGACATAATACCAGAAAACATAAGATAGATATAATGCAGAGTTATTAATATTGAAAATTTTTTTTTAACATGGTAAAATAATCCGATATGTTGACGGATAATGATTTTATGCGTATCGCTATTGAAGAAGCTTTGATTGCGGCGGAAAATGGAGAAATTCCCGTAGGAGCGATAATTGTAAAGGATGATGCCGTAATAGCGAGAGCACATAATAGAGTTGAAGAATTGAAAAGCTCATCAGCTCATGCGGAGATGATAGCTATAAATGAAGCGGAGAACAAACTTGGCAAATGGCTTTACGGGTGTACTATGTATGTTACACTTGAACCTTGCAGCATGTGCGCGGGAGCTTTGGTGCTTTCAAGAATGAAGAGGCTCTGCATAGGGGCGAAAGACCTGAAAACAGGGGCTTGCACATCTCTTTATAATATTATTCAGGACAAAAGGCTTAATCACAGACTTGAGCTTACGATGGGAATAGAAGAAGAAACATGCTCACAGATTCTCAAAGATTTTTTTAGAAAACGGAGGAATATTTAATGAAGAAAAGATGCTTAATTGCTTTTCTGACAACATTATTAATAATTATGAGTTTCGCATTTGTTAGTGCTACCGAAGACTCACTCAAACTTTTAAGCACATATCCTAAGGACGGCCAGAAGAACACATCGGTTGAGAATGTTGGAGTTAAACTAAAATTCAATAATTCAGTATCTGGGGATTCAGTAAGAGATAATAATATTAAAGCACTTAGAATTGAAAATAAGAAGACGGGTGAAAAATTGCCTGTAAAGGTATTATTTAGCAAGAGCACACCTGGACTTGTACTTGTGCTTGGAGACAATTCAGATGGTAAATTAAAGGTATCAAATAATTCGGAATACCAGCTTGTTATTGACAAGAGCTTTTCAGATGACGAAGGTAGGGAACTTGGAGAATCTAAGGTACTCAAATTTACAACATTTAATCAGAAATTGAATAACACAATTAATATGGTTATGATGTTTGTCATGTTTGGAGGAATTGCAGTATTCTCAATTCGTCAGCAGAAGAAGGATAATTCATCTGAAAGTGAAACGGAACAGAAGGTAAAAAAGGATTCAATTAATCCATATAAAGAAGCAAAACGTACAGGCAAGACTGTAGAAGAAATTGTAGCCATAGAAAAAAAGAAAGAAGAGAAGAAAAACCGCAAAAAGAAAAAGGCAAGCCCGGAAGAAAAAATTAGTAATAAATCAATCAATATTGCGGAGCTTCTTCCTTATGTCCATCATGTTAAAGAACCGAGACCTATTTCTAATGCAGGTGGAAGATACAAGAATAAACAGGCAAAAGCAGGGAATTAGTTAAGTGGAGGGGATTATAAATCCCCTTTTTTTATATTTAAGAAATTTCCATTATAGGAATCAAAGAGGGCTATATGAAATACGATAAATTGGAACTTGAAGCACATGGAAAAATCAACCTATATCTTGATGTAACAGGGAAACGTGCTGATGGATATCATTATATTTATTCAATGATGCAGAACATAGGAATTTCAGATCGTGTAGTTATCGAACAGATTACTGGAGATTCAAATAATTATTGCATTGTTAAGGGCGTTGCGTTAGAATTTTGTATGAAAGATAGTACAATACCATGCGATAAGAATAATCTTGCATATAAGGGTGCGGAAAAGGTAATTGAAAAAATTGAAGAGAAGTACCCCGGCTTATGCAGGGAAACATTGAAAGGTACCCTTTCAATCGAAATAACAAAGAATATTCCGGTTGCTTCAGGTCTTGCCGGTGGAAGTGCTGATGCGGCTTCCGTTATGCTTGGAATAAATGAACTGATTGGTTCTCCTCTCGACCTTGAAGAACTCATGGATATAGGTATATGTGTAGGTTCAGACGTTCCTTATTCAATAATGATGAATGCCAAGATCAATGAAGGCAGATTAAAGATTAAAGGGGAAAGGAGCGTTGCCGGAATTGTTTCAGGCATAGGTGAACTTGTGAGGCCGGTAAAACCTATCAAAAAAAATTTAATACTTATGAATCCCGGGATTCAAGTTTCAACAAAAGAAATATATGAAGAGGCGGATCGAAGATTTTCATCAAAATATGAAGGTCGTACAAATATAAACGATGAGATTTTATTCTACAATATACTTGAAGAATGTACCCTTAGCTTGTATGAAGAAGCTAAGGAACTTAAAGACTGGATGAATGAAATTTTGAATGCTGAAAAAATTCTGATGAGTGGAAGCGGACCTACAATGGTTGCTTATTATGAAGACAATTTTTCTATAGACCGAGATACAGTTATAGCAGAAGAAGAGGTACTAAAGCGTAAAGGCTGGAAAATATATAGAACTGTTAGCGGGGTATAATTATGGAATTAGATTTGCAAATTCAAAAACCATTAAGAGAGCTTGTTTATCTTGAACTCAAAAGGAAGATTCTGACCGGAGAGATTGCAGCTGATACGAGGCTGATGGAAATCAAATTAGCAGAGCTTATGAATGTCAGCAGAACTCCTATCCGTGATGCCATAAGGCAGCTTTCTCATGATGGACTTGTTACAATAGAGCCAAGGAAGGGAGCATATGTCTCTAAGATATCAATCAAAGATATGGTTGACGTCTTTGAAGTTAGAGAAGCTCTTGAGGGACTTGCTGCATACCTTGCTGCACAGCGTATTACGGAAGAAAAGAAAGCCGAACTGGAAGAGCTTACTCGTGAATATGAACGTGCCGTCTTAAATGGAGATAAAGAAGCTCTTGTACACTACGACGAAAAATTTCATAGTTGCATAGTTGAGTGTAGCAATAATGAGGTGCTTAAAGAAATGCTCGAACATATAAGAGAGCTTTCAATGAGATTTAGATATATTTATTACGGAGATTTTTCGCATTATGAGAAGATGCCGGCTGAACATTTAAGAATAATGAATGCAATATGTTCAGGCAACTCTGTTCAGGCAAGAAAAGAAGCGGATGAGCATGTGAAGGCTCTCAAAGAGTTCATAGTCGAGATAGAATTAAAACAAGATTAATAGATAAATAACAATAATTTCCAGTATAAAAAACGTCTGTTTTCAACAAAACAGACGTTTTACATTTATTTTACATTATACGGGTCGAAAAATTTACATTTTACATTTAGAATCAAATATGAATGCAGGAAAGAGGTAAATATATGAAACAGGCGGTTATTGATATAGGTTCAAACTCTATACGCCTTACGTTATACGAGATACAGGAAGACACCTTCAAAATATTGTTTAGAGAAAAGGTCATGGCGGGGCTTGCCGGATATGTTGATGATGGAAAACTTAACATGGATGGAATTGAAAGTGCATGCGAGGGGTTGCTAAAATTCAGGAGCATATTGGAAACATTGGAAATAGAGAATATTAGTGTCTTTGCAACAGCGTCTTTGAGAAACATTTCAAATACGAGTGAAGCCCTTTCAGTAATAAATGCTGCTACAGGGTACAATGTTGAGATTATCTCGGGAGAAGATGAGGCACTTTTCGGATATTATGGAGTAACAGCAGAATTAAATCTTTCAAGCGGAGTTTTTATCGATATTGGAGGTGCAAGTACTGAGATTGTAATGTTCGATGATGGCATTCCTAGCAATTATAATAGTTTTCCTGTCGGTTCACTAAGCCTATATAGAAATTTTGTAAAAAAAATTCTACCAGGCAAATCATCCATCAAGGATATTAATCAAGAAATTAGAGATAAAATTGATATAGATAAGGAATTAATATCACCTCATTCACTTCTTATAGGGGTAGGAGGCACTGCGCGTGCTGCAATGAAACTATCAAATCACTATCATAAAATATCAGATGAATCAGCAAGCATGACGAGTGAACAGCTTGATGAGCTGTGCGCATTTCTTTTAAGCGGAAAAAAGGAAGCCTGCAATATGATATTGAAGCATGAAGCGGATCGTATACATACGATAATACCGGGTATTCTTATACTTCGACATGTTGTTCATCTTTTTGAGGCGAAACAGTTGATTGTTGGAAGATATGGCGTAAGGGAAGGATATTTATGTCAAAGGATAATAAAGAAAAATACAATTATACCCAAAATCGTGAATTAAGTTGGCTTCGCTTTAACAGGAGGGTACTTGAAGAAGCGGCAGACCCTAAAGTACCGGTTCTTGAGAGGCTGAAATTCATTTCAATTTTTTCTAGCAATCTAGATGAATTTTTTATGGTAAGAGTTGGAAGCTTATTCGACCTTTCAAGAATGACACCAAATGATACCGATAACAAAACCGGATGGACTCCAAAAGAGCAGCTTTACCAGATATATAAAGCGGTTCCGGGACTTCTTGCGATGAAAGAACAGATTTATACTGCGGTTTTGGAAGAGCTTGAAAGAAGCGGCATCTATGATACATCTATGGATGACCTAAATGCTTCAGATTTGAAGCAGATTAATCGATTCTTTAAGATGGAACTACTTCCAATACTTTCTCCCATAATCATAGGTCATAATCACCCTGTGCCACATCTTGTGAATAAGAGATTATATGCCGCAGCACTTCTTGAGAACAAGAAAGGTCATAAGGCGGTAGGCATAGTACCTATTCCGGAAAGGCTTCCTCAGTTTATTATGCTTTCTGATGGTAAGAGATTTATTCGCACGGAAAACATTCTGCTTAGATGGCTTCCTACTCTTTTCGGTTCGTATACGTTAAAAGAAAGCTGCGTACTTGCCGTTACTAGAAATGCAGATATAAGTTTTGACGAGGAAAAATTTGACGATAATGAAGAAGATTTTCGTAAACAGATGAAAAAACTTCTGAAACAGCGAGATCACCTTGCTGTGGTCAGGCTTGAATTGAGCGAAAAGATATCTCAAGAATTTATAAAAAACCTTACAAAACTGATAAAGGTTGAGGAATATCAGATTGTTGTTGATACCTGCCCTCTTAACATGAGCTATGTATTTAAGCTAGTAGATGAGATCGGTTTAGAATTTTCTAAATCAATGTTTTATCCGGATTATAAGGCAGCTTGGCCAAATGATTTGGATAAGGACCATTCTATGATGATGCAGGTGCAGCAGAAAGATAGACTTTTGTTCTACCCTTATGAATCGGTAGAACCATTTATTAAATTATTAAATGAGGCAGCGGACAATCCAAACGTCTTATCGATAAAGATTACAATATACAGGCTCGCATCTTCTTCCAAAATCGCACAGGTTCTTTGTAGAGCGGCGGAGAATGGCAAGGATGTGCTTGTGCTAATGGAGCTTCGAGCTCGCTTTGATGAGGAGAACAACCTAGTTTGGTCAAAGATGATGGAAGAATCCGGGTGTCAAGTAATATACGGAACTGAAGGCTTTAAATGCCACAGTAAAATCTGTCTGATAACATACAGGAAATACAATAGGACAAATTATATAACACAAATCGGGACCGGCAATTATAACGAGAAGACAAATGCCATGTATACAGACCTTAGTCTTATGACGGCAGATCCTTTGATTGGGGAAGATGCAGCATCATTCTTTCGCAATCTGCTTGTAAACAAACTTGACGGTGAATATAGAGAACTTGCCGTATCGCCATTCGGAATTAAGACAATTCTGCTTCAAAAAATTGATGAGCAAATAGCTCTTGGCAATGATGGATATCTATGCATAAAGGCAAATTCTGTAACCGAAAGGGAAGTAATTGATAAGTTAAAAGAAGCATCAAAAGCCGGTGTAAAAATACAGCTTATTATACGTGGAATATGTTGTATTCTACCGGGAGTCCCGGTTTATACCGAGAATATACATGTTACGAGCATTGTCGGAAGATTTTTGGAACACAGCAGGATATATCAATTTGGAAAAGGTGAACAAGCAGAATACTACATTTCTTCTTCTGATCTTATGACGAGAAATTTAAATCGCAGAGTTGAAATCGCATGTCCTGTTCATGATAAACAGATATGTGAGAAGATTAGTTGGATGCTTGAGGCACAATTATCAGACACGGCAAAAGCTAGCATGATGCTGCCAAGTGGATCATATTGTCGTAAGCACAGTGCAGAACCTTTCGATTCGCAAGATTTCTTTACAAAAAATTCCGTACATATAGCTAAAGAGCCAATAAAATCAGAGCGGACACTCAAGATTAAATTGAAGGACTTGATCAGGAGTATTTTTAAAACCCATTAATCGTTTCTATTAAAAGGCCAAAAAGCAAAAATACGACAATTATACTGTCGCATATGGGCAAATAACGCCATTAATGCTATTAAAATATTGAATTAAAAAAACACCGTAACTCTTGAAGTTACGGTGTTTTCGTGTGGTGCGCCATCAGGGGTTCGAACCCTGGACACCCTGATTAAGAGTCAGGTGCTCTGCCAGCTGAGCTAATGGCACAATTTATAAATGAATTATAGTGCTCAACTATGTTAACATTTGAGAGATTTTAAGTCAAGAAATATTTTACCTCTTTATCCACAATTTTATCTACAGATATAAAGTATTTAGGAATTATCTTTTGCAAAAATCTATATAAAATACCGCAAAATATATAATGAAATTAGTCAATCTGTCAAAAAATAAGCTGTAAGCATTGAATTAACAATATTCATCATGTATAATTTATCATGTATATTGATAGGAACATTTTGAAGTAAAGCAATTAACTAGGAGGTAGTGTAGTGTTCTGTAGTAATTGTGGCAAGAAATTGTCGGAAGGAGACAAGTTCTGCGCCGAATGTGGGACTCCCGTAAATGCGGCAATTTTGCAGGCGGAAGAGGAAGTAGCACAGAAACATAATACCGGTGATATTGCAAGTAATTATAAAGTTCATGAGATTCCAACAGATGAGCATGTAAAAATGGAAGATGCTTACAATGTTTGGGCTGAAGAAGATTCCGCAAAGCAGGAAGAGAAAACGAAACCTCTTTCGCTTGATTGGAGTTCTGTAATAGATGAGCCGCGCAAGAAGAGGGCACCAGATATCGGATCTCCATGGGATGAAGATGTAGAGAATGAGTATGTTGCACCTGAGTCACCCGAAATGCCAGAGCTTGATGTTGACTTCGGGGATCCATCAAAGGATCGCAGCAGAACTATGACATTCATAGATATTCTCAAACAAGAAAAGGAAGAAAGAAGACGTAGCGAAAGCTCAAAGGGTTTCTCAGATCTTATAGCAGAAGAACAAAAAGCCGAAGATATTATTCCTTCAGGGGAGCTTGAGAAAACACAAGGATACACAGATCTTAAACAGGATATAATCGCAGAGCTTTCCAAAGATGAATCAGAAGAAAAAGAAACACCTGATTTTGATAGCCAGTTTGATTATATCAAGATGGAAAGCGAACCAGAAGATGTTGATTTATTTAATGATGTAGATCTTGATAAGATACCAGATGATGGTAAAGCTGACCTAGAACCTGAAGATACATATAGCGATTATGAAGATGCGTATGATCCGGGAAGAAGAAGTCGTTTTGTCAGGGCTAAAGAGTATGATGAGGCGGAAGAGTTAGAGGAGTCTGCACTTAACGATGCATCCGATGATGAAGACGTAGTCGAAAGTTCTTCTGATATTTTGATCGATGATCAAGAGGTAGAGCCTGCTGAAGAATATTCATATGAGGATCCTTCTATTGACGATGAGATAAAAGAGCTGGAACGTCAGTTAGCAGAATTGATGAGCAAAAGAGATGAAATAAAGGACTCTCAGATTGATGCTGAAGAGGAGCTTGTCAAACAGGACCTTGATGAACAGGAGACTAATCAGCAGAAATTTGATATTGAGAGCCTGGAGGATCTTAGCAGCTTTGAAGATCTTGAGCATGACGACTACGATATAGATGAAGTAATAAAGGAACTTGGAGAATTTGAGAATGATATCCCTGAGACATATGGGGAAGCATCTTTCGGACCAATTGACAAACCTGAAGAAGAGATAATAGAAGAAGGGGAAGAAAAGGTTGAAGAGTTCGATGATATGCTTAAAGAGAATCCAAAAGCGGATATTTCTCAACTGATAGATAAAAAAAAGCCAGTTCAGCCAGAGACATATGAACAGGTTCCTGTTGACGAAGCAAATGATAAAGAAGGAAGTGCTGAAGACTTAATTGCCTCAATTGATAAAGAGTTAAGGGATCTCGGCATAGATGAAGGCATTGAAGATAAATCAGAAGTCGAAGATCAACAAGATGATCAATTAATTGAAACAACAAAGACGGAAGATGATGAATTGCCTGAAAATGACTACTATACGATTGAGGACGACCTTTTGAGCAGTGAACTGTTCGATGATGATGAAGCTGAAGCGACCAAAAAGATAGAGAAGTTTTACACTCTATACAGGAAAAACGAAGAATTTCAGAAACTGCTTGATGAAGAGTACAAAAAGCTTCAGGGAGGAAATTATCATGAGGATATGAATGAACTCGTTGCTGCTGATGAAAGGTTTGATGTATATGCAGATACTTCTTCCGTAGCAAAGTCAAAATCAGATGATTCTCACGAGGAAATTCTTAAAGAAGATTCAAAAGAAGATATTGAGAATGGAATAAAGGAAGAGATAGTTCCTGATAAGGAAAAAGCTTCTAATGTTGATGAAAACAAAAAAGATGAAGAACATGGAAGCACCGCTCTCACAGTAGTTGCAATAGTTATTGCAGTATTGCTCGTAATTTTACTCGTTATGATACTGATAATAAATTTTGCACCAAATAGCGGTATAGGAAGAGGACTTAGCAATATGGTAGGTAATTTTACAAGCCTTTTCGGTGATGCAGAAGATAATTCCGGCATATTGCTATAATCGAATAATTGAATTTACTTATGCGGCAGCTTCACCTGTGATGCTGCCGCATTCTGTATATTGATAAATAATTTCACAGGGATTAATATAAGACGAGAATAAAAGAGGAGGAAGACAATTTGAAGTCTTTTAATTTCAAGTTAAAAAGGAAAGCAAAAAATACGGAAAAACCAGCAGGAAACAAGAATGGTTGGAAAACACTACTTATCATATTTGTAATTATAGGGGTTGTGCTTAGCCTTGTCGGGTTCATAACAGACTGCATGTGGTTTGCTGATCTTGGTTATTCGTCCGTTTTTTGGAAAAAGTATATAACTGAATTTGAGATAGGAGCATTGATTTTCGTCATTTCGGTTCTCCTCACCCGCCTATATCTGAAAAGCCTAAAAAAAGGATATTTCAGCCAGATAGAATCCAAGGAAATCCCTAACTTAAAAAGGCTTAATATCATTTCCTGGATACTTGCAGGAGCATTTGGAATTATGGTTGCAGTTCCTATGACAAAGTCTATTTGGCTTGAGTGGCTGAAATTTTTTAATGCAGAAAAATTCAATCTTAAAGACCCTGTTTTTCATCTGGATATAGGGTTCTATGTTTTTAAACTCGATTTTCTTGAGGCACTGAATTCGATAGTTATCGGCATAGTGATAGGATTAGTAATTGTTACACTCATATATTATGTGATCCTTCTAATGGTAAGGACACCGGATTTTATTGAGGATAGCGAGCCAGATTTCAATGATGGTCAGAATTATACGGCAGATGATGTAAGAAAAGATTTTGATAACACCATACCTTTCAGAGAAGGAAAAGCAGGCAAAGCTTCAGATATTATACGAGATTTTGTAAGAAAAGACAGAACAAACAAAACTCATTTGAACAGGAATAATATTTCACATCTTTTTAACATAGCATCGCTAAAGATTACAATACTAGGTATTATTGCGTACCTTATGCTCTGTTTACACTTCGTTCTTGAGCAGTTTAACCTTCTTCATGCACATACCGGGACAGTATATGGAGCGGGATTTACGGATGTGAATATAACATTGAACATATATAGAATAATAATGTTACTTTCTCTCATTGGAATTATTACATTCGGAATTCATATGAGAAAAAGGGAGTATAAGAAGCTGTTAAAAGTACCGGCAATAATTCTTGGGGTTCTTGTCCTCGGCTTTGGGGTACAGTTAGCTGTACAGGGACTTATCGTCAGCCCTGATGAGATTAATAAAGAGAGTAAATATCTCAGTAATAATATTGAATTTACAAGACATGCTTATGGGCTTGACTCGATTGACGTTAAACCGTTCAAAGCGGAAAGCGGCCTTGATGCAGAAGTAATAAGAAATAATAACCCAACAATTGGAAATATAAGGATAAATGATTACGAACCGGTTAAAGATTTTTATAATCAGACTCAGAGCATAAGGCAATATTATGATTTTAATGATGTTGATATAGACAGATATATGATAAATGGAGCATTGACACAGACATATCTTGCGGCAAGGGAGATTAATGAGGGAAAAATAAGCGACACGTGGATAAATAAGCATCTAAAATATACCCACGGATACGGATTTACACTGTCGCAAGTTGATGCTGTTACATCTAGCGGACAACCAGATGTTCTCGTTAAAAATATTCCGTCAGTATCATCTGTAAAAGAAATAAATATTGACCGTCCTGAGATATATTTTGGAGAGAGTACTGACAATTACGTGGTTGTTAATACAGATGAGCAGGAGTTTGATTATCCTGATGGGAATGATAATAAGTACACTAAATACGAAGCAAAGTCCGGAATTAAGATGAATCTTTTAAATAGAATTCTTTTCTCAATCAGAGAACGAAGCCCGCAGCTCCTTGTTTCTTCAAATGTAAATTCCGATTCGAGAATTATAATCAATAGGAACGTAGAGAAGCGTGTAAAGCGGATAATGCCATATCTCAAATATGAAAAGGATCCTTATATGGTCACTGTTGACGGCAAGTTATATTGGATAATTGACGCCTATACAACAAGTTCTAATTATCCTTATTCAGAGCCTTATTCAGGGGATATAAATACAGCAAACTATATAAGAAATTCAATAAAAGTTGTGATTGATGCATATACGGGGGATCTCACATATTATATTGTAGATAATAATGACCCTATAGCGAAGACATATATGAAGATATATCCTAAACTTTTCAAAGATATCGAAAAAATGCCAGAAGGTATAAAGTCGCATCTAAGATATCCTAATTCTCTATTCGAGGTGCAAGCAGAGGTATATACAAAGTATCATATGCAAGAAACTAAGGTTTTCTATCAGAAAGAAGATTTATGGGATATTTCAAAACAAATATACGGAACAAGCGAGAAGAAGATGGAGCCCAGCTACTATATATTCAGATTGCCTGGAGAAAAGGAAGCAGAGTTCATTAATATGGTTCCGTTCACACCTAAGTCAAAGCAGAACATGACTGCAATAATGATGGCAAGAAACGACGGTGATAATTACGGAAAACTAATGGTGTATAAATTGCCAAAGAATAAGACGGTATACGGTCCTATGCAGATAGAAGCACAGATTGATCAGAACACCGAGATCTCTAAAGAATTCTCGCTTTGGAATTCATCCGGATCAAAGTATAGGCGAGGAGATATGTTTGTGATACCGATCGAGGAATCACTTATGTACGTGGAACCGGTGTATCTTGAAGCATCAAATCAGGCGATTCCAGAGGTCAAGAGGGTGATTGTTGCATATGGAGATAGAATTGCATATCAACCGACTCTTGCAGCTGCACTTGAAGAGTTATTTGGAGAAGATGCAAGTGCAGGAGCATCGGGATCAGGGAAAGAAATGTCTGGTGAGAAAGGTTCAAAAGGAGAGAGCAGCTCAGTAAAAGATCTTGCAATTAAAGCAAGCGAGGCTTATGAAAAAGCTGTGAATGCACAAAGGCAGGGAGACTGGAAATTATATGGTGAATATCTTAAAGAACTTCAGAAGTACCTTGACCAGCTGAAAGATGCTACAGAATAAATTGATATATAAGTTCTAAAGTCATGGAGGCGAAAATGATAGATTTTGACTTAGATAAAATGCTTTTTACGATTGAGCCTACGGATAATGATGATAATATAATCGATATATTAAATGAACACCCGGAACTTAAGTTTGTGTCGTTTCGTGGAGTTGATTTAGCTGGACACGTAATTGATGAGAATATTCCTATTAGAGTATTCAAAGAAAATTTTTCAAAGCTGATGAAAAGCGGAGTTCAGACTGATGGCTCAAGTGTAGCCTTACCGATGATTGCGGAATTATCCAATGCAAGAGTTGATATTCTCCCGGATAGGGATGTCAATTGGTATGTGGAATACAATTATATGAACAGAGATTTTTCTACGGGACTTCCTGTAGGGACATTGAGAATCCCATCGTTTCTTAGACATAACGGGGATACATTTGTAGGGCCTAGAGTTTTTCTAAAAAATCAAATTGACAGATTCAAAAGAGAACTTTTGGAAATTCTCAGAGAAAATCCTTATGTTTTCAAATACATTGGTGGCACGAAAAGCGTGGACGAGATAGAAGGCCTTAATCTCACAAGTGCGACCGAACTTGAATTTTGGGTAAAAACTCCTAGTGACAGAGCTGATAGGGCACAACTTTCGGCTTCTCAGGAGCTAAAGGAACAGTACTGGAAAAGGACAACGGGACCGGTAGGTACGGCACTTGAACAGTCTATTGAAATTCTTGAACGCTACGGATTCAATGTTGAAATGGGACATAAGGAGACCGGAGGCGTAAAAGCCAAGATGGGGCAATCCGGCAACTACGACCACATAATGGAACAGCTTGAAATAGATTGGGAATATTCAAATCCGATGCAGGCATGTGACAATGAAATTCAGGTAAAGAATATTGTCAAAGATGTGTTCAGAAAACATAAGCTCGAGGTTACCTTCTATGCAAAACCTATAACAGGGGTTGCAGGAAATGGCGAACACACACATCTAGGAATGACAGCGAAACTTAAAGACGGAAGGGTCGTCAATTTATTTGAGTCAGATGATAGAGAACATGAGTTTATGAGTCCTGTTGGCTTTGGTGCACTTATGGGGATCCTTAAGAATTATGACATTCTAAATCCTTTTGTAAGTGCAACAAACGACAGTTTTAACAGGATGAAGCCGGACTTCGAAGCACCTGTTTGTACGGTAACCTCTCTTGGAATGGACCAAAGAACTCCATCTAGGAACAGGACAGTGCTCATAGGGCTGATACGCGATATTGATAATCCTCTTGCAACCAGGTTTGAGCTAAGATCTCCGAATCCACATAGCAATACTTTCATGGTTATTGGAGCGGGATATGCTGTTATGCTTGATGGTATAAGGGCAGCTCTAGAGAATAAAAAAACGCCTTACGAACTTGAACGCTCAATATCAAAGAAAGCAGGAGAACCGGATTTTTATCTTTTAAAGGAGAGAGAATATAGAAGCGAAGAGAATGTCTTCGATTACTATACACAGTATGAAAGGGAAAAACTATTCGGCAAGGCACCGCTAACGGTTTGGGAGAATTTTAAAGCATTTGAAGACAATGCGGACAGGATGTCAATAATTCATGCTAATGATGAGGTTATGAAACTTATCATCACATCATATAGAGCACAGATGATAGGCAAATGGCGCACTGAAATATATGAGAGAATCATACCTAATACGAGAGAGTTTGTGAGGGAATGCATAAAGATTCACGATGATGAAAATGCTTCAGAATACGATATTATTAACTGGAATAGAGTAAGCGAACTAAGATACAATCTTGCGAAGGATGCTTCAGGGCACAAGTCTATTTTGACTAAGGAAATAGAAGCACTTGACAGGTATGATTTTATAAAGGCGTCTAGAATAGAGATTGAAATATTAAAAAATACTGAAGAGCTGAGAGATGCTTACAACAAATATATTGAAAACTTATTTTAGGAGGGGAGAACAATGCTTGATATAAGAAGAGTTAGAGAAAATCCGGATGAAGTTAAGGCTGCAGTGGAAAGAAGAGGAAAGGGTGATTATGGCATTGATGAACTTATAGAATGCGACAAAAAAAGAAGAAAATTACTTTCTGTCATGGAGCAGCTAAAGCATACGCAAAAGGAAGCATCTGGGCTCGTTCCTAAGCTCAAAAAAGAAGGAAAAGATACGACCGAACTATTCAGCAAGATGAAAAAATTGAGCAGTAAGGTAAAAGAGCTTGAGAAAGAAGTTTCTGATGTAGAAGCAAGGCAAAAAGAACTTCTATTAAATATTCCTAATACTCCAAACGAGTCGGTACCTACTGGAGAGGATGACTCGGACAATGTTGAGATGTGGAAATTCAAGGAACCCACAAAGTTTGATTTTGAGCCAAAGGCACATTGGGAAATTGGAGAAAATCTTGACATTTTGGATTTTGAAAGAGGAGCAAAGCTTTCAGGTGCGAGATTCACGGTATATAAGAAGCTTGCTGCAAGATTAGAACGCTCTGTTATAAGCTTCATGCTTGATTTACACACGATAGATCAGGATTATGATGAAATTCTTCCACCATTCATGGTCAATAGAGAAGCGATGATTGGAACAGGACAGCTGCCTAAATTCGAAGATGATATGTATCACATTGAAGATACTGATCAGTTCCTAATTCCTACAGCAGAGGTACCGGTAACAAACCTATATGATGGGGAGATACTTAGCGTTGAAGATCTTCCAATATATCACACCGCATATACTCCATGTTTCAGAAAAGAAGCGGGGTCTGCCGGAAGAGATACAAGAGGCTTGATAAGACAGCATCAGTTCAATAAGGTTGAGCTCGTAAAATTTGTCAAACCTGAAACCTCATATGATGAACTTGAAAAACTTACAAAGGATGCTGAAGAGGTACTAAAAATCCTAGATATTCCATATCGTGTTGTAAAACTTTCAAGTGGAGACCTCGGATTTTCATCGGCAATGACTTACGATATAGAAGTATGGATGCCAAGTTACGGAAGGTATGTTGAAATTTCAAGTTGCTCAAACTTTGAGGATTATCAGGCAAGGAGAGCTAATATAAGATTTAAAAGAAGCAAGGAAGAGAAACCTGAATTTGTTCATACTCTTAACGGATCAGGACTTGCAGTAGGAAGAACAGTAGCGGCTATATTAGAAAATTATCAAAATGAAGATGGAACGGTCAGAGTTCCTAAAGCACTCGTAAAATACATGGGATGCGATTTAATAAAATAAAGCATAAAAATGTCAGATAAAACTCAAAAAACCATAACGGATTTTACAATAGAACACGCAAAAAAATGGCCCGTATCATTTCATATGCCGGGGCATAAGGGAAGGTTTCGAACATTTGAGAAATACGGATTTAAGGATTTTGCCGAAAGCCTGATAAATCAGGATATAACGGAGATAAGAGGAGCTGACGTTCTCGGCTCTCCATCTTCGGTTATTATGAATGTTATGGAAAATTATAGGGATCTATACGAGGTAAAACATACAGAACTTCTTATCAACGGAAGCTCAGTCGGAATAATGGCTGCAATTCTTGCTTCAGTCGAAAGAGGCGGGAGTATAATAATTGACAGACAGTCGCATAAGAGCGTATATAACGCATTAAGGCTTGGAAGAATCAAGCCTATATATGCAAAAACATCAGAAAAATCAATAAGAGAAGCACTTGTAAAATCAAATGATGCCTCTGCAGTTCTGATAACCAGCCCTGACTATATGGGTAATATGGTAAATATAAGAAGAATTGCTAATGATGTTCATGCACTAGGTAAGATTCTAATTGTTGATCAGGCACATGGAGCACATCTTAAATTCTTTGACAATGCATTCAAAACAAGGACGGCAGCTGAGAATTCAGGTGCCGATATTGTTGTTGAAAGCACTCATAAGACATTATTCTCATTTACGGGAACAGGGATACTTAATATCTGCACTGAAAGGATAGATAAAAGAGCAATACGTGAAATGCTTAATATGCTGGAAACTACAAGTCCATCATATATTCTTATGGACAGTCTAGATATTAACGAAAAGATAATGCATCAATATGGAGACGAGATTGTAAGGTCGTGGAGAAGGAATATTCTTAATTTTTACAAAAAAGCCTCTGATATTAATGGTATAAGATTCAATTCAAATGTTGATATTTCGGGGAGAAATTTTCAAACGGATATTGACATAACGAAAATTAGAATCGATATGAGTGCAATCGGACTTAGTGGCGAAGATTTGCAGTCAAGACTTGAAGACTATGGTATATATGTTGAGATGTCATACGGAAACGAGGTGCTTATATATACCGGAGCCGGAAACACAGAAGATGATTTTGAAGAGCTTTATAAAGCCCTCAAGCAAATTTCAAATTCTTGGAAACAACCGGATAATTCAAAATCAGAAAGATTTATTTCTTTAGACGAAAATACAGAAGATATATATTGTACCGAGCAGGCTGATATACCGGATGAATATGAGAACGTATCAATAAGGTATGCTGAGGGAAGAATTCTATATGATCCCATAATTCCGTTTCCTCCAGGAAGAGCAATAGCCTGCCCTGGAGAAATAGTTAATAGAAATTTAATTATGGCAATAATGAAGATGATGATGGATGAAAAAACTGTTTTCGGAGTGGATGACGATGGAGAAATAAAAGTTGGGATTGTGAAGGGAAAGTGAACTACTGTGAATTTTTGGGATGACTTTTAATAACCAATGATGTATAATCAATAGATGCAAGTAAAGATGTAAAGTAAATTATGTGTAGAAAGGAAGGGTCCTAAAGAATGAGCCAAGGAAAACATTTGCCAAGTATTCATGTGAAACATCACAAGAATACGGCCGGTGTCGAGACGGCTATCTTACCAATACCTGATGTAGTCAAGATCGATATGTCGCAGAGCATCGGTGCACCCTGCAAACCACTAGTCAAGAAAGGCGATGCGGTTAAAGTGGGACAGAAGATTGGAGATACCGATGCTTTTGTCAGTGCGCCTGTACATTCAAGTGTAAGCGGCACGGTTAAAGATATCATTCAGGTTACGGGTAATATGGGGCGTCCCGAGACGCTGATCGTCATCGAGACAGACAAAAAGCAGGAGGTTAGTGAAGAAGTAAAACCGCCTAAGGCAGACACATTTGAAGAATTCATCGCAGGTGTCAGAGCTTCCGGCGTTGTCGGATTGGGTGGAGCTTCATTCCCTACTCACATTAAGCTTAATCCAAAGAACCTTGAGGAGTGTGATACTCTCATAGTAAATGGAGCTGAGTGTGAACCATTTATTACAGCAGACAACAGAATAATGGTTGAAGATGGACAGCTTGTTGCTGACGGAATGAGGATGATAATGGATCACCTTAACCTCAAACATGGATTTATAGGTATTGAGGACAACAAACCTGATGCAATCGAGAATATGAAGAAGGTGTTTGATCAGAGCGGATATTCAGATATGTCGGTATTCCCTTTGCCTTCAAGCTATCCTAAGGGAGCAGAGCGTGTACTGGTCTATGAAATAACCGGTAAGACCATGAACGCTGGTGTACTTCCTGCAGACTTAGGGGTTATTCTCGACAATGTAACAACTGTTGCAGCAATATCAGAATTCTTCAAGACAGGCATGCCTCTTGTAAGAAGAAGAGTTACTGTTGATGGTGATGCGGTAAAAGAGCCTAAGAATGTTATGGTACCGGTTGGTACTCAGGTTACTGATGTAGCTACATTCTGTGGAGGATATAGGTGCGAACCTAAGAAGATAATATTGGGCGGACCGATGATGGGACGTGCAATCAATTCCGACTCAGTGCCTACAATGAAGAACACGGGTTCAATACTTATGTTCGGAAATGAAGCGGCACAGGTAAAGGAAGAAACACAGTGCATCAACTGTGGACGCTGCCATACAGCATGTCCATTTGGCCTTATGCCAATGATATTTGCTGAGGCATATGAGAGAAGAGAAGTCGAAAGACTTGAAGATTTCAGAATTATGCAGTGCATGAGCTGTGGTAGCTGCTCATATGTTTGTCCTGCAAGAAGACCGCTAAGCTTTACCAATACGCTGGCGAAAAGTTTTGTAAAGGGGGCGACGGCAAAATAATGGATAACAATAATAAATTCCACGATAATTTGATCGTATCATCCGCACCTCATATTGTGTCGGATACAGATACTACAAGAGTTATGGCTATGGTTATTGTAGCTTTGCTGCCTGCACTATGTGTCGGAATATACGTATTCGGATTCAGGGTATTGATCCTTGCAATCGCATGTATGCTAAGCAGTGCATTCTTCGAGTGGGGATATAATAAGCTTATGAAGAGGCCTCAGACAGTTGGTGATCTGAGTGCTACGCTTACAGGATTACTTATTGCAATGAACGTTCCTTCAACTCTTCCAATTTGGATGGGTATTGTAGGCTCATTTGTAGCAATAATTATCGTTAAGCAGTTATATGGTGGAATAGGAAGAAACTTTGTAAACCCCGCTATAACTGGAAGAATTGTATTATTTATCTCATTTGCTTCAGAGATGTCAACATGGCCTGTTCCAAAGATGGCTAATACAGATGCCGTTACAGGACCTACACCTCTTGGACATCTTGCAGCAAAAGAATTCGATCAGTTGCCTTCAAACCTAGATATGTTCTTAGGATTCATAGGAGGTTCTGTTGGTGAAGTTAGTGCTTTTGCACTTATCATAGGAGGGATTTTCCTAGTTTGGAAGAAAATAATTTCTCCTGTTATTCCATGTGCATTTATTGGAACAGTTTTTGTTCTAACATTGATTTACTATGCTGCTAATCCTGTATCAGGACATAGTGCATTCAGCATGGCACTATTCCATATTCTCGCAGGAGGAGTTATGCTTGGTGCGATCTTCATGGCAACAGATTATGTTACAACACCTAAGCTTACGTCAGGACAGATTATATTCGGTATAGGCTGTGGACTTATAACTGTCGTAATCAGACTTTGGGCATCATATCCGGAAGGTGTATCCTTCTCAATCTTGCTCATGAATATCTGTACACCGCTGATTAATAGAGTTACCTTCAAGAGATATATCAAAGGAGGTGCCAAGTAATGAAAAAAGATTCTGCATATCAGAACACATTTGCTCCAATTGTAGTGCTGGCAATTATTTGCTTAGTAGTTACATTTGCCGTTGCATTCGTATACGGTATTACAAAGCCTATTATTGAAAAGAATACAACTAAGGCGGCAAACCAAGCTAGGGCGGAGCTCCTTCCTGAGGCGAAGGGGGATTTCAAACAGTATGATGGTGATCTGAAAGTCCTAAAGAAGGATCAGGTCTTCGTCACAGAAGCTTACGAGGCTACAAACGGAACAGGAGTTGTTATTACAGTCAAATCCAAGAGCTATGGCGGACTGCTTACAGCTATGGTTGGAATTGATAAGGATGGTGCCATTACCAAGGTTAAGGTAACAGAACATTCAGATACACCTGGAGTTGGTACAAAGCCTGATGAGGGACCTGACTTCCTGCCTCAATACAAAGGACTTAAAGAACTTAAGAATGAAAATGTTAAGAATGATGACAGCATCAAACATATCACAGGTGCATCGGTATCATCATCCGCAATACATGAGGCTGTATGGAATGCAATGCAGCAATATAAAGCAATGGGAGGTGCAAAGTAATGAAAAGCAAAACAAGTAAACTTTCCATCCTCTTGAATGGTATCATCAAAGAGAATCCCGTACTCGTCCTTCTTATAGGAACATGTCCGGCACTTGCAACATCATCATCTGCAACAAACGGACTTGGAATGGGACTTTCTGCAACAGTTGTACTAATATGTTCAAATATTGTTATTTCACTTTTGAGAAAAGTTATCCCTGACAAGGTAAGAATACCATGTTACATTGTAGTAATCGCAGGGTTCGTAACAGTAGTGCAGTTCCTACTTCAAGGATATGTTCCTTCACTCTATAAGAGTCTCGGACTTTTCATTCCTCTGATTGTTGTTAACTGCATCATCCTTGGAAGAGCTGAAGCTTTTGCTAATAAGCACAACATCTTAGATTCTGCTATGGACGGAATAGGAATGGGACTAGGATTCACTGTTACACTCGTATGCATGGGAGCTATAAGAGAAATCCTAGGAACAGGAGCGATATTTGGAGTAACAATTCTTGGTGATTGGTTCACTCCTGTCGGAATAATGAACCTTGCTCCAGGAGCATTCTTCGTATATGGACTTCTTGTAGCTATACTGAATAAGGCAACAAAGGGAAAAGCATTGAAGAATAAGACATTCAGTTGCGGTGGCTGCCCAATGTATAACTCATGTAATTCACAAGAAGAGGGCTGCGAGCTCCAAACAGAGCCTCAGATGGCACAGAAAGGAGCTGAAGCATAATGGTTAAGATTATAATAATTTTCATGTCGATGATTTTGGTTAACAACTTCCTGCTCCAGCAATTCCTAGGTATTTGTTCATTCCTCGGAGTATCGAACAAAATGGATTCATCTGTAGGCATGAGTGGAGCGGTAATCTTCGTAATGGTTCTTGCTGAAGCTGTAACATGGCCTATTCAGCAAATCCTTAACAAGTTTGATATTGGGTACTTACAAACAATCGTATTTATCCTTGTAATAGCTTCACTTGTACAGTTTGTAGAGATGTTCATGAAGAAATATATGCCTGCATTACAGAAGGCACTTGGTATATACCTTCCACTGATTACAACCAACTGTGCTGTACTTGGAGTTACTATTTTGAGTATTAGTAATAATTACACTTTTGCACA
>CABTXQ010000005.1 GCA_902488835.1 uncultured Ileibacterium sp.
TCCAGTCTATCCATCCGGTCCTTACTATCTGTGCCCCTGTTTCTGGATCAAAATAATATATTGTACCGTCTATAGCATATACTCCCTTTACTTTTTCGCCGTTTTCGTCAAGGTAATATTTTTCGCCATTTTCACTGATCCATTCATTTTTCTTTACTTCATCCTGTGGGCTCATTAAATTAGTCGGCACTTCCTTGTTTTCAACTTCAAGTGCCTCTGACTGTTTGTTCTCATCTGCATTTATGCTTTCTTCTTGGCCATCGGCTGAATCAGTCAATGTTTCTTGCTGCTCAACATTGTTTGTCATTTCATCTGCCTGATTTTCTTCTCCATAGATGAAAGCATAACCGCAAAGACAGATTGCCAACACAATCATGATTGTAAATATTCTCCGCTTCATTTATACCCCCTTTGGCAATAAATGTTCATAATTTTCATGAAATTTATTATATAATTAAAGCCCTTTATATTCAAGGGCTTTAATTATATAGCTGTGCTAAGTTTTATTAAGTTCTTTTATTAAATCGAGATTATGCCGAAGAACGAGAGTATTGAGCTAAAAAGTATCAACATAAGGAATACCGGTGCGATAAACCTAAGAACAGTTTCATATACTCCCTTCCATTTGAAGTTTGAGCTTAGCGAAATCTCTTTTTCTATATTTTCCCTTCCTACAACTCTTATAATCAGTATGCATGTAGCAAATGCTGCTATAGGCATCATGATTGAGTTGGAAATAAAGTCAAAGAAGTCAAGGAATTGTAATCCTAGGATCTTAACATTGCCAAGCACATTGTATCCGAGTGACGATAGTGATCCAAGGGTGAGCATTATAGCCAAGACTAAGCCTGTTGCTTTTTTTCTGCTCCAGCCGAACTCATCAACAAATGTAGCGGCGCTTGTCTCCGCAAGAGAAATTGAACTTGTAAGTGCAGCGAACAGTACCAGAAGGAAGAACAAGAATCCCGTTATTTTACCAAGCCCCATGCTTTCAAATACCTTAGGTATCATAACGAACATGAGAGAAGGTCCTGCCTGAAGTTGTTCAGGGGCACCTCCAGAAAATGCAAATACTGCAGGGATTATCATAAGTGCTGCAAGAATTGCTATTCCTGAATCGAAGATAATTACTCTCTTTGTTGATTTATCTACATCAACATCCTTCTTCATATATGAGCCGTATGTGATTAAAATACCCATTGCAACAGATAGTGAATAAAACATCTGCCCCATAGCAGCAACAACCGTCATTATCGAGAAGTTCTTGAAATTAGGAATAAAGAAATACTTGATTCCTTCAACAGCTCCAGGTCTTGTACATGAATATATTGCAACAATGATTGCGAGTACAATCAGTGCCGGCATCATTATCTTTGATACCCTTTCAACTCCGCTTTCAACACCAAAAAGAATTACAATTAATGTTAGTGCCGCAAAAACTATGAACCACCCTTCGGATTGAGCTGCTGAACCTATAAAAGATCCGAAAAACCCGTCTTGTGCAGGTGCTTTTATATTGCCAGTTATGTATGTAACAAGGTATTTAATGACCCAACCGCCTATTACAGAATAGTACGGAAGAATAATCATTGGTACAATTGCATTTATCCATCCACCCGTCGTAGACCAGCGAGATTTACTATATGTATGATAGGCACTTACAGGACTCTTACCTGTAAGTCTTCCGAGAACAGTCTCAGATGTCATAAGCGTATATCCGAATGTAAAGGCTAGTATAATGTAGACAAGGACAAAAGCTCCGCCTCCATATTTTGCAGCCAGATATGGAAATCTCCAAATGTTTCCGAGTCCGACTGCAGAACCTGCTGTTGCCAATACATATCCGAGCGAGCCCGAAAATTTACTCCTGTTGTCGTTTGTGTTTGTCATTTCTCTTCCTCTTATATTTTCGATATTGATTCCTTCTTTGTTCGATTAATACGATATTTTACTTGTATTCCTCCATATTCCCATCTTCTCCGCTTCCTTAATAAGGTCGCTTCTGAAATCAGGGTGGGCAATACTTATGAGCATTTCTGCTCTCTCCCATGTGGATTTACCCTTAAGATTTACAGAACCATATTCTGTAACCACATAGCTTACAGCAGCCCTTGGTGTGGTAACAATTGATCCGGGCGGGAGCGTTGGATGAATGAGAGAAACTTTTTCACCATTCTTTAATTTCCTTGTCGAATGACAGCATACAAAACTTTTACCTCCCTTTGATCTGAATGCTCCCTGGACAAAATCAAGCTGTCCTCCGGTTCCGCTAACATGGCGATAACCTACACTCTCGGAACAAATCTGACCATAGAGATCCATGCCTATACATCCGTTAATGGACATAAAATTATCTATTTGTGCAATGTTCTCAATATTATTAACATAGTCCACCGGTGCAGAACAGCAAATCGGATTATCGTCTATAAAGTCATAAAGTTCTTTTGATCCTCCTGCAAAGGTATATACAGAAAGCCCCTTATCCGTCTTCTTGTTATTTGTGAGTTTTCCGGCATTATAGAGTTCCATATAAGCGTCCACAAGCATCTCGCTATGTGCCCCTATTTCTTTAATATCCGAATCTGCGAGCATCGTTCCCACACAGTTTGGAAGCGCTCCTACTCCAAGCTGTATCGTTGCGTTGTTACCAATTTGCGAAACTATGAATTCCGATATTCGCTTATCATCCTCAGTCGGAGATTTGTGCTCAATTGTTGCAAGTGGAGGATTCTCACCTTCTATAATATAGTTGATGTCGGAAATATTGATATGCGACTCATAGCCAAGTGCAATCGGCATATTTTCATTTACTTCAACTATTACAATCTTCGAATTCTTGATTATGCCGTGAAGATCTGCATTTATAGGTCCAAAATTAAAGTTACCGTATCTATCCATAGGTGCAACCTGGAATGCACATATGTCAAAACCGTTACCATCAAGTCCCCAATAGAGATTTTCCTCATTGAATAAAATCGGCACATACCAACAGTTCCCATTCTGTTGCATTACCCTATCTTGGTTGAAGAAGTGAGAAGAGTAGAACCTCACCCTGTCAACAGGCGCATTTATCTTATATGTTTCAAGATAATCATTCCTTATTGCTATTTCAGTCTGTATTTCAAGACCCCTTAGCAATTCATCCTGTTTCAATCTCTTTGCGAGTGCTCTGTCAAAATAAACAGAACATCCCGTTCCAAGTCCGAAGTTCATCCTGTAATTGCTCTTTACAAGGTTTGCAGCAAAATCCTCCGTAATAAGCTTGTCCTTGTACTCACCGTGAATTAAGCTAATATCGTACATCGATACCTCCTTCTTACATCCTGAGTGTCGCGACTCATTCAGAATGTCGCTATTCTACATTAAATTTGTTAAATAAGCAAGTTTTTTTATAATTTTTTGTGAAAAAAGTTAATTTTTGTGTTTAGTTCACTAATTTCACTATGCTTTTTATAATGTTCTTTATATCATATAAATTAATTAGCCGGCGGCAATCAGAATACCGCAGGCTAATCAATTTATGGATGTTGAATTTATATTCTATAATTTATATTCTTCTTTTATTTTTATTCCAAAATCCTTCTTATCGTATTTATTCTTTTGCCGGAATACGTAGAGCTGTTACCATATGGGAATAACACTATCTCAATAATGCCACTATATTCATCCATGGCGTGAACTATCTTGCCATTTCCAGAATAAATTGCAACATGTGACAAATCTCCAAAGAAAATTATATCGCCTTCTCTAAGATTATCAACAGAAACTTCTTGCCCTCCACAGTTACTTAAAAGAGTTGATACTGAGCCAAATGACCAGTTGTATCCAAAGTTTCTATATACAAGCGTAACAAATGATGCACAGTCACATCCATTAGTGAGACTTCTTCCCCCAAGAACATATGGATTACCAATAAACTGTCTTCCATAAGCAACCAAATCGTTCCTGTTCTTATCGGCTTTCTTTTCTCTCTCCATCGCGTCAGCTTTTTCCTTAGCCTCGCGAACACTGATCTTCTTATCTAGTTTGACTACCTCATCTTCCATGATAGTCTGAATTTGAACAGCTGAGCCGTCTTTGACTTCTTTAGCTAAAACGCCGCTTGTATTTAATATAAGAATAATTAATAAGGCTAAAAAGAAAACCGCTATCTCTATTACAATATTAATTTTTGATTTGCTCTTAAAAACATGAATTAAGTCGTTTGTAATTTCCCACATAAAAAATATTTTTACATAATGAATTATCTCAAACTGAAAATATTTTGATGTGATGATTATGTAAAAATTATTAATCTGTAATGATATTTGTCTCTAACTATAAATCATATTTCAAAAAAACACTATATATAGTATTTCAATAAAAAATACGGCAAATGATAAATTGTATCAATTACCGTATCTTATTTGGTGTCCCAGAGAGGATTCGAACCTCCGGCACCTGCTTTAGGAGAGCAGTGCTCTATCCCCTGAGCTACTGAGACAAATATTTACTAAAAATGCCTTTTGATGATAACATGTGCAGCCCTTTGTTTCAAGTATTATGGTTGACATGCCTTCACAAAATATCTTAATCAACTAGTTTTATTGATTTTATTATATAAATCGATAGCTTCAGATATCAATTCTTCGCTCTTTTTTTTAATATTTTCTGATATTTGCTTATCTTTTATCAAAGGGATATTTGCTTTTATGTTGCATTTTGCCCCGTCAATACATGCATTTAGATGTATTGCTCCAACTATAATATCATCTATAAGGTTAGGATTTGATCTGTTAACAAGGCTTTCGGCTATTTTTAATCCCAGAACAGCTGATTCCATAACATTAAGTGGAGCTTCTGCCGCTTTTATTGCCGCATCTGAAATTTTAGATTTTCTTATCTCTAATTCTTTTTCTGTTTTTTTAGGCAATTTGAATGCCTTTGAAACCTCAGAATAAGCCTTTTTATCTTCATCAACACCTTTTATGAGTTTTTCCATTATTTCTTTTGCTTTATCTCTCATATTAATATTGTGTTCTTGAAAATCTTTATATCGTTCTTTTCCTATAGTCAGATTGGTTACCATAATGAGAAGTGCTACTCCCTGTGCCCCTGTCAACGCACTAGCTGCACCTCCTCCCGGTGCCGGCTCATCACTTGCAAGTTTCCTAAGATATTCCGTTATATTGTATTCAACAATTAAATTTTTATCTTCCATATCATCCTTTTCATTTTTATAAAAAAATTAAAAAGCCGGCTGGTGCCGGCGTATTGATTATTATTCTGCATCAAATGGCATAAGTGCTACTGTACGAGCTCTCTTGATTGCAGTTGTAACGGCTCTCTGATGCATTGCACATGTTCCAGTAACCCTACGAGGAAGGATCTTACCTCTTTCAGTTATATATTTCTGGAGTGTTTCAACATCCTTATAATCTATCTTCTTATCTTTATCTGCGCAGAATTGACATACCTTGCGTCTCCTCATGCCACCACGCTTTCTGTTATTATTGTCCATCTATTTCTCCTCTCCGATTAATCTTGCCCGGTTAAAACGGAATGTCATCATTAGTTGTTTCAAATTCATCAGGAAGATCCATATCTTCCGGCATTGAATGATCGCTATCTGAGGTAAATCCGCTCTTCGTTGATCCAGCTTGAGCACCACCAAGGAATTCAACGTTGTTAGCGATAACATCAGTTGTGTAAACAGTCTGACCATCCTTATTCTTATAACTTCCGGTCTGTATTCTCCCCTGAATTCCCACCTGACGACCTTTGGCTAGGTAGCGTCCGCAGTTTTCAGCTTGTTTACCGAACACTGTAATCCTAATGAAGTCTGCCGTCTGTTCTTTATTCTGTGATCTTGGACGATCTACCGCAATACTGAAATGACATACAGCCATCTGTGAAGATGTGTATCTAACTTCAGGATCTCTTGTCAATCTTCCTATCAATACCACATTATTCATGTCAAATCTCCTATTGTTCGTCTTTCAATACGATAATATGTCTCATAATGCTGTCAGAAATTCTAAGTCTTCTGTCAAGCTCTTTTGGCATATCGGAATTTGCCTTGAACTGGATAACAACATAGTAGCCGTCTTTCTTTTTATCAATCTCATATGCGAGCTTTTTATTGCCCCAGATATCAACCTCTCCGGCTTCTCCACCATCATTGATAATCTCTTTAACCCTTTCAATCATGGCATTCTTTGCTTCGTCATCCATGACCGGGTCAAGAATAAATAAGACTTCATAATTTTTCATATTTTCACCTCCTATGGCCTTATGACACCTTTCGGTGTAGGATACTGCCCCATTATCAGGGCAACAAATAAAGCACGACCCAGAATCGTGCTTTATTATTATATACAAATGCTTAACAAAATCAAGCTTTTAAGCAATTATTTATTTATGCAGAAATTTTATTCTGCAATATTGTTGTTGCGATTAAATGTAATGATAAAAGAAATTTACGTAAAGGAAACTTGACAAAGATGACGGTTATGAATATGATGATAATGTAAAAGAAACTTGACAAAGAGAGCGTAGTTCGTTTGAAAAATAAATTAGATAAATTAAGAAAGATTAAAAACTTAACTCAAGAAGATCTTGCAAAAGAATTAAGAGTTTCCAGGCAGACTATTAGTGCGATAGAAAATGGTAAATATAATCCATCTTTAGATTTAGCATTTGAGATAGCATTATATTTTAACCTGCAAATAGAAGAAGTCTTTACTTACGAATATGAAAAGGATGGAATTAATGAAAAAAAGTAATCTGATTTATAGTTTGATTTATATTGTCTTTGCTGGATTGTTTTTGTATTTGGCTATTATATTTGATGATAATAAAATGTCTGGCATATTTTATGGAATGACCGGTGCTTTAGGGGGCAACGGTATCTATACATTACTTCGATATTATTATTGGATTAAGAACAAGGAAAAATATCAAGAAAAATTACAAATTGAAGAAATTGAACAGAATGATGAATTAAAACAAAAACTAAGAGATAAAGCGGGGAAATATACTTACTGGATTGGAATGTTGATTGTAGCTATATCAATAATGGTTTATTCTGTGCTTGGAGTTTTGAATATCATTGATACAGAGCATATTGTAATTTATTTAGGAGCATATTTGATCAGTCAAGTATTTATTGGCGTTATAGTTTTTAATCATCTACTAAAAAAATACGACTGATAAATTCCTAAATTAAGATTATCTTACTTTGTAATATATCTTTTTACCTGTTCTTATTTATAGCTTCTCTGAATCAAGAATTATAGTAAATGGTCCATCATTAATTAACTCAACTTTCATATCTTCACCGAACACTCCACGCTCAACGTGATATCCGGCGTCTTCACACCTTTTCATTATATACTCATAAAGATTATTCGCCTTGTCAGGACTTCCGGCGTCTATGAAAGAAGGTCTATTCCCTCTTTTGCAGTTCGCATATAATGTGAATTGAGAAATCATCAAAAGTTTTCCTTCAACATCCTTTAATGACAAGTTCGTCTTTCCATTTTCATCTTCGAATATACGAAGCTTTAACATCTTATCAGTCATCTTGTCTGCTATTTTTTCATCATCTTGTTCAGATATTCCGATAAGAACAGTAAATCCTTTATCAATTTTACCGACGACCTCTTGATTTACTTTGACATTTGCATTTTTAGTCCTTTGAATTATAAATTTCAATTTTTCCTCCATTCTTTTTACGAATACATTGTAAACTTTTATTGGCAATTATTAAAGTGTTTTTGCAGTAATTTATCTTCATGTGTATAATACTACCTATCAGTTAAACAGGAGAATTTATTATGAATATATTTAAGAACGCACCAGCCGGTTTAAAGGTTTATGATGAGATAAATAAGTATAACAAGCTTGCTCCGAAAATTGATGCAGCTATTGATGCCGGCGATATAGAAGCAGCACGAGAAATAATGCGAGTAGGTATGAATAATTTCGCAGATAATCTTGTAAAAAGGCTCAAGATAGATTATACGATTGAAGGAAAAGAAAATATCCCAGATAATGGTCCTTTGCTGATTATGGCAAATCACCAGGGATATTTCGATCTCGTAGCCCTATATCACGCGATACAGAATTTTCATTTTGGCATGATTGCAAAAAATGAGCTAAAAAGATTCAAATTCTTAAGAACGGCGATTGAACATACTGGTTCTATCTTTATAAATAGAGGCAACTCTCGTGATGCATTAAAGACAATCAATGAAGCTATTGAAATTCTTAAATCAGGAGACTCTATTGGAATTTTCCCGGAGGGAACGAGAAGCAAAAGCTATGAAACGGGCGAATTTAAAAAAGCGAGTTTTAAGCTGTCCGAAAAATCCAAAGTACCCATTCTTCCAGTGTCCATAAGTGGCTCATATCGGTTGTTTGAAGAAACGGGTTCGTTCAAAAGATCTCCCCAATTAATAAGAATTCACCCCGTTGTTAATTATGGAGAGTTAAGTAAGGCTGAGAAAAATACAGCTCAAGATGAGATAATAACTACGATACGAAATGGAATTGAAGACATATAGAAAGCTTCCAATTAAAGATAGTTATGATTTTATTGTCGTAGGCGGCGGGGCGTCAGGACTCTTTTTTGCTGCCTCACTAAATTTGAATGGGCACCGTGGAATAATTATTGAGTCCTCTAAGATTCCCGGTAAAAAACTTCTGGCAACTGGAGGCGGCAGGTGCAATTTCACTCATGATGGCTCGATAAAGGATTTCCCTTACCATTATCATTCTATAAGTAAGAATATTACACAATTCGTGCGTTCTCCTTTATATAAATTTAATAACAAATCAATCGTAACTTTCTTTGAGAATCTTGGTGTTGATTCATATGTGCAAAATGACGGCAGGATTTTCCCCTCATCTAATAAGGCTTCTACAATTAAGGATGTACTGTTAAAAAAGTGTGAAGATAATTCATGGACTTTTTCTTTGTCTTCATCAGTTGTTAATATTGAGAAAATTCCCGACGGATTTATTGTTGAATCATCTGATGGAACTATTTTTTTTAGCAAAAATTTGATAGTAGCTTCCGGAGGGCCTGCTTTACTGAATCCTGATTGCCTGAACATTCTAGATTTATTATCAAAATTTGGGATTGAAATTATCAAGCCTATTCCCTCTCTTACTCCTATTAAGATATCAAATTTCAATATCAGTAAATTATCTGGAATTTCATTTGAAAATGCAGAAATTCGCATTATTTCAGAGCAGAATTGTAAAACTCTTTATAAAAAAACCGGCCCTCTCCTCATCACAGAAACAGGTTTCAGCGGTCCCCTTGTATTAAATGCTTCCGGAATTATCAATCTGCTTATAGATAAAGGAAAAGCATTCTCCTTGGAGATTTATCCGGATATAAATATCTTTAAACCTAAATATGATTTCAGAGGGGTAAACTTAAGCCTTTCGAATGCAATAAGAGAATTTTCAAACCTTCCAGAAAGATATGTAAAATATTATTGTGGAGAATTTTCTCAGGCCAAGGCTTCATCTGTAGCTCACAAAAAAGCAGATTCTATTATAAGCAACATGCTCAGATTACAGTATCTCGGTTCTTTAATACTAGAACCATCTTTTAATAATGCGATGTCTTCGCTTGGCGGTGTGTCCTTAGAAGAAATAGATAATAAATCCTTCCAATGTAAATCATTGAAAGGATTATATGTAATAGGTGAAGCTCTCGATATAAGCGGAGATACCGGTGGATACAATCTCCAATTTATGTGGTCTTCAGCCCACGCTGCTGCTTCTCATATTATGCTCAGTTTATGATGATATCTTCAAGCTTTCTCTTTGGAACAATGTGGACGCCATTTTCATCTCTATAGTATTTAACACTTTCTTCGCTTCCGACTTCTTTAATTTTGACCTTTTCAAGCGATTTTCCGACTGCAATTATGAGTTTAACTTTCATATTGTCTGGAAGGAACAATTCCTTTTTTATATTACTTGAATCAAATCCTGCCATCAGGCAAACGGAGAGCCCCATTTCTGTAGCTGCAAGTCCTATAATCTCTGCCGCTATCCCCACATCATTAATAAATATAGGTTCTTCCTTAACAATTGATGTGTCATGACATATTACAATATAAGCGGGTGGTTCTTCTCCTTCGAAAGGAAGGTTTAAATCCTTAAGAAGCCCTCCAAAACTTACCATCTTCGTTATTTTATCCGTGATTATATCTTCATTACTGATAAAATACTTAAGCGGTTGCATATTAATTGCAGATGAAGCAAGTCTTGCAGTATCAATAATTTCAAGAAGTTCTTCCCTGCTAACCTTGCGGCTTCTGTCAAATCCTCGGCAGCTTCTATTTGCTTTCACCAGATCTTTTAACATTGTCGCCCTCCTTTTTTTCTCTGATTCTTTTCGCATGTTCAAGATCTTCAAGAACTTTTGCAAAGGCAACTATTTCCTGATCCTTATTCACTTTCATTATCTTTACACCCTGAGTTGTTCTTCCGGATCTTGATACATCTTTCGCACGTATTCTTATTATTACATTGTCTGAATTAATTAGCATTATTTCGTCACTAGTGTCTACAAGAACTGCACCGAGAAGAGGCCCGGTCTTTCTTATCTTATTTTTATCAAAAGTATATATACCCTTGCCTCCTCTGGTCTGCACCCTATAATCGGAAAGCTTGGTTCTCTTACCGTATCCTCTTGTCGTCATGACGAGCACTGTCTGATCTTCGTTCTGAAGAAGCACCATAGAAACAACTTCATCTCCCTTGTCGAGATTAATTCCCCTGACTCCTACTGCATTTCGTCCCATGCCTCTTACATCTTCTTCGTGGAAAATAATAGCCTTTCCTAGTTTTGATATAAGCATTACATGGTCTTCACTACTAGATTGTGCAACAGCAATCAGCTTATCATCATCTTTAAGCTTTATAGCATTTAATCCCGTCTTTCTTACATTACTAAACTGTGAAGCTGATGTCTTTTTGATAGTACCATTCTTTGTAACCATTATAAGATAATCATCTTCACTATATTCACTTACAGGAATAACTGCAGCTATTTTCTCTTCCTGATCCATGTTTAGGAAGTTTATTACAGGAGTTCCTTTTGCTGTTCTCGATGCCTCCGGAATTTCGTATGCTTTTATCTTGAACATTCTTCCTCTATCCGTGAAGAAAAGAAGGAAGTCATGAGTTGATGTTATTATAAGGTCCTTTACAAAATCCGTATCTCTTGTTGTAAGACCAAGTATTCCCTTTCCTCCTCGCTTCTGTGTCTTGAATGTGTTCTCCGGTATTCTCTTGATGTATCCGAGATTTGTCAGAGTAATGGCAACATTCTTCTCTTCAATTAGAGCCTCGTCTTCTATCTCTCCGGTAGCAGACACAATGCTTGTTCTTCTCTCGTCTCCCCACTTATCTTTTATCTCAAGAAGTTCCTCTTTTATTACGTTCATGAGCTTTCTTTCATCGGAAAGAATTTCTTTGTAATATGATATCTTCTTTTTTAGTTCTGAAAGCTCATCCTCAATTTTCTCTCTTTCTAGGCCCTGCAGTCTTGCAAGTCGCATATCGAGAATTGCCTGTGCCTGTACTTCTGTTAATGAGAAACTTATCATCAACTTTTCCTTGGCATCGTTATAGGATGATCTTATTACCCTGATAACTTCATCAATATTATCAAGTGCTATAATTAATCCCTGTAATATATGGGCTCTGGCTTGTGCTTTTCTTAAATCATATCTTGTTCTTCTTGTTACAACATCTTTCTGATGTTTAAGATATTCATCAATTATCTCATAAAGAGTTAGAATCCTAGGTTCTCCATTTACGAGAGCTAGCATTATCATACTATAGCTCGTCTGCAGCTGCGTATGCTTATATAATCTGTTGAGAACAAGATTAGGATTTGCATCCTTCTTTAGTTCAATAACTATTCGCATACCCTCTCTTGAGCTTTCATCTCTGATTGCCGTAATTCCGTCAATCCTCTTGTCCTTAACAAGGTCTGCAATCGATTCTATCATTCTAGCCTTGTTGACCTGGTAAGGAATTGAATGGACTACTATTCTCATCTTTCCACGAGAACTTTCTTCAATCGTACATTCAGACCTAATCGTTACCTTCCCCTGTCCAGTTCTATATGCTTCCTTAGCTCCCTCTTTTCCAAGAATAAGTGCTCCTGTTGGAAAATCCGGTCCATTTATAATCCTGATGAGGTCATCGACCGTACATTCGCTGTCGTCTATCATCTTTACGCAGGCATCAATAACATCACTAAGATTATGTGGCGGTATAGATGTTGCCATTCCGACGGCAATACCATTCCCACCATTGACTAAAAGATTAGGAACTCTCGCTGGTAGAATTGTAGGCTCTTTCTCTTCACCGTCAAAGTTATCAACAAAATCAACAGTCTCCTTGTCGATATCTCTTAGCATCTGAAGTGAAAAAGGACTCATCCTCGCCTCTGTATACCTCATTGCAGCGGCACCGTCTCCATCTACGGATCCGAAGTTACCGTGACCATCAACAAGAGGGTATCTAGTTGAAAAGTCCTGTGCGAGCTTTACCATTGCATCATATATGGAACTATCACCGTGTGGATGATATTTACCCATTACTTCACCGACTATACGTGCACTTTTTTTGTGCGGCTTATCAGGAGTTACCCCGAGTGCGTGCATTCCATAAAGAATCCTTCTGTGAACCGGCTTTAATCCATCCCTTACATCCGGAAGAGCACGAGCAACTATTACACTCATCGCATATTCAATATATGATTTTTTCATTTCATCATATATCTCATGCCTTATTATCCTGCTGTTATCTACTGTATCAGACATATTTCTCCTTTACCTATCTGTCTATATATAACTATATATCTATATATCTAAATTCTGAACATATTTGGCGTTTTGCTCAATAAACTTCCTTCTTGGCGGCACCTTATCGCCCATAAGTGTTGTAAATATCTCATCTGCCGCAGTAGCATCATCAATAGTAATCTGTACAAGCGTCCTGTTGTTATAATCCATAGTTGTTTCCCATAGCTGATTGTAGTCCATCTCTCCAAGACCTTTGTATCTTTGAATATCTATCCTTGCCTTTGGGTTTGCCTCCCTCATCTCTGATAGTGCCTTAGCCTGCTCTTCATCTGAATATGTATATCTTATTTCTTTCCCACACTTAATTCTGAATAGCGGTGGCTGTGCAGCATAAACATATCCTCCCTCAATTAGAGGAGTCATATATCTGAAGAAAAATGTTAGAAGAAGAGTCCTAATATGAGCTCCGTCAACATCGGCATCTGTCATTATTATTATCTTATGGTATCTTAACTTGCTAATATCAAATTCACCTCTAATTCCGCAACCGAAGGCAGTAATCATATTTTTTATTTCTTCGGAATTGAGAATTCTGTCATATCTAGCTTTTTCAACATTTAATATCTTTCCTCTCAGAGGTAAGATTGCTTGCCTTGCTCTATCCCTTCCTGACTTTGCACTTCCTCCTGCGGAATCTCCCTCAACTATGAAAATTTCAGAAAGTGCAGGATCTTTTTCTGAGCAGTCAGCTAGTTTTCCCGGAAGTGATGTAGACTCGA
Source organism: uncultured Ileibacterium sp. (assembly GCA_902488835.1). Lineage (GTDB taxonomy): Bacteria > Bacillota > Clostridia > Peptostreptococcales > Anaerovoracaceae > Alterileibacterium. The sequence continues at coordinate 13,604 of CABTXQ010000005.1, forward strand.
GTGCACTGGTTTTTCTTGTAATATCCCTTGCCTTTCGAGCCGCCTCCCTCGCTCTTTGAGCTGCACTCACCTTATCGCATATGCTCTTTGCATCTTTAGGATGTTCCTCAAGATAAGCTGCCAAATTCTCACTCATATTCGATTCGACAAAGCCTCTTATATCGGAATTCCCGAGTTTACCCTTTGTCTGACCTTCAAATTGAGGATTTGTGAGTTTAACGCTTACTATTGCCGTAAGACCTTCTCTTACATCGTCTCCTTGGAAAGCATCATCTTTTTCCTTAAGTATATTGTTCTTCCTTGCATAGTCATTTATCGTCTTGGTCAGAGAAGCCTTTAGTCCTGAAAGATGAAAACCTCCTTCGACTGTATTGATATTATTCGCATATGAATAAATAAGCTCGCTATATCTATCCGTATATTGCATAGCAACTTCAACTTCTCTACCTTCTTCCTTATATTCAAAGTAGAAGATATCCTCTGTAATCGGATCTTTTTGCCTATTGAGATAACTTACGAACTCCTTTATCCCTCCTTCATAGCAAAAGCTCTCTTTTCTTTCCTTATCTTTTCTCTTATCCTCTATTGAAATTCTAAGTCCCTTATTAAGGAAGGCCATCTCTCTCATTCTTCTCTGGAGAATATCGTAATCGTATGTAGTCTCATCAAAAATAGTCGGATCAGGCCAAAATCTCGTCATTGATCCGCTTTCTTTTGATTTACCCACTATTTTTAGCTCTGTTGCTTCTTTTCCCTGAAAATACTCCTGTTCATATATATTACCATCTCTTCTAACCTCAACTATCATATGTGTTGAAAGAGCATTTACGACTGAAGCACCAACTCCGTGAAGACCTCCGGATACTTTATATCCTCCTCCTCCGAATTTACCTCCGGCATGAAGCTGAGTATGTATTACCTGAACAGCCGGGATCTTTAGCTTTGGATGCTCATCTACAGGCATTCCTCTACCATCATCAGTTACACTTATTGAGTTGTCCTCTTCTATCGTAACTTCTATATGAGAACAGTATCCAGCAAGAGCTTCATCAACACTGTTGTCTACAATTTCATATACAAGGTGATGTAAACCATCTGGTCCCGTACTTCCTATGTACATTCCCGGTCTTTTTCTTACAGGCTCAAGACCCTCAAGAACTTGAATTTGGGAAGCATCATATTCTTCTTTTCTTTTATGTTTTTTTGGTGTATCCATTATCTTTCCTTTTCATAATATTTTTTCTATAAATACGGCTAGATTTTATCATATTTGGTTAAAAAATTCAACAACATCATCTTTCGTTTCTTATATAGTTAAAAAACAACATTATAGCATTAAAAAAACGCAGTATACCAACCATGGTTTTAAGCGTTTTTTTATCACTTCCATTTTTATATGTTTTTTTGACTATTTTTCTTGCTTTATATTGCCATCATCAACTATAAAAACTGTCTTTTTTTTCATTCTCTCCAAAATCTCATTATTTATATCCGTTGATGTCATCATAAGCTGTACATTATCTACTGAATTCATGAGATAATTTTGTCTTTCAACATCAAGTTCTGAAAGTACGTCATCGAGAATTAGAATTGGATTCTCCCCTATTATCTCTCTAGTAATCTTTACTTCTGAAAGTTTGAGTGACAAAGCTATTGTTCTTTGTTGACCCTGCGATGCATATTTATGTGCATTTTTTTCATTTATATAGAATTCAATGTCATCTCTATGAGGACCTACACTTGCATATCCTCTGATTTTATCTTTTTCTCTTGTCTTTATAATTTTTTCTTCTAAATATTTTTTTTCTGACGAAGGATTATACTTAATTTCAAGATTCTCTTTTCCATTCGATATTTTTTTCTGAATCTCAGAGCTTGTTTTGGCAAGCATATTTATAAATGAACTTCTGTAATCTATCAGTTGAGATCCGTACTTTATCATCTGAGAATCATATACATCTAGTAAATCCTCCATGTTTGAAATTTCTCTGTTTTTGAGCAGACTATTTTTGTTTTTTAGTGATTCTTTATAATTTCTTAAGCTCTCATAATATCTCGGCCTTATCTGACAGAGTTCTTTATCAATAAAAAGTCTCCTCTTATCAGGACTATCCTTTATTATTCCTATATCGTCAGGGGAAAAAACAACAACAACAAGATTGTTCAATAAATCTGCTGTTCTTTTTATTGGCTTTCCATCAACCTTTATCATCTTCTTACCATTATTAAGAATGGTAAAATCTATTATTCTTTCTATATCTCCACTAACTGCTTTAATCCTTATTAATGCAAAATCTTCTCCAAATCTTACAAATTCCATTGCATTATTTGTTCTAAAAGAGCGGGAAAAGGCACAAAGATATGCAGCTTCTACAAGATTTGTCTTTCCTTTTGCATTTTCTCCCAAAAATAAATTTTTATTCCTATCAAATTTTATATATGCTTTCTCGTAATTTCTGAAATTTACAAGTTGCATTTCCTTTAGATACATGTTTAATAATCTCCAAAGTTCTATTTTATCCTTACCGGAAGAATTAAATACAAATATTTTTCTCCCTTTAGAGGAGTTATTATGCATGGATCAGTCGAAGTTTTCATAGTGAGTAAAATCTCTTCGTCATCTATAGCCTTTAGGATTTCTTTAAGATACTGAGAGTTAAAACCTATTTCAAGATCAGGTCCTTCTTTTATTATATCGATGCTTTCTTCCATATTACCCTCTTCCGAAAGGGAATTTATCTTTAAAACATCTTCATTAATGCTTATTTTAATAAAGTTATTTTCTACAAATGAAGAGAAAATTGATGCTCTATCTATACTATTTATCAAATCTTCAGTTTTTACCCTTATTTTCAAAGAGCCACTAATGTTTATTATTCTTTCATAATCTATAAATTTACCATTCAATGTATTGATAACAACCTTATTGTTATCAAATATCATAACTATTTTGTTATCAATAACATCTATTTTTATCTCATTATTTTCTTCTCCATCTCCAATTATTCTTGATGTCTCTTGTAATAGTTTTGCAGGAACTACAACTTCAAAATTCTTCTCTATATCTGTTTTATTTTCATTAAGTGCAACTCTAAATGTATCACATGCAACCATACTGAGGTTTTTATTCTCATTTTTTATGAGAACTCCTGTAAGAATCCCGTTAATTTCATCTGAATTCGCAGAAAATGATGTTTTTTGTATCATCTTCTTAAAAATATTTTTATCAAATTTTATATAGTCTTCGCTTTCTTTTATCATTACCCTAGGATAATCTTCACTAGAAATACAAATATGTTGAGATGAATATTTACCGCTCTTTATTGTGAGTTTGTTTTCATCCTTATCATATATCATCATAATATCTTCTTCAGGAAGTTTGCTTACAGTTCTTTGAAAAATCGAATAAGGAATGGCAATCTCTAATTCTTCACTACATTCTACGTTTATTACAGTTTCAATCATTATGTTCATATCCGTTGTAGAAAGATACATTTCTCCGTTATTAATCCTAATTAAAGCACAGGAAAGCATAGGTGATGTAGTTCTTCTTGGTATAGAATGTGATAGATTTGATAAGGCTATATTTAGGTCATTTCTATTGCAGTAAATATTTGTCATTTTATTCCCCTTTATTTATATAATATTTAGTAATAGTAGTAGAGAGTGTTAATAGTGTTGATAAGTATTTAAAACTCAATAAAATCCTTATTAATAAAGAAAAATTAATGTTTGAATCGATGTTGATAAAATGTTAATTGTCGTTTATCTTTTCAACAAGAATTTTTAAATCTTCTTTAAAAGATTTGTCACTGGATTCCATTTTTTGTATTCTATCGCATGAATGGACTATAGTTGAATGGTCACGACCCCCAAATATTTTTCCAATTTTAGATAATGAAAGAGTTGTGTACTGTCTACATAGATATATTGCTACCTGCCTTGGAAATGCTATATTGGCATTTCTCTTTTTTGAATCCATTTCAGAAACTTTGATACCATAATAAGCTGCAACAATACTTTTTATTCTCTCAGGTTCAAGCCCGTGTTCATCTGTATTAACAAGTTCCTGCAATGCGCGTCTTGCAAGATCAAGATCAATTTTTTCGTGAAGAAGATTTGAAGCACCTATTACTCTGTTTAGTGTTCCTTCAAGTTCACGTATATTATCTGTTATCTTTGAAGCGATAAATGTGCAAACATCTCTTACATCATCAGTATAATCAAGCCCTGCATTTTCAGCTTTTTTCTCAAGTATTGCCATTCTCGTTTCAAAATCTGCAGGCTGAAGATCTGCTGACATATTCCATAGAAATCTTGAAGTAAGTCTGTCATCGAGACTTTTAAGTTTTTTTGCAGGTCTGTCACTCGAAATAATGATTTGTTTATTATTTTCATATAAGGAATTAAAGGTATGAAAAAATTCTACCTGAGTTTCCGTCTTATTTTCAAGAAATTGGATGTCGTCAATTAAAAGAACATCAACCTTTCGGTATTTATTCTTAAATTTATTCATCTTGTTTTCTTTCAAAGCACTTATAAATTCGTTTGTGAACATTTCTGAAGAAACATATAAAATATTAAGTTCAGGATGATTTAAGGTTGCGTGTATTCCTATTGCCTGCATTAGATGTGTTTTACCAAGTCCTGATCCTCCATATAGAAATAGAGGATTATATGCTTCAGAAGGAGATTCAGCCACTGCGAGAGAAGCAGCGAAAGCAAGTTTATTATTGTTTCCTACAACAAAATTACTAAAATTCATTCTAGGATTGAAAATATTTTCATCTCCAAAAGTTTTTCTTACACTAATCTTTCTATTTGTATCACGAGTTTCGTATTCACTTTCCAGTTTTGCGATAACCTTATATTTTTTCTTTAATATTTTTTCAAATGTTTCTTCGCACATATTAAGATAACGTGGAATAAAATTTATAACCACGGTATCTTTAGTTGCAAGATATATAATACTCGAACTCTCATCAATTTCATGGATATGAAAAGGTGTGAACCATGTTTGATATGCAACTTCCGAGATATTATTTTTTATTATTTTTAGAAATTCAGACCAAAGTTTATTTTTATCCAATTTATCAATTCTTCTCCTTTTAATATTTTACATAAAACCTCAAAATTTTCAAGAATGTGAAGAATTAGATAAAATAAAAAAATTTCAAAATGTTGTGATGATAAAAAAATATAAATTACATGATATCAAAAGATTTATCATCATATATAATTAATAAAATGATAATGATTATGAGACTTACATAGAATTTTTAAGAGTTTTCCACAATATGTTAATAACTTTGTTAATAATTATCTACATATACTAAATGTAGTGTTGCAAAATTAGTAAAAATTATTTTTTAACATGCTTAAATTTGACATTAAAATTTATAAAAAGTATAATATCATGTCAATGTGACTTTGGAATTCAGAAGTCACTCATCACCTATAATTAAGAAAAGGCGAAAGGAGAACAATTTAATGAAAAGAACTTATCAACCAAAGAAAAGACAGAGGTTAAAAGAGCACGGATTTAGAAAGAGAATGTCAACAGCAAATGGCAGAAAGGTTCTAAAGAGAAGAAGAGACAGAGGCAGAAAAAAACTAACTGCATAATGAAGGTTAAAAATGCCTGGTAAAGAAATCTTAAGGAGACAGAGAGATTTTGTTGCTGTATACAGTAAGGGGAAATCAACAGGGAGTAAGTACGTTGTTATATTATTTAAAAATAATGGCATGAAATACTCTCGAGTTTCTTTTGTTGCAAGCAAAAAAGTGGGAAATAGCGTTGCGAGAAATCGTGCAAGAAGACTGATGAAAGAAGCATATCGTTTTATTATTAATAATAATAATTTGAAAAACGGTAATGATATAGTATTTGTAGCAAGAAATACTATCAAGTCAGATGTTAAGATGATGGATGTAGAGAAATCTATGTTTATCGGACTAAAAAAATTAGGATTGATTAATTGAAATGAAATATATTTCTAATTTATTTAAGAAAATATTAATACTTATTATTAGATTTTATCAATTATGCATTTCTCCGATTATTCCACCTCATTGCAGATTTACTCCAACATGCAGCACATATTTTATACAAGCTCTTGAAAAATATGGTCTTATAAAAGGTTCTTATCTTGGCATAAGAAGAATTTTGAGGTGTCATCCGGGTAATCCTGGTGGATTTGACCCCTTGAAATAAATACTTATAACTTCTAAAGGAGAAATAATGGGAATAATAGCAACACCGCTTGGGGCCTTACTAACGTTTATTTATAGGTTAGTAGGTAATTACGGTATTTCGTTGATGATATTTACGGCTATAGTTAGATGTGCACTTTATCCTCTTTATGTAAAACAGATAAAGGCTACGGCAGGCATGACTACTATGCAGCCACGCATTAAAGAGATACAAAGAAAATATGCAAATGATAAGGAAAAAATGAATGAAGAGTTGAACAAACTTTACAGAGAGGGAAATTTTAATCCTCTCGGAGGATGTTTACCGCTAGTTATTCAAATGCCTATACTTTTTGGATTATTTGCACTTTTAAGAAATCCGATAAAATATTTGGATGATAATATGCTTGAAGCTGCACACGAATCATTCTTATGGATTAAGGATTTGGCACAACCAGATATTTGGATTTTACCTGTTCTGGCTGGAGTTGGAACATTTTTTGCATTTTCAATGACGCAAAAACTTACGATGGCAGGCGGACAACAGAATGCTACTATGAATAGGATAATGAAATTCATATTTCCTATTTCAATTTTATGGCTTGCAAGAGCATATCCTGCGGGACTTGCAATTTACTGGGCTGGAGGTCAATTCTTACAGATTTTCTTTAACTGGAAAATGAATAAAATCAGAAAGGAAATCAATGATAAGGCTGAACATGAAAAATTGGTCATTGAGGCAGAAAAAATTCTTGAAAAGAAAAGGCGTGCCAGACTGTCAAAGATGAAAGGAAAATAATATAAATGAAATCTGTAGAAAAGTGGGGTGCCAATGTTGACGATGCAATTGGACAGGCACTTAAAGAGCTTAAGCTTGAAATAGATGATGTTGATATTGAGATTCTTGAAGAGAGCTCTAACGGTTTTCTTGGAATCGGTTCAAAATTGGCTAAGGTAAGGGTTACTCCAAAGATTGGAATTGACAATAAATCAAATCAAGAGAAAGCATCATTCGATGATATTGACAAGATACTTTCGGAACTTCCTGAAAATATGGTAACTGAAATACCAGATGAAATCAGAAAAAATTATGATAAATATGCTAAGGAAGAACTTGAAGATATCAAGATAAAGGAAACTGCAAAAGCCAAGGAAAAGGATAAAAAACGCAGGAGAAATAGAAAGTCTTCAAATAATTCAGATGAAAGTATAATACTAAATGATATAAAAAATCTGGAAATTGTTATAGATCATCCGATAAAAGATTTTCTCAGTGAGCTTGCTGAAAAAATGGGTCTCAGACTGTCTTTTACAATAAGGGGAAATGATGAGCTTATGTATATAGACATTACAGGGGAAGATACCGGAACAATAATAGGCAAGAGAGGAGCTACTCTCGATGCAGTTCAATATCTTTCAAGTCTAGTAGTGAATAAGGACTCTGAAAAATATATAAAAGTAGTCATGGATGCGGAAAACTACCGTGCAAAGAGAGAAAAAACGCTTCAAAATCTTGCAGACAGATTAGCAGGTAAGGTTGAAAGGACAGGTAGAAGCATAACTCTTGAACCGATGAATCCGTATGAACGAAAAGTTATACATTCTAAGCTTCAAGGAAATCCCAAGGTTATCACAAGAAGTGAAGGGCGAGATCCTTATAGAAGAGTAGTGATTGATTTAAGACATAAATAAAAGGATAGAGTCCATCGTTATGATGGACCTTTTTTAAAATATGATAAAAAATATTATGGAAAAATATGAAGATACTATTGCTGCAATTTCAACGCCTCCAGGGGAAGGAGGTATAGGAATTGTAAGGATAAGCGGGCCACTTTCACTTGGCATAATGAAAAAGCTCTTCAAAACTTCTTCCATTAGAAGTGGGGAAAAAGAAGCATTTCCAATTCCAAGACATGCATATTTCGGAAGATTTATGGATAACAATGATGAGCTTATAGATGATGTTATTTGCATTTATTTTGAAGGACCAAGAACTTATACCAGAGAAGATATGCTTGAAATTCAGGCTCACGGGAGCCCAGTATCTCTTAGGAAGATTTTAAGTGCAGTTATTGAAGCAGGTGCTAGAATTGCTGAACCAGGAGAGTTCACAAAACTTGCTTTTATGAATGGGAGAATAGATCTTTCACAGGCTGAAGCGGTTATGGACCTCATAAGTGCTAAGACGGACACACCTCATGGAATAGCGATTAAGCAACTTTCCGGCAATTTAAAGGCGGAGATTGAGAGCTTAAGAGATAAATTAAGAGATATACTCGCCCAGATAACTGTTAATATTGATTTTCCTGACGAAGATATAGAACAACGGGAATATGAAGCAATAATCAAGGACCTTGAGAATGTTAAGCAAAAAGTAGATAAAATAGCAAATTCTGCTGAATCCGGAAGAATTGCAAGGGATGGTGTAAAAACTTCAATTATAGGTAAGCCAAATGTTGGGAAATCATCGTTGATGAACGGGCTACTTGGAGAAGATCGTGCGATCGTTACAAATATTCCCGGCACAACAAGAGATCTTATAGAGGAGCAGGTGAACTATAAGGGGATACCTATTATTTTAACTGATACGGCAGGAATAAGGGATTCACACGATGAAGTTGAAAAAATAGGTATTGATAAAGCGAGATCGCATATAGAATCATCGGATATATTGATATTTGTTATAGATGGAAGCATTGAACTGACAGACGAAGATTTCTCGATAATTGATATGATTAAAAAAGTCATTAAGATTAACCACAATCTGAAAAGTGTTATAGCAGTAATCAATAAGAATGATCTTGATCAGATAATAGATGAAAAAGATGTGCTCAAATTAATTCCTGAAGCAAAGGTAATAAAAACTTCACTTATTGAATACGATGGATCTCATAGAATATTAGAAGAGATAGGAAACCTTGTTTTGAAAGGAACTGTTACTTCTGAAATGGGAAATATTATAACAAATGAAAGGCACAATAAGGCATTAAACAGTGCATCAGAGGAATTATCGGATGCAATAAACTCACTTTTGGCAGAAGAGGCTTTAGATATAGCGGAGATACCTGTACATAGAGCCTATGATTTTCTCGGTGAAATACTTGGGGAAACTGCTGGTGAAGAAATACTTGATGCTGTGTTTACTAGATTTTGCCTGGGGAAATAATAAAAAATGTATAAGAAGGATATTAACAATAAAACTATAATAATGGGAAATTATGACATCATTGTAATAGGAGCAGGGCATGCTGGATGTGAGGCAGGTCTTGCATCTGCCAGAATGGGAATGAGAACACTTATGCTTGCTACAGACCTTGATACAGTTGCAATGATGCCTTGTAATCCTTCAATTGGTGGAACTGGAAAGGGCCATCTTGTAAAGGAAATAGATGCCCTCGGGGGAGAAATGGGAATAAACATCGATAAGACATTTATTCAAAGCAAAACCCTTAATACAGCAAAAGGTTCGGCAGTTCATTCTACAAGGGCACAAGCAGATAAAAACAGATATCATTTGGAAATGAAAAAAACCATAGAAAAAGAGCGAAATTTATCGCTCAAGCAAGCTGAGGTTACTGACATTATTTTCGATGATGAAGATGGAATTAAAGCTTCAGGGGTGGTTACAAGGACAAATTCCTGTTATTTGGCAAAAGTTGTTATTATTTGCACGGGAACATTTCTCGGCGGTAAAATTTTCATAGGAGATGCTTCTTATAAAAGCGGACCGGCAGGACTTGCTCCTGCTACGGAACTTTCTAAAAACCTTGAAAAAGCAGGAATTAGACTGAGAAGATTTAAGACCGGCACGCCGGCAAGAGTTCTCGGATCATCGCTCAATTACAACGTAATGCAGGTTCAAAAAGGGGATGAAAATGTAATACCTTTTTCGTTCTTAAACGAGGAAAAAACACTTATAGAAGATCAGGTAAACTGTTGGTTAACATATACTAATCATAAGACTCACGAAATAATATTGAGTAATATTAATAAATCCGCAATGTATTCAGGAAACATTGTAGGTACGGGACCAAGGTATTGCCCTTCTGTTGAGGATAAGGTTTCGAGATTTAAGGATAGGGAAAGGCATCAGCTTTTTGTTGAACCTGAAGGACTTGATACGGATGAAATGTATATCCAAGGAATGTCCTCAAGCTTACCTGAAGATGTTCAAGCGGAATTTTATAAAACGATTAAAGGACTTGAAAATGCAGAAATAGTTAGGCCGGCATACGCAATAGAGTATGATTGCATAAATCCGAAAGATTTAATGCCTAACCTTGAGAATAAGAATATTGAAAATTTATTCTGTGCTGGACAGTTCAATGGCTCTTCCGGTTATGAGGAAGCTGCAGCACAAGGACTTATGGCTGGAATAAATGCTGTCATGAAGTTAAAAAACAAGCAACCTCTAATACTTCGTAGAGACCAGGCATACATTGGAGTCCTAATAGATGATCTTGTTACAAAAGGTACAAATGAACCATATAGAATCATGACATCAAGGGCTGAATACAGACTGCTCTTGAGACAAGACAATGCAGATGCCAGGCTTACCAAGATAGGATATGAAATAGGCCTTGCAACCAAATTAAGATTTGAAAAAGCCAAAAACAAAAAAAATAAAATTGAAAATGAACTAATTAGATTAAAAAAGGCCAGACTCAAACGTGAAATTATTAACAAGCTTCTGAACGAAAAAGGGTATGATAATCTAGGGAATAATATACCCTCACTTTACGAATTAATAAAGAGACCGGCAATTCACTATAAAGACGTAATGGAGGTTGATGATAGTGCACCTATTCTTACAAAAAGTGAATCACTTGAGGTTGAGGCACAGATAAAGTATTCAGGTTATATCGATAAGCAGAGAGCTCAGGTTGCAAAAATGCATAAGCTTGAAAATAAAAAAATTTCTAAAAACATTAATTACAATAACATTCATGGACTTCGATTAGAGGCAAGGCAGAAGCTTATGGATATCGAACCGCTTACAGTTGGTCAGGCAAGCAGAATATCGGGTGTTTCGCCTTCTGATATAAACGTCTTACTTGTTTATCTTGAAAAAGAAAAGAGAAAGATAGAAAATGCTAAGTAAAACACAGGAAGAGAAAATTTCTATTTACTGCGATAAGATTCTTGAATTGAACAAGCATATCAATCTTACTGCGATTACAGATAAAAACATGTTTCACGTGAAACATGTAGTTGATTCACTAAAGTGCATGGATATTCAGGAATATGAAGAGTCTGTCGAGATAGTTGATGTGGGAACGGGAGCAGGATTCCCTGCGATACCGCTCGCTATAGCATCGCCGGAGAAAAACTTTTTATTAGTTGATTCTGTTGCAAAAAAACTCAGGATTATTGACAAACTATGTTCAGATCTAAATATCACAAATGTAAAAACAAAACATGGCAGAGTTGAAGATATAGGGCATGATGAAAAGTATCGAGAGAAATACGACCTTTGTGTTTCGAGAGCTGTTGCAAGGTTAAATATCCTGGCAGAATGGTGTTTGCCACTTCTTAAAACAGGAGGTACAATGATTGCATACAAGGGATCAAAGGCAAGAGAAGAACTGGAGGAAGCGAATGTTGCCATTGAGATCCTTGGAGGAAGCAATATCAGAATAGTTGATTACAACGAGAACAAGGATGGAATTACAGAACACGCTCTAATAATTATTGAGAAAGTCAAAAATACACCACTTACATATCCGCGAAAACCAGGAAAAGCGAAACAAGAACCTATTAAATAAAATGTTTCACGTGAAACATTGTTCTAAGGCACTATATCTTGTGCAAAAACTCAGAAGGCAAAAATGCCTGTGAAGAATTAGTGATAATTGACTTCAACAAGGCTATAAAAATGGAAATGATAAAAAAACTATTATATAATATTATGGTTATATAAATAGGAGGTATTGAGATATGGGTAAGGCAATTGCTATCTTTAACCAAAAAGGTGGAGTGGGCAAAACAACTACCAACATCAACTTGAGTGCGTGTCTTGCAATGAGAGGGAAAAAAGTCCTTGTTGTTGACATTGATCCACAGGGAAATACCACAAGTGGAATAGGCCTTGTAAAAAGGAAATTGCAGTACACTCTATACGATGTACTTGTTAACAAAGAGTTTGATATCTCGAAAGCTATATTGCATACAAAGACAAAGGGGCTTGACATACTACCTGCAAGCGTTGATCTTGCAGGAGCTGAAATTGAACTTGTCAATCTTGAGGGAAGAGAGAGAAGGCTAAAAAAGGCAATCGATAAAGTAAAACCGATGTATGATTTTGTGTTTGTTGACTGCCCTCCATCACTTGGACTTCTGACTATAAATTCGTTAACTGCAGTTGACAGTGTACTAATTCCTATTCAGTGTGAATTTTACGCACTTGAGGGGGTAAGTCAGCTTATGAATACAGTTGAAATGGTACGAAAGAACATGAATCCGGATATCGAGATAGAGGGAGTTATCTTAAGCATGTTCGATGGCAGAACAAATCTGTCGTTACAGGTTGTACAAGAGGTAAAAAAATACTTTGGAAACAAGGTGTTTAATACTATTATTCCGAGGAATGTCAGACTGGCAGAGGCACCAAGCTATGGACTTCCAATAATTAAATACGATCCGAAATCTACAGGAGCAAAGGCCTACCAGCAATTTGCAATAGAACTTCTTAAGCGAGAGAGGAAGAATAATGGCAAATAAACGAAAAGGCGGACTCGGTCGAGGACTTGAGGCATTGTTTTTAGATGCAACACCTATATATGAGGAAGAAAGTATAAATAGAGAAATTGAGACTGAGACAGGCCTAAACAAAAGTAAAAGAGAAGAAATCATTTATATTGACATAAATGATATTAAACCAAATGCAGCACAGCCAAGGCAGACCTTTAATGAAGAAAAGCTTGAAGAGCTTGCAAAATCAATTAAAAGCAATGGAATAATACAACCAGTTGTAGTGAGATCAAAAGAAGGTCACCATGCTTATGAGCTGGTTGCGGGTGAAAGAAGGTGGAGAGCTGCAAGAATAGCAGGATTAAAGAAAATCCCGTCTATTGTAAAGAATATCGATGATAAACAGAATGTAATATTTGCAATTCTCGAAAACATGCAAAGGGAAGACCTTAACCCAATAGAGGAAGCAGTTGGAATTAATAAAATGATAACTGCATATGAGTTCACTCAACAAGAAGCAGCAGAAATTCTGGGAAAAAGCAGGACATATATTACGAACTCATTAAGATTACTAAAACTTCCAAACGAGATCCAGGAATCTATTACAAGAGGTGATATTTCGGCAGCACACGCTAGAACGCTAATAAACATCGATGAAAATAAGAAGAAGATCGAACTTTGCGAAAAAATTATCAAAGAAGGTCTTTCTGTCCGAGAAACTGAAAAACTTGCAAATAAAAATAAAAAGAATTCGAAACCCGGTAAAAGAAAGAATAGAAATGCAGGGACATTAGACCCTGATATAATATCAGTTCAAGAAGAGCTGATAGAGAAAATAGGAACAAAAGTATCCATAAAAGGCACAAAAAATCATGGAAAAATTGAAGTGGAATATTATAACATTGATGATTTAAACAAAATTATTGATGCGCTTAGAAGTATTAAGGATAGATAAAATAATGAGGAGATATAGAGATTATGTCTGATGACCTGTATAAGAAAATAGAAAATAATATAGATAATCTTCCTTTCGCTGTATGCAAGGTTGACGAGGAAGGTGCTATAAAAAGTGCAAACCCGATGATGAAGCAGGTTTTTGCATATGAAGGAATTGCAGGAGCCAATTTCTTTGCTCTTACAGGAGTTAAAGTTCAAGAACTTCTAAATTTTGATGTTGAGGGACAAATTGAGACGCAAAAGGAAGAAATACTAATAGAGAGAAATGAACATTATTTTTCACTTCTAGCAAATAAAGATGCATCAATGAAAGACATTATAAATGTATATTTTTTCGATGTTACGGAAAGGGAGAAATTGCGAAAGCAAAACCTTGATAAACAGCTTTGCTTAATGTATGTATGCATTGATAATTATGATGAATTGATATCAAGGAATAATGATGACGGACGGATGGCGCTTCCTGCAAAAGTAGGAAAGATAGTGAGGAAATGGGCAGAAAAAGCAAGTGCATCTATAGAGAATGTAAACGAATACACATACCAGATTACAATATATAGAAAAGATGCGGAAAAAATAATAGAAGGCAAATTTGATATTTTGGATGAGGTGAGAGAGATAGAGACAAGCTCGGATTTCCCTGTCAGCCTAAGTATTGGCGTTGGAATGGGAGCAGAAAATCCAGACGAAATATTGGAACTTGCTTCTGCGGCTAGAGATTTGGCCATGGGACGTGGAGGAGATCAGGCGGTAGTAAAAAATGGAGATAGAACCGAGTATTATGGAGGAACTCTTCAGTCTGTTGAAAAGAACAATAAAGGCAAGTCGAGAGTGATCGCACATGCATTAAAGAACCTTATATGTGAATCTGCGTCTGTATTTATCATGGGACATAAGTGGCCTGATATGGACAGTTTTGGTTCTGCAATAGGAGCATACAAGCTTGTAAAATACCTCGGTAAAGAAGCGAGAATAATACTTGAGGAATATAATGAAGCTCTTCAGGTCATATATAAGCAGGCAGCTGAAACAGAAGACTATAAAATAATAAATAGAGAAAAGGCTAAGGAAGTATGTAATGGTAACGATTTGGTAATCATTGTTGATACAAGTAGGCCAAGCCTTATAGAATGTCCTGAAATAATTGAAAAAGCTGGAAAAGTTGTGGTTATCGACCACCACAGATTGTCCGATGATGCACTAAGAGATACAACGCTTTCATATATAGAATCATATGCATCATCAGCATCAGAGCTTATGACTGAGATAATTCAGTATTCAGCACCAAAAAGGATTATTAATAAATTTGAGGCAGAAGCAATGCTTGCCGGAATAACTGTAGATACAAACAGCTTTTCAATAAAAACAGGGGTTAGAACATTTGAAGCTGCTGCGTGGTTAAGAAGAGCCGGAGCAGACACCACAGAGGTAAAGAGATTTTTCCAAACAGATGTAACTGCATTTCAAATTAAGTCGGAGGCACTTGCAAATGCTGAATATCAGAGCAACGGAGTTGCAATATCTATTACTGAAGGAATTACAACCGACGCACAGATAATAAATGCACAGGTAGCAGATGCTCTTCTTGCGGTAAAAGGTGTTAAAGTTGCTTTTGCACTTGGAAAAAACGACAGACAAAAGACAGTTATAAGTGGTAGATCCCTCGGAGATATCAACGTTCAGATAATACTCGAGAAATTTGGCGGTGGGGGACACTTGACTTCAGCAGGTGCACAGGTGGATGAAGAACCGGAAGAAATAATTGAAAAGCTCAAGAAAATATTAAGAGAAGACCCAAAGCTCAGTGATAAGGAGGAGTAGAGATGAAAGTAATACTGAAAGAAGACGTTAAGGGAACTGGAAAAGCTGGAGATATAGTAAATGTAAGTGACGGGTATGCAAGGAATATGCTCTTTCCAAGAAAGCTTGCAATTGAAGCAACTAAGGCAAATATAAATACTGCTAAGAGACAAAAAGCGGCAGCTGAAGCTAAGATCAGAGAAGAAAGAGAAGAGGCAATAAAACTCAAGAATGAGCTTGAAGGGAAAAAGTTTGTAATAAAGACAAAGACAGGCGATGGCAATAAATTGTTCGGTTCAATCACTTCGATGAATATTGCAGATGCTATAAGTGAAGAGAGCAAATATCAGATCGATAAGAAAAAAATTGTGCTTGATAAGCCGATAAAGGAAACTGGAGTTAATGAAATCCAGGTCAAACTTTATCCTGAGGTTTCTGCAATGATAAAGGTTGAAATTGTAGGGGAATAAGAATGCTACAGGACGAAAATTATAATAAAGAAGATGTATATATGGCAGATCCTCCCAAGGATATTGAAGCGGAAAAAGCTGTTCTTGGATCAATGATCATAAGCAAAGAAGCAGTATCCGATGTAATTGATAAATTAAAGCCTGAAGATTTTTATCTAAAACAGCATAAGGAAATCTTCAAGACGATGACTGATATGTACAGGCGAAGCATAGATATTGACACTCTTACTCTTCGGACTGAGCTTGATAAGAACAAGGTTCTTGAGATGATTGGAGGACTTACTTATCTGACATATCTATATGATTTTGCAATAAGACCTTCTAATGCATTTCATTATGCAGAAGCTGTCATTGATAAAGCGAATATGAGAAAACTCATAAAAGAAGCTGAAATGATAAGAAGCAGTGCATATGACGGAAAACTTGATCCTTCAGAAATTCTTGATCAAGCTGAACAGAGAATATATGAAATTGCACACAGGACACAGAATAGAGATTATGTGGATATTAATGATATTTTCATAGAAAACATAAAGGATATTCAAGAGCTTGAGAAAAACAAGGGAGAGCTACCTGGCATTACGACCGGATTCAAGGATCTTGATAAACTTCTCGGAGGACTTCATAAGACCGATTTGATAATTCTTGCAGCAAGGCCTGGCATGGGGAAGACTGCATTTGCACTTAATGTTGCTCAAAATGCTGCATTCGCAGGGAATTCGGTTATAATTTTTAGCTTGGAGATGGCAAATAAGCAGCTTGGTCAGAGGATGCTTTCAATGGCAGCAGGTGTAGACATGGAAAAAATAAAGAAAGGAACACTTTCCATGGATGACTGGAGCAGCTTAAGTATGGCTCAGGATGGATTCGAGGGGAAGAAGATAGTAATAGATGAGGCTGTAAATATTTCAATACTGGAGATGAAAAACAAGTGCAGAAGACTTAAGGCGGAAAGAGGTCTTGATCTAATAATAATTGACTATTTGCAGCTTATGAGCATGGATGGTAGAGAAAGCAGAGAGAAAGAAGTAAGTGCATTGAGTAGAGGCATAAAACTTATGGCCAAAGAACTTGACTGTGCAATTATACTCCTTTCCCAGCTTAATAGAGATGCTGAAAATCGTAAGGGTCACAGACCGCAGCTTTCAGATTTGAGAGAGTCTGGAGCTATAGAGCAGGATGCCGATATAGTAATTTTCCTCAAAAGGGAAGATTATTATGAAGACGATGACGAAAAAGAGCCAGGCGGCATTAGGAACAACAGAAGTATTTGCGAGGTCAATATTGCAAAGCACAGAAATGGTCCAACAGGAACGGTGGAACTAGCTTGGATAGCAAGACATACGAAATTTGGAAATCTTGAAAGAACGATTGGCGATTATTAGAGATGATTAAACTGAAAAACAGGGGAAAAAATAATATTTATCTTTATCAAACCGGTGTTGACAATATGTTTATAAACGATTTGCTTCCGATGGCACCGGGAGACTATGTCAAGGTATACATGTTCGGACTTATGTATTCCGAGCAGGGAAAAGAGGTCAGGCAGAGTCAAATGGCAGGTATATTAGGTATGCCAGAAGACAAAATCGATGAAGCATGGACATATTGGGAAAAACAGGGCGTAGTAGAAATTGAGAAAACCGGCGATAGCGAAGAAGAAGCTAATTATAATGTAAAATTCATAAGCCAAATAGAAGCTTATTTCAATGCAAATGCGAATGCGAATGGAAATTTGCATTCTGATGGCAAAAAAGCTGAAGAGGCAATTTCAGATGATAGAAACATTCTAAATAAAGATATGGCACTTGTTCTTAAGAAATTATATGAGGAACTTGAGGAAAAATCCGGGCAACTCCTTTCACCAAAGGCTATGGATACTGTAGCAGAAGCCATAGGAACATATCAGGTGAATCCAAAGGTCTTTTCATATGCAATAAAATATTGTACAGATCGAAATCAATACAGTGTTGACTACATTACAAAGGTGGCAATTAATTGGAAGAAAGAGGGTCTCGAGAGCAAAAGTGAAGTTTTGGACTATAACGCTGAATATGATGAAAGATACTCAAATTATAAGAGAATATTCGAAAAAATGGGTTTTAGAAGACCTGTTTCGGATGCAGATATCGAATTGATAGATCCTTGGTTCGATAAATATAATTTTACACTAAAAGAGGTGCTCAATGCCTGCGGCAAAACTGCCGGATTAAGGGAGCCGAATCTAAAATATGTTAACAAGGTTCTCATGAACGAGTATGAGAGGCGCGGCGGAGACTCGACTGATCCAGACAGTAAGAAGGTATCAAGAAAGGTACTTGAGAAATATCTTCAAGCTCTTAGGGAATATGAGATAAGCCAATTTAATTCAAGATATAAGGAAGTTCAAAGTAAAATACCCGTATGGAAGGAAGTTGAACGGCTAGAAAGAGAAATAAAAGAATCTATATTGACCTTTAATTTTACTGCTGAGGCAAAGGAAAAAAGAGAAATTAACAGGAAAAGGCAGAAAGAACTTGAAAAGAAGAAGAAAAAAATTCTTATAAGCAACGGATACCCTGAGGACTATCTAGATATTTGGTATAAGTGCGATAAATGCAATGATTCGGGGGTAACCTCGAGCGGGCAGATATGCTCTTGTATAGAGGACAGAACAAAAGAGGCCTATGTATGGAATCAAAAAAGACTAAAGAAATAAAGGAAATAAAAAGAAATAAAAAGAGTCGTTTCGCTTATGACGATGGAACACTGGGGATATTTGGAAGAGCTTCAGCAAGGATAATAGAAGCTCATGACAATCTTCAGGCAGTTATAGATGAGGAATTATATAGGAGTTTTATTCAACTTCGCTCTTGGATGCACGTTCACAGGTTAAAGCCCGGAAAGGCACATAAGCTTGCCCTCACAATCATGTCATTATTCATTGCAAGCTGTACGTTATTCCTTGTAATGGAACATTTTACTGTATATGAATACGCATATAACGGCAGGACACTAGGCTATGTTAAAAACCAGGAGGTAGTCTATGACATTCTTGATATAGCCGGAAAAAGCCTTTCTGAAACAAACAAGGATTATAGAATTAAATTTGTCGCAAATGATAATATAATATTTAAGAAGATTACGGGCAAAAACAAGGATCTTGACGATACGGATATAGTCCTTAATAAACTTACATATATGACGAATATTGAAACGGAAGCGACGGGAATTTATGAGGATGGAAAGCTTCTTTCCGTTGTGGAGAATGAAAAAATTGCTAATAATATAACCGAGCGCATAATTGCAAAAAACAAAACACCTGATAAGGGAATGAAGCTTGAAAAAGTGAATTTCAAGGGCAAAGTTGAGTTTAAGCCAATTAAAGTTATGATTAACGGAATTCATGGATATAAAAAATCCGAACAAATACTAAATAATGGTGGAACATATGAACTCAAACATATTGTCGATGAAAATGAAACACTAAGGGATATTGAGAGTAAATTCGGAGTCAAAGATGACTCTATCTATGACAAAAAAGGCGAAGAAAAAATATCAAAAGTTAATAGTGGAGATATTGTAACAATCAAAAAAGAGGTATCGCCTATTCAAGTAGAGCTTGTTGAAAAAGGAACTATGTCCGAAATTATCAAGTTTAAAACGATTGAAAAAGAGAGCAAAGACTATTATAAAGGCGATAAATACGTAGAGCAAGAAGGAGTAGATGGAAAACAGGTAATTACCGGTACCGTTACAAAGGTAAATGGCAAAATAGTTCATCAGAATATTAAGCATAAAGAAGTTATAGTAGAGGCTGTCGACAAAATAGTACTTGTCGGAATAACCGAAAGACCTAAGACTGCACCTACCGGTTCTTTTATGTGTCCAACAAGGAATTATACGATAACATCTCCATTTGGACCACGTTGGGGTAGGTTCCACTCTGGAGTTGATATGGCAGGACCTATGGGCACACCTATATTTGCTGCGGACGGAGGAACTGTAGTAAGAGCCGGATATTTTGGAGGATATGGTAATTGCATCGATATTGACCATGGAAACGGGGTTGTTACTCGATATGGACATAACAGCTCACTTTATGTAAGTGCAGGAGAAAAAGTATACAAGGGACAGGAAATTGCTGCTATGGGAAGCACTGGAAACAGTACCGGACCACATCTGCATTTTGAAATAATAATTAATGGAAGTCCGATAGATCCAATGAGTAGAGTATCGTTATAGGAAAAAATATGGCGGATAGAAGCAAGGAAAGAGAAAAGCTCAGGAAAAAGAAAAAAAGGGCATCAAGACGTAAATTCATTATCATAATGATAATGTTGATTTCCGTTGCAATCGGCAATCCTTTAAAAAACTATATATCTCTTAAAATAGAAAATCGCAGACTTAAAGAAAGAAATGAACAACTCATTCTACAGAGAACAAAGTTAAAAGAGGAATACAAAAACATCGATAACAGAGAATATGTTGAAAAACAGGCAAGGGAGCAATTAAGATTAGCTAACCCTGAAGAGATAATATTTGTCTTTCCGGAAGGCGAGAAAAAAATAAATGTCACAACAGAAGATGATAAAACCAAAAATAAATGAAGCAATAATAGTTGAAGGAAAAGATGACGAGTCTATTGTTTCAAGAGCTATAGATGCAATGATAATAGTTACGCATGGATTTGGAATAAAGAAAGAAACATGGAATCTGATTGACAAGGCGTATAAAGAAAAAGGGATAATAATATTCACAGATCCTGATCATGCGGGAGAGATGATAAGGAGAAAGATTGAATCAAAATATCCTAAAGCGATGCATGCAAATATTCAAAGAAGCAAGGCAAAAAAAGATAAGGATATAGGGATTGAAAATGCAAAGATTAAGGACATTGTTGAAGCGGTAATGAGTGCAAGGGGTTCAAAAAACGATAAATCAATAAGTGAAAAAGAAAGAGATATTGAAGCAGAACCGGAAAAAATTTGTATAAAAGACCTATTTGAACTCGGACTTTTCGGGGGAGAAGAATCAGGGATAAAAAGGGAAAGAATTTGTGCAAACCTTGGAATTGGATATTGCAATGCTAAGGTTTTTGTGAAGAGGGTCAATTCTTTCGGGATAACAAAAAAAGATATTTTGGAGGCATCGAAAATTGACTGAAAAAGATCTTCCTCTCATAGAAGAGATAAAATATATAAGAAAAAAATACAAATTTGAAACATCTAAAAGGCTCGGACAAAACTTCCTTATAAATGAAAGTGTAGTAGAGGGAATAATTGAAAGCGCAGGTGTTAAAGACAGCATCGTAATAGAGATTGGCCCAGGGATAGGGACGCTAACGGCAAGGCTTGCGAAGGAGGCTAGGCAGGTTATAGCCGTAGAGCTTGATGAAAGGCTGATTCCAATTCTTAAAGATAGGTTCTCACATTATCCTAATGTTGAGATAATTCACGGAGATATACTTGAGATTGATCTTGAGAAAATATGTGAAAGTATTCAAGAACGCTACAGAAATCATCCCATAAAAATAATAGGAAACCTACCATATTACATTACAACGCCTATAATACTTAAGCTAATAAAAAGAGAAATTCCCGTAGAAAGCATTGTAATAATGATTCAAAAAGAAGTTGCAGAAAGGATCATTGCAGAGCCTGGTAGTAACAAGTGCGGAGCCATAACATATGCCGTCCATTACTATTCAGTACCGTCAAGTATAATGGAGGTAAAAAAAGAAAGCTTTTATCCTAAGCCTAAGGTGGATTCTATGGTTATTGAATTAAATCTGCGTAAAGAAAATGCGGTTTTTACTGATGACGAAAAACAATTTTTTAGAATCATTAATTCGGGATTTATGCATAGAAGAAAGACATTGTTGAACGCCCTTCAATCGATGGGAGAATACAGCAAAGATGAACTAAGGGCAGCTTTGAGCAGTTCCAATATTGAAGAAAGGAGAAGAGCGGAAAGTCTCTCTCTTCAGGAATTTGCAAATCTTACCAACAAGTTGACCCGGGAGAAGGATTAATGAAAGACTCAAAGTTAAAAAATATCCCCATTCGCGTAATGCAATTTATTAAGGGGAAAGTCAAAAAAGCTTATAATAAAATACCAAAAAGAGAATCAAAGCTCTATGACGGACAAAGTCATCAGGCACGTTACTTGGTCAAAATAGCAATTCAATCATTCATTATATATTTGTTTATTGAAGAATTTGCAAGGATAACGGTAAGCCTGGTCGGTGCTCCTCTTATGATTATTAACCAGCCACTTGTATTTATATATAACTGGGGAATAATTTTTGCGACGCTTTCAATTTCATTGCTTTTCAAAAGAAGGAATTTTGTCGCAATGGTTGTCGGAATATTCTGGATCGTTCTTGGTACAATAAACGGAATAATACTTACAAAGAGGATGACTCCATTCACAGTATATGATACGAAGAACTTTAAGGATGGATTAACGCTTATAACACAATATTTCAAAGTTTGGCAGATGATATCTCTAATTTTATTGATATTATTTTCCATCATATTTCTTGTAATTTATTTCTTCGGCTCAAAGAAATGGATTAATTTGAACTGGAAGAAGAATATTGTGACGATTATTATTATTTTCGCTGTTTTAGCGGGTCAAACTGTCGGGATGCTTAAGATAGGCAGGCTTTCGACTTATTTTGGCAACCTAAACTACGCATATAGAGACTATGGGTTTCCATACGGATTCATAAACACAACGGCAAATACCGGAATAAATAAGCCATTCGGATATTCAGAGAATTCTATAAAAGAAATACTCGAAAATGATACATCAACGAAAGGGATTTTTGATCCAAAAGAATACGGAAATAAGACTTGGTATGGCAATTACAAAAAACCAAATATCATTATTCTACAACTTGAATCTTTTTCATTGGCACAAGATTATAATCATATCGGAGTATCAGCGGACCCAACACCTGTTTTCAATAAGCTTAGAAAGGATTATTCTACAGGTTGGTTCAAGGTCCCCGCATGTGGGGCGGGTACTGCAAACACCGAGTTTGAGGTTCTTACAGGAATAAGCTCGAGATTTTTCGGACCGGGAGAATATCCCTATAAAGGAAAGTTAAGAAATAATACTCAAGAAAGCATGGCAAACGTGCTTAAAGAGAACGGATATTATACCGCCGCAATGCACAATCATAGGGCACTTTTTTACAATAGAAATGAAGTATATCCGAATTTGGGATTTGATTCATATACATCGGTTGAATACATGAACGATGTTGAAAGAACGCCGGTAGGATGGGCAAAAGATTCAACTATGATTGATGATATAATGGATATAATCACAACAACAGATGAAAGTGACTTTCTACATATTGTATCAGTTCAAGGACATGGTGCATATCCTCCAAATAAGATTTTCTCTTCACCATATGTTACGGTATCAGCAAACAATGATGCTACGAAATATAAATATGAATATTATGTAAATGAATGCTATGAAATGGACAAGTTCCTCGGGGATCTCATAGAAAAGATCAATGAAGCAGGTGAACCAACGATAATGCTCGTATACGGAGATCATATTCCTGCGCTTGATGTCAAAGAAAACGAATATGCAAATGGAGATCTCTATAAGACGAGATATGTGTTATGGGACAATATAGGACTTCCAAAGATGGATCAAGATCTCAATGCATATGAATCGGGAGCAAGGGTGCTAGAAGCAGCGGGAATAATTCATGAGGGTGTGATATTCGATTATCAGCAGACAGCGGACAAAAAGAACAATAAGAATTATCTGAAAAATCTAAAGGCACTTTCATATGATCAAATGTATGGTGAAAATTATGCCTTCGGAGGGAAACGTCCGTACAAGAGAACGAAAATGAAGATGGGATTTAAGGATATTGAGGCAGAAAAAATAGTTAAGATTGGTGATAATTATTATATTACAGGTAAGAATTTCACAGAATGTAGTAGTTTCAGCATTGATGGAAAAATATTAAAGACTATATATTTAAGCCCTGAATTGATAGGCCTACAGGGCAAGATTAATCCTAAAGACATAAAAAAACTAAAGGTCAGCCAGATCGATAGGAAAGAAAAATCTATACTCACGACGACAAATACCCTTGAGGAATTATAAGAATAGGATGGAGAAGGATGACAACAACTGAAGAAATAAAAGAAGTTAAGGAATCAACTGAAGAAAACAAAGCAACTGAAGAAAATAAAGCAACTGAAACGAATGAGATAGTTACCGGAATTCTTGAAATAGCGGACGGAGGATTCGGATTCCTTAGATTTAATAATTTTATGACCTCTGATGCTGATGTCTATGTGTCAAATTCTCAGATAAGAAGATTTGATTTAAGGACGGGTGATAAGGTAAAGGGGATCAAGAGAGAGGCCAATTCAAAAGAGCGTTTCGGAGCGCTTCTCAAGGTCATGTCTGTGAATGGGAGGTCTCCAGAACAGGCGAAAAGAAGACCTAGATTTGATGACCTAACTCCGATTTTTCCAAATGAGAGGTTTACGCTTGAAAGCACCCCGATTGAATTAAGCACCAGAATGATTGATTTAATAGCACCAATAGGAAGAGGTCAGAGAGGGCTTATCGTCGCACAGCCAAAGGCGGGTAAAACTGTACTCCTTAAAAAAATAGCAGGAAGCATCGAGAATAAATATGAAGAGGTTGAACTCATTGTTTTACTCGTAGATGAAAGACCTGAAGAGGTTACAGATATGAAGAGATCTCTTAAGCGTGCGGATGTCATATACTCAACTTTCGATGAAAGACCTGCACACCATGTTAAAGTTGCAGAGATGGTAAATGCCAGGGCAAAAAGACTTGCGGAAGAGGGGAAAGATGTAGTTATACTTCTTGACAGCATAACCAGACTTGCAAGAGCATATAATATGGAGGTGCCGACATCAGGGAGGACTCTATCAGGAGGACTTGATCCGGGGGCACTTCATCCTCCAAAAAAATTCTTCGGAACTGCTAGAAACCTTGAAGAGGGCGGTAGTGTAACAATTCTTGCAACTGCACTTGTGGATACGGGCAGTCGCATGGACGATGTTATTTATGAGGAATTTAAAGGAACCGGCAATATGGAACTTCATCTTGATAGAAAGATGAGCGAAAGAAGAATATTCCCGGCAATAGATCTTGCAAAATCAGGAACAAGAAGAGAAGATCTGCTACTTACTCCGGAAGAATATCAAGTTATGTTCTTCCTTAGAAGAGAGATGTCAGACGGTAATCCGGCGGAGGTTACAGAAGAAATTCTTGACAACCTCACACATACCAAGACGAATAATGATTTCATTAATATAATGAGGAAAGTTAATTATTAGATAAAGAGGAACCTAATTGGATTATTCAAAAATTTTTCTAAAAGAAGCCGTTCCGACTTCTATAGGCGGTCAGGCTATTATGGAAGGAGTCATGATGCGAAGTAGCCTTTGGACGGCTATGGCATTAAGACTTCCTGATGGTGAAATATATTTAAAGAGAGAAAGAAACAAACCAAAATCTATGGCAGCGAAGATCCCATTTGTCAGAGGGATATTTTCATTCTTTGACTCTTTTGTGATTGGAATGAAAACACTTATGGATTCTGCGGATGTTATTGAACAGTTCATGGAAGATGATGATAAGTCAAAGCCCGGGATTATTGAGAAACACTTTGGCGAAAGAGCGGCATGGAATTTTGCAATGGCATTCTCGCTAATTTTTGCACTGGTCGTCTCTATAGGCATATTTGTGATTTTCCCTACATGGGCGGGAGGATTTCTTGATAAGCACATCAAAAGCAGCATTGCACTGAACCTTATTGAGGGATTTCTTAGAATAGCAATTTTTATCCTATATACTCTTGCAATATCAAAAATGGAAGATATAAAGAAACTTTTCCAGTATCACGGAGCTGAGCACAAAACAATTCATACATTTGAGAATGGACTTGAGCTTACACCTGAGAATGCAGCACAATTTCAAACACTGCATCCGAGATGCGGAACGAGCTTTGTTATGTTTGTTTTCTTGATCAGTCTACTGCTTTTTTCGTTCTTAGGCTGGCCAAGTCTATTATTAAGAATAATTTCAAGAATTGCACTTCTCCCTGTTATTGCGGGAATAAGTTATGAACTGTTAAAATGGGCAGGAAGGAGCGATAATACATTAGTAAAGATTCTAAGTACACCGGGACTTATGTTACAGAAAATAACAACAAATGAACCAACTGATGAACAACTTGAAATAGCAATGGTTTCACTTAAGGCAGTATTGGCAGGACCTGATGAAACAGAAATGGAGGCAATTGTGGATAAGGATATGAATATCATCAAAAAAATTGCACTTAAACTGTCCGGTAAAAAGAAAGACGAAAAGGTTAAGACTGATGTCGGCGGTGCAGCAAATCTGGCAGCGAGCAGGGAAGAGGAAAGTGACAAGCTTGAATTCGAACTGTTCATTGATCCTAGGTCAGTTGCAGGAGTAATTGCACATGGGTCAGAAGTCCTTGCAGCAGCAGGTAAGCCTAACGCAAAGCATGATGCAACAGAGATATTTTGCTACGCTATGGGGTATTCGCATTCAGATATTATCACAAGGAGCACAGAGGTCATATTTGCAGATGATATCAAAGAATATGAAAAGCTGATAGATAAGAGAGTTTCAGGAGTTCCACTTCAATATATTATAAAAGTTCAGGGATTTATGGGCTTGCTTATAAGGGTCAATAGCGATGTGCTAATTCCAAGACTAGATACGGAGATTCTTGTTGAACAGACAATAGGATTGATAAGGGGAAAAGATATTAAATCACCGGTAATTGCGGATGTTTGCACAGGAAGCGGTGCAATCGGTATAGCACTTGCACATGAGTTTCCGGATGCAGAACTTACGATGACTGATATAAGCGATAAAGCGATAAGCACTGCAATAAGCAATTCTCAGATCAACGGAGTGTACGAAAGATGTATGTTCCTGACTGGAGATATGTTTGAAGCTTTATATGAAGGTAAATTATATGACATTATCACATGTAATCCTCCTTACATCAAAACAGACGTTATAGAAACTCTTGATGAAGAGGTTAAGAATCATGAACCATTAATAGCATTGAACGGCGGTGAAGATGGGCTGGATTATTATAGAATTATTGCACATAAGGCGGGAAAACATCTGAAAAATGGAGGTAATCTCGTCCTGGAAATTGGATCAGATCAGGCAGATGAAGTTAAGAGACTTCTGGCAATTACTGGAGAATATGAGAGAATTTTGACAATAAAAGACTTGGCAGGAATGGATAGAGTTATAATAGCTGAGAAAAAATAATCCTCCCAATCTAAATGAGAAAGGATCAAACATGAATATTGCAGTTATTTTTGGCGGAAAATCATCTGAACATGAGATTTCAAGGATGTCTGCAGCAACTGTACTCAAATGGCTTAATGAAGATGAGAATGAAATACTAAGGATTGGAATAGATAAGAGCGGTAAATGGTATCTGACGGATGCAAGAATTGAAGATATTGAAAATGGAAGATGGGAAATGGATAATACAAATAAACCTGCATATATTGTTCCGGACCCTAGTGTTCAGGGCATTTTGATTCTTGATCAAGGAGAGATATCGATAAAAAAGATAGATGTTGTATTCCCTGTTCTTCATGGAGATCATGGAGAAGATGGAGATATTCAGGGGCTTTTGAATATGGCGGAAATCCCATACGTAGGTCCAGGGGTTTTAGCATCGGCGAATAGCATGGATAAGTCTATAACAAAGAAATTAGTCTCTTTTACCGGTATAAAACAGGCAAAATATATAGTAATAAAAAAACATGATTACGATAACGACCGAAAGAAAGAGATCGATAGGGTAAAGGATAAGTTCAACGAAGATTACAATCTCTTTGTAAAACCGGCTTCGGCAGGTTCATCTGTTGGAGCATCTGCTGTTAAAAGCGAAAAAGAGCTTGTTGATGCAATAGATTTAGCTTTAAGTTTTGACTGTAAAGCCCTTGTTGAGGAGAAAATTACGGGAAGGGAGATCGAAGTTGCAGTAATCGGTAATGATGAACCAAAGGCGAGCGATGTAGGAGAAATACTTTCTGCTGGAGAGTTCTACGATTATGAGTCGAAATACAATAATCCCGAATCAAAAACAAGAGTCATCGAGGATCTTTCACGCGATATAATCGACGATATCAGGGAAAAGGCGATAAACATCTATAAGGCACTCGACTGCAAGGGGCTTTCGAGAGTTGATTTTTTCTATACGGAGGACGGTGAAGTTATTTTCAATGAGATAAATACGCTTCCAGGATTTACTAAGATAAGCATGTATCCAAGTCTTTGGAAAGCTAAGGGGATCTCGGGAGAAGAACTTGTTCTGAAATTAATTAATTTGGCACTAGAAGAAAATTCTAAATAAAAATATGTACAATATTCCCAATCAGACGAAAACAATACTTGAGATTATTGAAAACGCAGGATTTGAAGCCTATATAGTTGGCGGAGCTGTTAGGGATATCCTGATTGGAAGAACGCCAAGTGACTGGGATATTACGACAAATGCAATACCTGACGATATAGAGAAAATCTTTGGTCGAATAAAAGGATATAGAACAGAGCCGACAGGCAAGAAAAACGGTACAATAACAGTTATATCTTATCTGGGAAGACAAACTGTATATTATGAAATAACAACTTATCGAATTGACGGGAGGTACAGCGATTGCCGCCACCCTGATTATATTTGCTTTTCAAAGAATCTTACCGAAGATTTAATACGTAGAGATTTTACAATCAATGCGATTGCAATGGATAGATATGGGAACATCATAGATCCTGTTTTCGGCATTAACGATATTAAAGAAAAACTGATAAAAGCTGTCGGTTCGCCGGCGGCTCGTTTTAGTGAGGATGCTCTTAGGATACTTAGGGGGATACGTCTTGAATCAGAGTTAAAGGAATTCGGTTTCAAAATAGAGAAAACGACAGAAGAAGCTATGATTTTCCAAAAGTTGGGGCTAAAGTATATATCAGAAGAAAGGATTCAAAACGAATTTAACAGGATAATGTTATCATTCGGAGCATCTGATGTTTTAGGAAAATATAAAGAAATTATTGAGGTTATTATACCTGAACTTGAGCAAGGCAAAGGTTTTAACGAAAAAGCAGTACAGGGTCTTAACAATATAAAAATTAAGTACGATGAAAATACAGATGATCTTCTTTCGGTAAGATTTGCTGCATTTTTTTCTCATACAGATAACCCTGAAGCGATTTTACTTAGGCTTAAATATAGTAGAAGAATTATTTCAGACACATTATTTCTAATTAAAAATCAAAAAATTATCTTTAATTCCACTAGAATAGATGCTAGAAAAAAGTTAAACCAGTTTGGGGAAAGGAAGCTTAACATGCTAATTTCCCTGAAAAAAGCTCAGAACGAACATATGTCTACTGATAAAATACAAAGCATAGATGGATTTGAACAAATTGTTCAGGATGTCATTGATAATGGGGATTGTTTCAAATTATCCGATCTCGCAGTTGACGGAAATGATATTATTGCCCTTGGAGTTGAAGAGGGACCTGAGATTGGGAAGATATTGAAATATATACTTGACGGAGTAATTCAAGGCAGAATTTCAAATAATAGGGAATCAATTATAAAAGATGTTAAAAATAATTTTGACTGAACATTCATTGTAATAGAGATTTTCTAATGGTATATTTATCTTGAGTGATTAGAAAGGGGTATTAATAATGCATAAGATAGTTGATAAAAAACAGCTCAATCATGATATGTTTATGCTGGAATTTGAGGCACCATATGTTGCTCTAAAGGCAAAACCCGGGCAGTTTATAATTTTTAGGGTTGATGAGTACGGAGAGAGAGTTCCGCTCACGATGGCTGGAAGCAATAAAGATAAGGGAACAGTAAGTATAATTTTTCAGAGCGTAGGTAGGTCAACTAAGCTTTTGTCAGAACTTGAAATAGGGGATTATATTCTCGATGTTTCAGGACCACTCGGCAAGGCAACGAAGATAGATGGACTCAAGAAAGTATGCGTTGTTGGAGGAGGCACAGGTAATGCACTAGCTTATCCTGTGGCCAAAGGACTTCATGATGGAGGAGTTCATGTAGATATGATTTCAGGGTTCAAGACTGCGGACCTTGTAGTTCTTGAAGATGAATTTAAAGCGGCCGTAGACAAATTTTATCTCTTAACAGATGACGGATCAAAGGGAGAGAAGGGATTCACGACAGATAAATTAAAGCAGCTTATAGAAGACGGAAATCAGTATGATGAAGTAATAACCGTGGGACCGCCTATTATGATGAAATTCGTATGTGAGGTAACAAAGCCTTATAACATACCTACAATCGCTTCGCTAACTGCTCTTATGATAGATGGAACAGGCATGTGCGGTGGTTGCAGAGTTAGCATAGATGGAGAGAAAAAATATGTATGCGTTGATGGCCCGGAATTCGACGGTCAGAAGGTTGATTGGGATAAATTGATTGCACGTAACGCATATTATATGGATGAAGAAACAGAAGAAAAAAACCACGTGTGCAGAATAACAGGAGGAATTCGCCGTTATGAATAAGCAGAAAACAAAGACTCCCATGCCCTCACAGGAACCGAACATTAGAAACTCCAATTTCGATGAGGTTGCACTTGGATATACGGAGGAAATGGCTGTTAACGAGGCGGAAAGATGTATTCACTGTAAGAACAAACCATGTGTGGACGGGTGTCCTGTAAATGTCAGAATTCCGGAATTCATATCGAAGGTATCTGAGAAAGAGTTCAAAGAAGCATACGAAATACTGACTTCTACAAATTCGCTACCTGCAGTATGTGGAAGGGTCTGCCCTCAAGAGAATCAGTGCGAAGGAAAATGCACAAGGGGAAAAAATGGGGAACCGGTTGCTGTAGGAAGACTCGAAAGATTTGTCGCCGACTGGCATAGAGAGCATGTTGGTAATAAGGATATAAAGGAAAAAGAAAAAAATGGCCACAAGGTTGCTATTATTGGTGCAGGTCCGGCAGGCCTTACATGTGCAGGAGACCTTGTCAACAAAGGATATGATGTAACGGTATTTGAAGGACTTCATAAAGAAGGCGGTGTTCTTGTATACGGCATTCCGGAGTTCAGACTTCCGAAGGATATAGTTGCATATGAGATAGATACACTTAAGAAAAAAGGAGTCAGGTTCATAGATAATGTTGTTGTCGGGAAATCAATATACATTGATGATCTCTTTGATGAGGGATATGAAAGTATCTTCATTGGAACAGGAGCGGGACTCCCAAAATTCATGAATATTCCTGGAGAAGATCTTGTCGGCGTCTATTCTGCTAATGAATATTTGACTAGAATTAATCTTATGAAGGCATACAGATCAGATTATGACACACCGATAAAGAAGAATAAGACAGTTGTTGTCGTTGGTGGCGGAAATGTGGCAATGGACGCATGCCGCTGTGCAAAGAGGATGGGTGCAGATGTTCATCTTGTTTACAGAAGATCAAGGGAAGAGATGCCTGCAAGAAATGAAGAAATAGAGCATGCAGAAGAAGAAGGTATCAAATTCCACCTCTTAAATAACCCTGTTGAAATCCTTGGTGATGAGAAAAATTATGTAAGAGCTGTACGGGTCATTAAGATGGAACTTGGGAAACCAGATGAGAGCGGTAGGAGAAGACCGGTTGCAATTCCTGAATCTGAATTTGAAATTGAGTGTGATGCCGTAATAATGGCGATAGGAACAAGGCTAAATGCACTTATTCACGATACTACACCTGGAATAGAGCTTAGTGAGCGTGGTGGAATTGGTGCAGACGAGGAAACAGGTGCTACTTCAAGAGAAGGAGTGTATGCAGGTGGTGATGCTGTAACAGGAGCTGCTACTGTAATAAAAGCAATGGGAGCCGGCAAGAAGGCAGCGGCTTCAATAGATGAGTATATTAAAGGTAAAGGTAAGAAGAATTGAAATTAGATTTAGATAAGGTAGAAGGCGCAATTTTTGACATCGATGGAACACTTCTTGACAGTATGAATACATGGTTTACAGTGGGAGTTCGTTACCTAAAGACGCTAGGAATACATACGGACGAAAGTCTTGGTCTAATATTGTTCAGCATGACAATGACTGAAGCTGCAAAATATATGATTAAAAACTTCGATTTGATGAACAACGAACTTTTTAGAGAAAAAATTGTATCAAAAGTTGGCGAGGAATCAGGACTTGAAAAAATTGCTGAATTCTTTGGTGAAGAGATGGCTGAAAGTATGCAATCTTTTTACAAAGATGATGTGATGCCAAGAAAAGGTGCCATTGAGCTTATCGAAATATTTGATAGAGAAGGAATACCGATGTCTATTGCGACGTCAACGCACATAGATCTTCTTATGCCAGCATTAGAAAGACTAGATATATCAAAATACTTCAAGACCGTAATAAGTGCGAGTGCACTTAAGATAAGCAAGAGTACGCCAGAGCCATTTAACCGTTGCATGGAGGCGATGGACCTAAAAGCAGGACCTGGCATATGGGTCTTTGAAGATGGACTTTATGCTATAAAGACGGCAAAAAATATCGGCCTTAGCACAGTTGGAATCTACGACGAAATAAGTCGTAACGACTGGGACGAAATAAAAAATATATCGGACATAAGCGTAATGGAGCTAGATGAGCTTATATAACTCGAGTGCTTCATCTATAATTTTGACTGCAGTATCGAACTTGGATAGTTTTCCAAGTTCTTTATTTTTGTCATGAGTTATCAAAGTTATGACATTCGTATCCTTTTCAAATCCTGCACCTTCAGTCCTTAAGCTGTTTGCTGCAATCAGATCTATTTTCTTTTTAGTGAGCTTTTTCCTTGAGTTTTCGATAAGGTTCTCCGTCTCCATTGAGAAACCACATATAACCTGCTTGGAGTTTGATAACCCCAAATTACGCATGCTTGCAATCTCAGATAGAATATCCTTTGTCCTTACGAGGTCAATCTTCATATCATCATCACTTTTTTTGATCTTGTTTTCTGCATGAATCTTAGGGGAGTAGTCAGCGACAGCTGCAGCCATGAATACGATGTCAGAATCGATTGTCTCTTTGGTCATGACGTCATACAATTCAGAAGCACTTTTTATATTAACAATATTTACAAAAGGCGGAGTGCTTATCTTTACATGACCGGTTACAAGATGAACATCGGCACCTCTTAGCATGCAAGCCTTTGCAAGTGCGTATCCCATCTTGCCACTTGAATGATTGGTAATAAAACGTACGGGGTCAATATCCTCTTCTGTAGGACCTGCACTTATTAGAACCTTAAGACCACTCATATCTTTATCAAAAGCAATCTCTCTATATACGTATTCAGCAAGAACATCGGGTTCAGGCATTTTCCCGGCTCCTATGTCGCCACAGGCAAGGAATCCCTCGTCGGGTTCAATTACCGTAAATCTGTAATGCCTTAACTTTTCAATATTGTCTAGGGTAATTGGATTAAGGAGCATACCTGTATTCATTGCAGGAGCAACTATCTTAGGACATTTAGCAGCTAGAAGCACAGTTGTTAGCATATCATCAGCTATTCCGTTTGAAGCTTTTGCGATAAAATCGGCAGAAGCAGGAGCAACTATAATAAGATCAGCAGCCTTTGCAAGGGAAATATGCCTGGCATCAAACTGGAAATTACGATCGAAGGTATCAATGTGACATTTATTTCCGGTCAAAGTCTCAAATGTAAGTGGTGTTACGAATTTTGAACCGTTTTCAGTCATTATCACATGTACATCAGCACCCTGCTTTTTTAACAGACGAACTAGATACGGAATTTTATATGCAGCGATACTTCCCGTTACTCCAATAATTACAGTCTTGCCGGTAAGCATAGACATTCTCCTTTCATTTAGAGGCTTAGATATGTATTAATACTTTATTATTTTATCATGTAAAAAGCATAATATTCAATCATTTAAAAATATATTCAAAGCGAAAATTTTATGATATAATGACTAAAAAAATTGACAATATGAGGGTATTAGAAACATAATTATGAGACAGACAGACAGACAGACAGACAGACAGACAGA